>NZ_PREY01000015.1:0-176315 GCF_002959955.1 Burkholderia sp. BE12 | reverse complement strand
GCCCTGCCCGCCCGACTGGGAGCCGCAGCTCTGCGAACTGAAAGCGGCCGTCGAAGTGCTGAAGAAACAGCACCTGACCGACGTCGACATCGGCGCGCTGCTCGACGCCACGACCCACGACGGGATCAAGACGTTGCCGTACGCGCGCTTCTTCAACGCGAAGGAAGAGCAGGAACGGCGCGACGACGAGCGGCGCGCCCGCGACGGCATGCCGGGCATCGGGATCGTGTTCGAGACACGGCCCGACGGGCTGCACATCATCGACGTGATTCCCGACGCGCCGGCGGAACGGGCCGGCGTGCGGCCCGACGATCTCGTCGTCGCGATGAACGACAGGAGCGTCGTCGGCATCGACGGCAGCGCGCTGACGAAACTCGCGAAGGGCGACGCGGGCGTGCCGCTGAAGCTCACGGTGCAGCGCGGGCCGAAGCATGCGGTGCTGAGCTTCGCGCCCGTGCGCGCGATCGTCAGACCGCATCCGGCGACCGCGAAGCGGCTCGATGGCGACATCCTGTACACGCGGCTGTCGAGCTTTCCGGAGCCGGCGGTCGGCGACTATATCGACGCGGTACAGGCCGCGCGCCGCGCGGGCCCGCCGGTGAAGCAGATGATCCTCGACCTGCGCATCAACGGCGGCGGCGCGCTCAATGCGGCGATCGGCATCACCGCGCTGTTCGCGGGACGCGACCGCACCGCGATGGTGACGGTCGAGCGCGGCGACACGCACCGCCGCCGCTACACGACCAACTGGCCCGACTACGAACTGCCCGTCATGCACGGGCAGGACCCGCTCGCGCCGCTGCAGGCCGACGACTGGTGGCGCACCGTGCCGCTCGTCGTGCTCGTCGACGGACAGAGCGCGTCGGCCGCCGAAGCGACCGCGGCGGCGCTGAAGGATCTCGGCCGCGCGAAACTGCTCGGCATGCCGACCTACGGGAAAGGGCTCGCGCAGACGGGTGTCGATCTGATCGACGGCACGCGCCTGAATTTCACGTTCGCGCGCAACCTGCGGCCGAACGGCTGCCCGATGGACGGCTACGGCGTCATGCCGGACTGGCTCGTGCCGCCGCGCGTCGATTCGGACGTCGACGGCGTGCTGCTGTGGTACCGGGAAGTCGATCTGGCCCGCGCGCCGTATGCGGACCGGCAGGCGCCCGACCCGTTCGCGCAGGTGCGCAACGCACGGCAGAAGCTGCGCGAGCAGCGCGTGCGCGCGAAGATCGATACGGCGAGGAGCGCGGCGCTGCCGCAGCGCGCATTCGGCACGGCCGCCGACTGGCAGCTCCGGCAGGCGCTCGCCGCGCTCGCGGGGCGCCCGGTCCGGACCGTCGACGCGCCGCCGCAACTGATGCCGGCGCAACCGGTGTGCGAGCGCGGCGGCAGCTGACGCGCCGCCCGCCCCTTTCAGCGGAACCCGAACCGCTTGCGCAGCACGATCAGCGCCGCAAGGCTCAGCACCGCCGCGAACATCAGGTAGAAGCTCGGCGCGGTCTTCATCCCGGTCGCGCGGATCAGCCACGCAATGATGAACGGGCCGAAGCCGCCGAAGATCGTCACCGCGACGTTATACGCGAGCGACATCCCGGTCGTGCGCGTCTGCACCGGAAACACCTCCGACAGCAGCCCCGGCAGCGCCGCGAAGTAGCCGGTCATCAGGAACGCGAGCAGCACCTGCAGCGCGATCAGCGTGCCGAAGCCCGGATGCGCGACGAGATACGCGAACGCCGGATAGATCAGCACGAGGATGCCGACGGCCGGCGCGATCATCACGCGCACGCGGCCGTAGCGATCCGACCAGTGGCCGACGAGCGGCGCGAACGCCATCTGGATCACGCCGACGACGAGAATCGCCGCAAATGCGGCCGACGGCGCGAGGCCGAGCTGCTTCACGCCGTAGGTCGGCATGAACAGCACGAGATAGGTCGCGACGGTGCCGAGCACGACCACGCCCATTGCCGCGACGAGCCGCGCCTTGTGCGATGCGAACGTATCGCGTAGCGGGCTCGCGGTGCTTTCGGCCGCGAGGAATTCGGGGGTTTCGTCGACCTTGGTGCGGATGTAGTACGCAACCGGCCCGAGCAGCAGCCCGAAGAAGAACGGCACGCGCCAGCCCCACGACGCCATCTGCGCGGCCGACAGCTGCGCGTTCAGCACGGTGCCGAAGCCGGCCGCGAGCAGCGTCGTGAGCCCCTGGCTCGCGACCTGCCAGCTCGCGAAGAAGCCGCGCCGCCCGGGCACGTGCTCGGCGAGGAACGCGGTCGCGCTGCCGAACTCGCCGCCGGCCGAAAAGCCCTGCATCAGCCGCGCGGCGACGAGGATCACCGGCGCGGCGACGCCGATCGTCCCGTAGGTCGGCAGCACCGCGATGACCAGCGTGCCGGCCATCATCAACAGGATCGACAGCGTGAGCGCGGCCTTGCGGCCCGCGCGGTCGGCATACGCGCCGAGCACGATCGCGCCGAGCGGCCGCATGAAGAACGACACGCCGAACGTGCCGAGCGTGAGCAGCAGCGACACGGTGTCGTTGCCGGCCGGGAAGAACAGCTTCGAGATCGTCACCGCGAAAAAACCGTAGACGACGAGATCGAACCACTCGAGCGCGTTGCCGATCGACGCGGCGACCACCGCGCGCCAGACGCGCGGCGACGAGGCAATGGAACGGGGCTGCGTGACGGCATGCATCGGCGATCTCCTTGTCGTTGTACGTTCTGTTAGAGGCGGCCGCCGTCGCGGCGTCGGCCTGCCCGGCGCCGCATGGCCGCATGCTGCGCTCGGGCGATTATAGGCGCGCAAAAAAACCGCCGCGCCCCGGTAACGGGAGCGCGGCGGTTGGCCCGCAGGGGGCCGGCCCGACGGCCGGCCTCGCCGGGAAGTCTTACTGCTGCTTGACCGCTTCGGCCGTGATCAGCAGCTTCGTCTTCATCTTGAAGCCGTACTGCTTGCCGTAGTCGAGACCGAAATCGTCGCGGCTGAATTCGCCGACCGCGTCGACGCCGCACACTTCACGCTTGAGCATCGGGTGCGGCATGCACTTGAACGAGTCGATCTTCAGCGTGAGCGGCTTCGTGACGCCATGCAGCGTCAGGTTGCCGACCACCGACACCGGCTTGTCGCCGTCGAATTTGATCGTGCCCTTGTAGTTCGCCTGCGGGAACTTCGCCGCATCGAAGAACTCGGCCGTCTGCAGGTGCTCGTCGAGCTTCGCGCTGCCCGTGTGGATCGACGCGATGTCGGTCGTCACGTCGACCGTCCCGGTCTTTGCCGCGCGATCGAGCGTCACGGTGCCGCTCGACTTGTCGAACTTGCCGCGCCAGACCGACAGGCCGCCGAAGTGATCGGCCTCGAAGCTCGGGTACGTGTGGCTCGGGTCGAACTGGTAGGTCGCGCTTTCGGCGAAGGCCGAGAACGACAGCGAAGCGGCCAGCGCGCCCGCGGCGATGATCAGATGCTTTTTCAAACTTTTTCTCCTGGGAACGGCGCCGCGCCCTCGCGCGGCATTCAGTTGAGGCGGCAACCTGCCGCTTACTTGGTGGCGACGAGATGGAACTTGATCTGCACTTCGTCCGCGACGACCGACGTGTCCTTCCACTCGCCGGTGCCGACGTTGAAGGTCGAACGCTTGATCGGCAGCACGCCGTCGAACGTCTGCGTCGCGCCGTTTTGCGCGACCGTGACGGGCACCGTGACGGTCTCGGCCTTGCCCTTGATCGTCAGCTTGCCGGTCACGTTGTACTTGTTGCCGCCGGCCGGCGCGATCGCCGACGACACGAACGTCGCCTGCGGATAGGTCTTCGCGTCGAACCAGTCCTTGCCGGCGACCTGGTCGTTGTACATCTTGTCGCCGAGGTCGAAGCTCGCGACGTCGATCGTCATCTGCGCGCTGCCCTGCGCGGCTTTCGCCGGGTCGAACTTCACCTGCGCGGAAAACTTCTTGAACGCGCCTTCGGTCGGCACGTTCATCTGCTTCGACACGGCGGACACCTTGCTCTTCGCGAGATCGACGTCGGCATGCGCCGCGCCCGACGCGACGAGCGCCGCCGCGGCGAACGCGGTCAGCATGGAGCGGGAGAAAGACACTTTCATGGGATCCTTCATTTGGCAAAGGGAAGCATGCGCGACAGCAGGCCGTCGCGGTCCAACAACTGGTGCTTGAGCGCCGCGAGCACGTGCATCGCAACGAGCGCAAGCAGAATGTAATTCAAGGACACGTGCAGCGTCTTGAAGGTTTCCTTCAGCACCGGATCGGGGTCGATCAGGCGCGGCAGCGGCACGATGCCGAGATAGACGACCGGGATGTTCGACGCCGAGCTGTACAGGTAGCCCGTCACCGGGATCACGATCATCAGCACGTACAGCAGCATGTGCACGCCGTGCGACGCCGCGCGCTGCCATGCCGGCGTGCCGCCCGGCAGCGGCGGCGGCACGTGGGTCGCACGCCACAGCACGCGCACGACGGCCAGCGCGAACACCGTCACGCCGATCCACTTGTGCCACGAGAAGTACTTCAGCTTGGTCGGCGTGAAGCCGGGGATGTCGGTCATCACCCAGCCGAGCGCGAAGCCGCAGACGATCAGCAGCGCGATCAGCCAGTGCAGCGCGATCGCGGTAGGTGCGTAGCGGGCCGGCGCGGCCAGCGGCGATTTCGATGCCATCTTGGGTTCCTCAGTTCAGCGAACGGCTGCGCCGGTAAATTCGTCCGACGCACGTCAAGGGCGCCATGCTACCGCAACCTTTTGACGCGCGCGGACTCTGAGGACAGGCGCGCCAGCCGGCTGACGGCTTCCCGCCATGTTACCGATCGGTCACGCAACTCACGATCCTTGACCCACCGAAAAAGCCCTTTTGGTAAGATTGGCGCGGGTTCCGGCCCCGTCGACGCGTTCTCCCGGCCGTCGCAACACCCCTTTTCCATGCAACGATACGACCTGATTGCCTGCCACGAATGCGACGCACTGTTGCATAAACCGCGCCTGAGCGGCCGCGAGATCGCCCGCTGCCCGCGCTGCGACGCGCTGCTGTATCGCAACAGCACCACGCAGATCGAGCGCATCAGCGCGCTCGCGGTCGCGGCGCTCGTCACGTTCATCATCGCGCAGACGTTCCCGATCCTCGAAATGGACCTGAACGGCACCCGCGTGCAGACGACGCTGATCGGGGCGATCGACGCGCTGTGGCATCAGGACATGGCGATCGTCGGCGTGATGGTGTTCTGTTCGACCGTGCTGTTTCCGCTCGTCGAGATGGCCGCGCTGCTTTACGTCCTGCTGCCGATCCGGCGCGGCATCGTGCCGCCCGGCCTCAACCTCGTGCTGCGCACGATCCAGCTCGTGCGGCCGTGGGGGATGATCGAGGTGTTCATGCTCGGCATCGTGGTCACGATCGTGAAGATGGTGAGCCTCGCGCGCGTCGTGCCCGACGCGGCGCTGTTCGCGTTCGGCGCGCTCACGCTGATGACCGCCGTCGTGCTGATGTTCGACCCGCGCACGGTATGGGACATCGCCGACGACCTGCGCGCCGGCCGCGCGCCGGAGCAGCCCGACCCCGCCGCGCCGCTGCCGGGCGCCCCCCGCCGATGACGAGCTCCCAGCCGACCGCCGCCCGCGAGGGCTACGCCAGCTGCCACGCATGCGGGCTCGTGCAGACGATCGACCGGCCGCACGCGCATTGCGCGCGCTGCGGCAGCGCGCTTCACGTGCGCACGCCGAACAGCATCATGCGCACGTGGGCGCTGCTGCTCGCGGCCGCGATCCTCTACATTCCGGCGAACCTGCTGCCGATCATGCGTACGTCGTCGATCGTCGGGTCGCAGCAGGACACGATCATGAGCGGCGTCATCTATTTCTGGACGTCCGGCGACTGGCCGCTCGCCGTCGTCGTGTTCGTCGCCAGCATCCTCGTGCCGATGCTCAAGCTCGGCGTGCTGACGATCCTCGTCACCAGCGCGCAGCGCCGCGCCACGTGGCGGCCGCTGCAGCGCACGCGCCTCTATCGGATCGTCGAGCGCATCGGCCGCTGGTCGATGCTCGACATCTTCGTCGTGACGCTGACCGTCGCGCTCGTCCATTTCCGTTCGCTCGCCGTCATCACGGCCGGCCCCGGCGCACTCGCGTTCGGCTCGGTCGTGATCCTGACGATGCTCGCGTCGATGCAGTTCGATCCCCGTCTGATCTGGGATCCAGTCGAAACCTCAGGGAATCACCATGAATAGTCCACAAGGGCCGCAGCACGACGCGCCCCGACCGCCCGATCCGACGATCTCGACGAAAAGCGGCTGGCTGCCGTCGCTCGTCTGGCTCGTGCCGCTGATCGCCGCGCTGATCGGCATCGGCCTCGTGATCAAGTCCGTGCGCGAGCGCGGCCCGGAAATCACGATCAGCTTCCACAGCGCCGAGGGGCTCGAGCCGGGCAAGACCCAGGTCAAGTACAAGGACGTCGAGATCGGCATGGTCAAGACGATCAAGCTGTCGAAGGACCTGTCGCGCGTGCTGGTGCAGGTGCAGCTCAAGAAGGAAGCCGAGGACTTCGCGGTCCAGGGCTCGCGCTTCTGGATCGTGCGCCCGCGCGTCGGCGCGACCGGCGTGTCGGGGCTCGGCACGCTGCTGTCCGGTGCGTACATCGGCGTCGACGCCGGTCACGGGCAGGACACGCTGACCGACTTCACCGGCCTCGAGACGCCGCCCGCGGTCACGGGCGACCAGAAAGGCACGCAGTACGTGCTGCGCGGCGATTCGCTCGGCTCGGTCGACATCGGCTCGCCGGTCTACTACCGCCGCGTCCAGGTCGGCCAGGTGGTCGGTTTCTCGCTCGACAAGGATGGCACGGGCGTCACGTTCAACGTGTTCGTCAATGCGCCGTACGACCAGTACGTCGGCGTGAACTCGCGCTGGTGGCAGGCCAGCGGCGTCGACCTGCGGCTCGATTCGAGCGGCCTGAAGCTGAACACGCAGTCGCTCGCGACGGTGATCCTCGGCGGCATCGCGTTCCAGACGCCGCCAAACCAGGGCAGCGGCGCGACCGCGCCGAACAACACGACGTTCCGTCTCGGCTCCGACGAGGGCGACGCGATGCGCGACCCGGACGGCCAACCGCTGCAGGTCGTGATGAACTTCAATCAGTCGCTGCGCGGGCTCGCCGTCGGCGCGACGGTCGACTTCCGCGGCATCGTGCTCGGCGAAGTGACGAACATCGGCATCGACTACGATCCGAAGGCGAAGAACTTCACGATGCCGGTGACGATGAACGTGTATCCGGAACGCCTCGGCCGGCGCTTCCGCGAGACGATCGCGAGCCAGGGTGAACCGGCCCGCCGCGAGATCGTCGAGCGGCTCGTCCAGCACGGACTGCGCGGCCAGCTGCGCACCGGCAACCTGCTGACGAGCCAGTTGTACGTCGCACTCGACTTCTTCCCGAAGGCGCCGGCAGTGAAGATCGACACGGCCCGCCAGCCGCTCGAGCTGCCGACCGTACCGAATACGCTCGACGAGCTGCAGCTGCAGGTCGCCGACATCGCGAAGAAGCTCGACAAGGTGCCGTTCGACCAGATCGGCGCGAACCTGAACAGCGCGCTCGCGAACGCCGACAAGCTGTTCAAGCAGCTCGACACGCAGGTCGCGCCGCAAGCGCGCGACACGCTGTCGGCCGCGAAGCAGACCTTCTCGACCGCCGAGGCGACGCTGCAGCAGGATTCGCCGCTGCAGTCCGACGTGCGCGGCGCGCTGAAGGAACTCACGCGCACGCTGCAATCGCTGAACGCGCTCGCCGACTATCTGGAGCGCCACCCCGAATCGCTGCTCAAGGGCAAGCCAGGAGATAAGCAATGACGACACGCGTGAACGGTTTCGCGAGCGGCGCGGCGGCGGTCGTCGCCGCACTCGCGCTCGCCGCGTGCAGCTCGCCGCCCGCGCGGTTCTACACGCTCAGCCCGGCCGACGCCGCGGCGCCGCTGCGTACCGCGCCGGCCAACCCGGCGTTCCTGATCGAGGTGCCGTCGGTCGGCGTGCCCGAGCAGGTCGCGAAGAGCCAGCTGGTCGTGCAGAAGAACGCCGCGCAGGTCGACGTGCTCGAGCAGGAACGCTGGGCGTCGCCGCCGGCCGACGAGATCCGCCGCGCGCTGTCGGACGATCTCGCCGCGCAGCTCGGCACGATCGACGTCGCGAATTCCGCCTATCCGGCCGGCGTGCCCGTCTATCGCATCAGCGTGAACGTGCAGCGCTTCGAGTCGTGGCCCGGCAAGCGAGCCGCGGTCGACGCCGTGTGGAGCGTGCGCTCGCTCGCCACGCAGGCCGTGATGACCTGCCGCACGAGCGTCGCCGAACCGGTCGCCGACGGCTACGACGCGCTCGTCGCCGGCCACCGGCGCGCGCTCGACGTGATTGCCGCGCAGGCCGCGGCCGGCGTGCGCGCGATGGCCTCACGCCGCGGCGCGACGGCCGCGCCCGCGGCCGGCAGCAAGACGGCGGTCACGCCGGCCGTGCCGTGCCCGGCCAACCCGACGTCCGGCGGCGACGCCGACGCGACGGGTCAGTCCGGCGCATAAGCGAACGCGGACGGCCGCGCAGGCGAACGTTCGATACGGCGTTCGCGTGCGCGGTGTCGAATGGCGCGGCGCGTCCGGCAGCGCGCGCCGCCCGTCGTAGGTCGTAGGTCGTAGGTCGTAGGTCGTAGGCCCCACGCCGCCACAGCCGGTCTCGCGCACCGCCTTCATCGGCCGAACGGCCATTTACATTCTTTGTCAAAGCCGCCGGAACCCGCGCCATGCAACGCGGTCCGCTTGCGTTTTCCGGCCCGATTGACGATCCTACGCACTTTCAGGCTCGCGCCGTTCGTCGTGCGCACCCGCCAGCGGCGCCGGGCCGTTCGGCCCGACCGCCGTGCCTCCCGGCGCCCGCACGCGGTCGGCGTGCACCGCGGCGGGGCAGCCGCATCGCGGGTCGCCGCGCCCCGTCCGGCACCGGCCCCGTCTCACCCGTTCTCCCGGTGCCGCGCCGTTTCCCCGGCCGGCATCCCGAACCCGCCCGTCCCGGGCTTTCGCTATTCCGTTTATGTTTCGTTCCCTGACGACCCTGATCAAGAAGTGGCGCGCGTCCCGCAATGCCGGTCACCAGCTCGATGCGCTGCTCGCGCACGCCGACGCCGACGCGTCGTACGCCGAGCGCAGCGAATGGCTGATCGAGCTCGCGCACTGGCTGCGCCGCAACGGCACGGTGCAGGACGCGCCGGCCGAGCGCGACGCCGACACGCGGGCGTATCCGGCCCATGCGCGGCTGCGCTACCTGTTCCACGTGCTCGATCGCAACCCCGCGTGGAAAGCGCACGCCGGGCGCATCCTGCGCGGCATCCTGCGCGAGTGCGACGGCATTTCGCTGCTGTGCGACGCCGGCATGCCGGTGCATTCGGGCTTCTTCGGCGCGCTGTTCGAGCGGATCGATTCGTCGCTGATCCCGCCCGCGCCGAACCGCCGCGAGCTGTCGGCGCTGTTCACGCTGATGTTCCCGACGCCCGAGGACGCGAAATGGATCGGCGCGCTGCCCGACGACCTGCTCGCGCGCTTCGCCGAGCTGATCTCGTTCGACGTCACCGACGAAGAGCGCCACGAGCCCGGTTCGTTCTCGCGCGACCTGCTGGCCGCGCTGCACAACCTGACCTGCCAGATCAGCTCGACCGGCCTGTCGCAGACGGTGCGCAGCCGGCTGTCCGACGACGATGCACGCAAGCCGCTCGAATCGCAGCCGTTCTACCGCCTCACGCGCGCGATGCTCGCGGTCGAGACCGCGCATGCGGCCGCCGACGACGGCGGCGACCCGAGCAAGCTGCTGCACGAGGTGAACTACCTGCGCGTGCTGCTCGACGAATGCCGGATCGCCATCGACGACGTGTTCGCGCACTTGTACCGCAACGGCGTGTCGGTCGACATCGTGTTTCAGGTCGAACGGATGCGCATGCGCATCCTGCGCGCGGAAATGCTGCTCAACGCGTGGATGGCGCGCGACGACCTGCGCGGCATGGCGCATCTGACTGCCGAGCTCGTCGATGCGAACCAGAGCAGCCAGAGCGTCGCGCACCTCGTGCGCAGCAACTTTTCTCTTTTCGCACGCAAGCTCGTCGAGACCAACGCGGACACCGGCGAGCACTACATCTCGCGCGGCCGCGCCGAATATCTGAAGATGTTGCGGATGGCCGCGGGCGGCGGCCTCGTCACGGTCGCGACCGTGTGCGTGAAGTTCGCGATCACGGGCGCGCACCTGCAGTCGATGCTCGAAGGGCTGCTCGCGGGCGTCAACTACGCGGCCAGCTTCATGCTGATGCACTTCCTGCATTTCACGCTCGCGACCAAGCAGCCTGCGATGACCGCGCCGACACTCGCGCGCGAGCTCGACGACACCGGTCACGAGGAAGGCGTGAAGACGTTCGTCGCGTCGGTGATCGCGCTGATCCGCACGCAGGCGGCCGCGATTTCCGGCAACGTGCTCGTCGTGCTGCCCGTGTGCCTGCTCGTGCAGCTGTTCGCGAGCAACGTGCTGCACGCGAACCTGATCTCGCCGGAGAAGGCGCACGCGACGCTGCACTCGTTCTCGCTGCTGGGCCCGACGCCGTTCTATGCGGCGCTCACGGGCGTGCTGCTGTGGGCGTCGAGCCTGCTCGCGGGCTGGGCCGACAACTGGTTCGTGCTGCACCGGGTCGGCGACGCGCTCGCGTACAACCGCCGGCTGCGCCTGACGCTCGGCGCGGCCGGCGCCGCGAAGCTCGCGCACTTCTGCCGGTCGAACGTCGCGGGCGTGGTCGCGAACGTCGGCCTCGGCCTGATGCTCGGCCTCGTCCCGGCGATCGTCACCGTGTTCATGTTCCCGTTCGAGGTGCGGCACGTGACGCTGTCGGCCGGCTCGATCGGGATCGCGCTCGGCGTACTGGGCAAGGATGCGCTCGGCACGCCCGAGCTGTGGTGGGCCGGCGCCGGCGTGCTCAGCATGGCCCTCCTCAACGTGCTCGTGAGCTTCGCACTCGCGTTCACGATGGCCGTGCGCTCGCGCAGCCTGCGCCCGACCAAGGTGCGCGCGCTCGTCGCCGCGATCGTCCGCACGGTGCTGTCGAATCCGCTCGCGCTGTTCTGGCCGGCGGCCAACCGGGCCGCGCGCGCCGGCCAGCCGGGCCCGCACTGACCTGCGGCGGGGCGGCGGCGCCCCGCCAGGCGCCCGTCGCCGTCCGCCCGGCACGCGCGAGCGGCCGTCGCGACGACGCCGCCGCGCCGAAACGCCGGCCCTGGTCGCCCGCGCCGCGTACAATGGTGGACTTTTGCACGTCCTCACCCGCCTTATGTCCTCGCCCACCCTGTTCGAATTCTTCGCCCCCTGCCCGCGCGGCCTCGAAGCGGCGCTTGCCGCCGAGCTGGCCGAAATCGCCGGCCGCCACCTGAACGGCGCGCCGTTCACCGCGGGCGCGCAGGTGCCGGGCGGCGTCCATTTCAGCGGCGGCTGGGCCGCCGGCATGGCCGCGAACCTCCATTCGCGGATCGCGAGCCGGATCCTGCTGAAGATCGCGCACCGCGCGTACCGCAACGAGCAGGACGTCTATGCGCTCGCGCTCGAGCAATCGTGGGAGCGCTGGTTCGCGGCCACGCAGACGCTGCGCGTCGACATTACCGCGATCAAGTCGCCGCTGAAGAGCCTCGAATTCGCGACGTTGCGCGTGAAGGACGCGATCTGCGACCGGATGCGCGACAAGACCGGCGCGCGTCCGAGCATCGATACCGGTGCGCCCGACGTGCGCGTGTTCGCGTTCCTGACGGCCAACGAATGCACGCTGTACCTCGACACGTCGGGCGAGCCGCTGTTCAAGCGCGGCTGGCGTCTCGACAAGGGCGCGGCGCCGCTGCGCGAAAACCTCGCGGCCGGCATCCTGCGCCTGACGGGCTGGACGCCCGGCACCGCGCTGTACGACCCGATGTGCGGCAGCGGCACGTTCCTCGCGGAAGCCGCGCAGATCGCGCTCGGCGTGGCGCCCGGCGTCGAGCGCCGGTTCGGCTTCGAAAAGCTCAAGCAGTACGACATCACCGCGTGGCAGGGGCTGAAGGTCCCGGCGCTCGACGCGAAGCGCGCGGCGCGGGCCAAGCGCGGCGAAGCGCTCGGCGTGTACGGCAGCGACATCTCCGGCGACATGCTCGAGAAGGCGCGCGCGAACCTCGAGCGCGCGGGCGTGCCGTCGGTGTGGCTCAAGCAGGTCGACGCGCGCGGGATGACGCCGCCGTGCGACGGGCCGGGCATCCTCCTCGCGAACCCGCCGTACGGCGAGCGGATCGAAGTGCGCGGACGCAGCGCCCGCGGCGAGGTGCGCGAAACCGGCCGTAACCGCGACAACGACGACGCATTCCGCCGCACGCACACCGACGCGCCGGACAGCGAGTTCTTCAACGCGCTCG
This sequence comes from Burkholderia sp. BE12, assembly GCF_002959955.1. NCBI lineage: Bacteria > Pseudomonadati > Pseudomonadota > Betaproteobacteria > Burkholderiales > Burkholderiaceae > Burkholderia > Burkholderia sp. BE12. The sequence continues at coordinate 163,903 of NZ_PREY01000015.1, read as the reverse complement.
GCGATGCGCTGAAACAGCGCTTCACGGGCTGGCAGGCGTTCCTGCTGACGTCCGACCGTTCGCTGCCGGGCCAGTTGCGCCTGCGCGAATCGGCCAAGACGCCGCTGTTCAACGGCGCGCTCGAATGCCGGCTGTTCCGCTTCGACCTGATCGCCGGCAGCGTGAAGGCACGCCCGGCCGCGCCGGAAGGCGACGCATAAGCCATCCGTCCGGTTCCACGAGCCACGACGTGTCCAGGGGCCGCCATCGCGGCCCCTGTGCTTTTGCGCGGCCAGTCAATGCTTCGACTGCGACCAGCGCGCCATCGTGAACGGCAGCGCCTGCCCCGTCTCGAGCAGCGTCTTCAGGCTCGACAGCACGACCGGCCAGCCGCCACGAATCCCGCGATCCATCTCCGAACCGGGCACCAGCCCGTCGTGCGTGACGGTCAGCTTCACGACGCCCTCGTGCGGCTCGACCAGATAGGTCACGCGCGATTCCCCGCCCTCCCCCGACGGCGTGCGCCACGTGACGACCAGCCGGCGCGGCGGATCGTTCTCGATCACTTCGCCGACGATGTCGACCCGCGACGGATCGTCGTAGTCCTGATGTTCCCAGCGCGAACCCGGCCGCCAGTCGGGCGACGCGTTGCGATGCCGCACCCAGTAGTCCTTCGTCAGCTCGGCGTTGGTCAGCGCGTCGAACACGCGCTCGGGCGTGGCCGCGATGAAGGTCACGTACACGAAGGCAGGGTTACCCATCGTCATCTCCCGTGTCGCGGGGCGCTTCCAGCCCCCGCTTGAGATCCGCCAGCGCCTGCAGGCGCTGACGCTCGAACTTGCCGATCCAGCGTTGCGCGATGTCATGGATCGGCACCGGATTCAGGTAATGCAGCTTCTCCCGGCCGCGCCACGTCGTCGCGATGAGATTCGCGGCCTCGAGCAGCGCGAGATGCTTGCTCACGGCCTGCCGGCTCATCGCGAGCCCGTCGCACAGCTCGGACACGGTCTGGCCGTTTTTTGCGTACAGCAGATCGAGCAACTGACGGCGCGTGGCGTCGGCCAGCGCCTTGAAAACGAGATCCATGCCGCTCCTGGGTCGATGACCTTATTATGCAACCAAACGGTTGCATGTCAAGGGTGACAACTCTACTGACAATACGGTGTCAGCAGCCCGCGATCACACTGCAATCCCGGCGCAATGCAGGCTGGTTTCCGCACCGAATCCGAATAACAACGCAACACAAGGAGCTCGTCATGACGTCAGCAACCGCCACTGCAACCCTGGAACGCGCGATCGCCTGGTTCGACATTCCGTCCCTCGATTTCGACCGCGCGATCCGCTTCTACGAAACCGTGCTGCAAACCACGTTGCAGCGCGAAGTCATCGGCGGCGTGCCGATGGCGACATTCGATCGCGACGCGTCGAGCACGGGCGGCAGCATCGTGTTCGATCCGCAGCAGATGAAGCCGAGCGCGAACGGCGTGCTCGTCTACCTGAACGCCGGCGAATCGGTCGTCGCGGCGCTCGAACGCGCGAAGCGCGCGGGCGGCGTCGTGCAGGGCTCCGTCGTCGAGCTGCCGAACAATTACGGCTACGTCGGCTACCTGATCGACACGGAAGGCAACCGCGTCGGCCTGCACGCGCCGAAATGCCACTGAGCGCAGCGGTCAGCGGGCCGGCGCGGCGCTATCATCGCGAAGTCCCCGTAGACAGAGGAATCGAGGTGCTGTCATGACCCGCCGTGCCGACCGCCTGTTCCAGATCGCCGAGCTGTTGCGCGGGCGTCGTCTCACGACCGCGCAGCAACTGGCCGATTGGTTGTCGGTGTCGCCGCGCACGGTCTATCGCGACGTGCGCGACCTGCAACTGTCAGGGGTGCCGATCGAAGGCGAAGCCGGCATCGGCTACCGGCTGAACCGCAACGCGAGCCTGCCGCCGCTCACGTTCACGGCCGAGGAGCTGGCGGCGCTCGCCACCGGCGCGCGCATGCTCGAGACCTGGGGCGGGGCGCGCTTCGCGAGCGCCGCGCGCTCGGCGCTCGCGAAGATCGCGTCGGCGATGCCGGCCGACAAGCGCACGGCGCTCGACCGGCTGCCCGTATTCGCGCCGTCGTTCCACATCGACGAGACGTTTTGCGCGAAGGTCGACGCGATCCACCAGGCAATCGACACGCGCCACATCGTCAGCTTCGACTATCGCGACCGGCTCGGCGCGCATTCGCAGCGCCGCGTCTGGCCGCTCGGGCTCGTCTACTGGGGCGGGCGCTGGACGATCGGCGCGTGGTGCGAGCTGCGCGGCGATTTCCGCACCTTCGACATCGCGCGGATGGGCGACATCACCGTGCACGAGCAGTTTCCGGACATGGAGGGCCGGCGGATCGCCGACTACATGCGGATCGCGGAAGCGCCGATGCGCTGACGCGGCGCGGCGGCGGGCGCGCGGTCGCGCCGGGCGGTCATGCGGGCCTGATCGATCCGGCCCGCCTCCCGGGGGCGCCGCGCACGCTTACGCTCGCCGATTTCCTGCGGCGCGACCACCTGCTCATGTCGTCGGCGGCGTGATCGGGATCGTCGACGAAGCGCTGGTCGCGCTCGGCCACAAGCGGCGCATCGCGGCATCGACCCCGCATGTCGCCGCGCTGCCGTCCCTGCTCGCCGGCTCCGACGCGGTCGCGACGATTCCCTCGCATGCGACGTGCGCGATCGTGCGCGTGCGCGACACGATCGCCGCCTGCGTCGCACGCCTCGTCACACCATGAAAAAGGCCCGGCCGGCTTGCGCCGGTCGGGCCTGTCCGGAGCGCGGCACCCGCATCGAAGCGGGCGCCGCGTAGCCAGGACGTGCGTTACTCGACCGCCTTCACCATGTCCTCGATGACCTTCTTCGCATCGCCGAACACCATCATCGTCTTGTCCATGTAGAACAGGTCGTTGTCGAGGCCCGCGTAGCCGGCCGCCATCGAACGCTTGTTGACGATCACGGTGCGCGCCTTGTACGCCTCGATGATCGGCATCCCCGCGATCGGCGATTTCGGATCGTTCTTCGCGGCCGGGTTCACCACGTCGTTCGCGCCGAGTACGAGCACCACGTCCACCTGGCCGAATTCGCCGTTGATGTCCTCCATCTCGTGCACGATCTCGTACGGCACTTCCGCTTCCGCGAGCAACACGTTCATGTGGCCCGGCATCCGCCCGGCGACCGGGTGGATCGCATACTTCACGTCGATGCCCTTCTCGACCAGCTTGTCGGTCAGCTCCTTCAGCGCGTGCTGCGCACGGGCGACGGCGAGCCCGTAACCCGGCACGATCACGACCGATTCCGCGTTGCCGAGCATGAACGCCGCGTCGTCGGCCGAACCCGACTTCACCGGCCGCTGCTCCTGCGCGCCCGTCGCACCGCCGGCCGCGGCTTCCCCGCCGAACCCGCCGAGGATCACGTTGAAGAACGAGCGGTTCATCGCGTGGCACATGATGTACGACAGGATCGCGCCCGACGAGCCGACCAGCGACCCCGCGATGATCAGCATCGCGTTGTTCAGCGAGAAGCCGATGCCGGCCGCCGCCCAGCCCGAGTACGAGTTCAGCATCGACACGACCACCGGCATGTCCGCGCCGCCGATCGGGATGATGATCAGCACGCCGAGCACGAACGCGATCGCCGTCATGATGATGAACGGCAGCCACGCCTGCGTGATGAAGAACAGGATGCCGAAGCCGAGCATCGCGATCGCGAGCATCAGGTTGATCAGGTGCTGGCCCGCGTACACGACCGGCGCGCCCTGAAACAGCCGGAACTTGTACTTGCCGGACAGCTTGCCGAACGCGATCACCGAACCGGAGAACGTGATCGCGCCGACGAACGTGCCGATGAACAGCTCGACGCGGTTGCCGTACGGGATGAAGCTCGACGACACCGCGTCCTGCGGCACGAGCCCGAACGCCTCCGGCTCCGACACCACCGCATACGCGATGCACACGGCCGCGAGACCGATCAGCGAGTGCATCGCCGCGACGAGTTCCGGCATCTTCGTCATCTCGACGCGCGCGGCGACGAATGCCCCGATGCCGCCGCCGACAATCAGCGCACCGAGCACGAGCGCGAGGCCGAGCGGCAGGTTCGCGCCGAGCCATGCGGCCTGCTTGACGATCAGCGCGATCGTCGTGAGGATCGCGATGGCCATCCCGACCATCCCGAACAGGTTGCCGCGTCGCGCGCTCTTCGGATTCGACAGGCCCTTCAGCGCCTGGATGAAGCACACCGATGCGACGAGGTACAGCAGCGTAACGACGTTCATGCTCATCGCGCGCCCTCCTTGCCGCCCTCGACACGCTTGGGCTCCTTCTTGCGGAACATCTCGAGCATTCGCCTCGTCACGAGAAAGCCGCCGAACACGTTGACGGCCGCGAGCGCGACCGCGAGCGTGCCGAAGAACTTGCCGGTCGCCCCGACGGTGAGCGCCGCCGCGAGCATCGCGCCGACGATCACGATCGCCGAGATCGCATTGGTCACGGCCATCAGCGGCGTATGCAGCGCCGGCGTGACGTTCCAGACGACGTGGTAGCCGACGTACACCGCCAGCACGAAGATGATCACGTTGATCACCGTGTGATTGATGACTTCCATGGTCTCCTCCGTTATTTGCGCGTGACTTCACCGTCGCGGCACAACAGCGTCGCGGCGACGATATCGTCGGTCAGGTCGATGTTCAGCGTGCCTTCCTTCGTGACGATCAGCTTCATGAAGTCGAGCAGGTTGCGCGCGTACAGCGCCGACGCGTCCGACGCGACCATCGACGCGAGGTTCGTGTAGCCGGCGATCGTCACGCCGTTGTGCACGACCACCTGGTCGGCGACGGTCAGCGGGCAGTTGCCGCCCCTGCGGCCGTCGATTTCCGGGCCGCGGCCGGCCGCGAGATCGACGAGCACCGAGCCGGGCTTCATCGACTGCGCGGTCTCGACCGAGATCAGCGTCGGCGCCGGGCGCCCGGGAATCAGCGCGGTGGTGATCACGATGTCGGCCTGCCTCGCACGCTCGTGCACGAGCGCGGCCTGGCGGCCGAGCCACGACGGCGGCATCGGACGTGCATAGCCGCCGACACCCTGCGCGGCTTCGCGCTCTTCGTCGGTTTCGAACGGGACGTCGAGGAATTTCGCGCCGAGCGACTCGATCTGCTCCTTCACGGCCGGCCGCACGTCGGACGCCTCGATCACGGCGCCCAACCGCTTCGCGGTCGCGATCGCCTGCAGGCCCGCGACGCCCGCGCCGAGAATCAGCACGCGCGCCGCCTTCACGGTGCCCGCGGCCGTCATCAGCATCGGCATGAAGCGCGGATACAGCGACGCGGCCACCAGCACGGCCTTGTAGCCGGCGATGTTCGCCTGCGACGACAGCACGTCGAGACTCTGCGCACGCGTCGTGCGCGGCGCGGCCTCGAGCGCGAAACCGGTCACGCCGGCCGCGGCGAGTTTCGCCGCCTGCTCGCCGTTGAACGGCTCGAGCATGCCGACCAGCACGGCGCCGCGCTTGAGCAACGGCAGTTCGGTGTCGGTCGGCGCCTGGACCTTCAGGACGAGATCGGCGCCAAAAGCGGCCGACTGGTCGGTCAATTCGGCGCCGGCGGCCGCATAGGCTTCGTCGGGATAGCTGGCTGCGCTGCCGGCCCCTTTCGCGATACTGACGCGATGGCCGGCCGCCGCGTACTTCTTCACGGTTTCCGGCGTCGCAGCCACGCGCGCCTCGTTGGCCCGCGTTTCAGCAGGCACTCCAATATGCATCGTCGGTTCCTCCAGTCATTGTCAGTATTTCTTTTCTTGCGATCTTTACTGCACAACGAGCCGGACAGGCTGACTTACCGGCTCACGAGCAACGGCGTTCACGCTGCACTTTAACCGAAAGCGATGGCCCCGCCAGCACCTTCCGCACGATCGTGCTCGAATGCGACATGCGCTTGGCCCGCGCCGTCACGCAGCGCCGGGACGGACGATTTACAAGGGTCGGATTCGTCTAACGAACGGCCGGCGGCCGACGACCGGCAGCGTTCGGGCGCAACCGGTAAAATGCCGAACCATGAAACCCGAAATCTGGACCCCGCATGTGACGGTCGCCGCGCTCGTGGAGCGCGCCGGCCGCTTTCTCGTGATCGAGGAGGAAACCTCGACGGGCCTGCGCATCAACCAGCCGGCCGGTCATCTCGAAGCCGGCGAAACGCTGGCCGACGCCGTGATCCGCGAAACGCTCGAGGAAACCGCGCACCCGTTCACGCCCGACGCGCTCGTCGGCGTCTATCTCGCGCACTACGATCGCCCCGGCAACGCCGGCGCGACCTACCTGCGCTTCACGTTCTGCGGCACGGCCGGCGAACCGCTCGCGGGCCATGTGCTCGACGACGGCATCGTCCGCACGCTGTGGATGACGGCCGACGAACTGCGCGCCTGCAGCGAGCGCCATCGGTCGCCCGCGGTGATGCGCTGCGTCGACGACTATCTCGCCGGGCGGCGTATTCCGCTCGATTTCGTCCACACGCATTCGGTCGCCCCGCGCCCCGAGGCATTCGAACGTCAGGCGGTCGGCAAATGAGCAAGCGCCGTGTAGTGGTGGGCATGTCGGGCGGCGTCGATTCGTCGGTGACCGCGTGGCTGCTGAAGGAACAAGGCTACGACGTGGTCGGCCTGTTCATGAAGAACTGGGAAGACGACGACGACGGCGAATACTGCTCGACGCGCCAGGACTGGATCGACGTCGTGTCGGTGGCCGACCTGATCGGCATCGACGTGGAAGCCGTCAACTTCGCCGCGGAATACAAGGACCGCGTGTTCGCCGAGTTCCTGCGCGAATACTCGGCCGGCCGCACGCCGAACCCCGACGTGCTGTGCAACGCCGAGATCAAGTTCAAGGCGTTCCTCGACCACGCGATGTCGCTCGACGCGGAAATGATCGCGACCGGCCACTATGCGCGCGTGCGCGTGCGCGACGGGCGTTTCGAACTGCTGAAGGCATTCGATCATACGAAAGACCAGTCGTACTTCCTGCACCGGCTGAACCAGGCGCAACTATCGAAGACGATGTTCCCGCTCGGCGAGATCCCGAAGACGAAGGTGCGCGAGATCGCCGCGCAGATCGGGCTGCCGAATGCGAAGAAGAAGGATTCGACCGGCATCTGCTTCATCGGCGAACGGCCGTTCCGCGATTTCCTGAACCGCTATCTTCCGACGAAACCCGGCCCGATGAAGACGCCCGACGGCAAGGTGGTCGGCGAGCACATCGGCCTCGCGTTCTATACGTTCGGCCAGCGCAAGGGCATCGGCCTCGGCGGCAGCAAGAGCGGCAGCGGCGAGCCGTGGTTCGTCGCCGCGAAGGACATCGCGTCGAACACGCTGTACGTCGTGCAGGGCCACGATCATCCGTGGCTGCTGTCGCGCGAGCTGGTCGCCGGCAACGTGAGCTGGGTCGCCGGCGAGCCGCCGGCGGACGGCTTCGCGTGCGGCGCGAAGACGCGCTACCGGCAGGCCGATGCGGCGTGCACGTTCGGCCGGGCCGCGATAGACGCCGCGATCGGCGCCGCGGCAGCCGGCCCGGCAGGCGAAGCGCGCTTCTCGCTCGCGTTCGACGATGCGCAGTGGGCCGTCACGCCCGGCCAGTCGGCCGTGCTGTACGACGGCGAAATCTGCCTCGGCGGCGGCATCATCGAGTTCGCGGCCACCGGCCAACCTGGTCAGGCCGCGCCGGCGGGCCACGCGCCGGCACTCGCCGACGCACGCTGACATCCATTCGGTTTAGACTTGCGGCACGCCGCGCCCGGCGGAACACGATTCCGCCGCGGCCGGCGCGCCGCCTTCGCAGCGTACGCATGGCGGCATTTCAAGATTCTTACGGAGTCCCCCCATGCTTTCAAGACGCTACCTGGCGATGTGGTGCGCCGTCCTGCTGCTCGTCGCGGCGGCCGTGCTCGCATCGGTCCACGCACTTTCCTGGCTGTGGATCGTCATCCCCATCGCCCTCGTCGCGCTCGGCCTGTACGACCTGAACCAGGACCGCCACGCGATCCTGCGGAACTACCCGCTCTGGGGTCACTTCCGCTTCCTGTTCGAATTCATCCGCCCCGAGATCCGCCAGTACTTCGTCGAGGACGACACCGACGAAAAGCCGTTCTCGCGCGCGCAGCGCAGCCTCGTCTACCAGCGCGCGAAGAACGTCGCGGACAACCGTCCGTACGGCACCGAGCTGAACGTGAAGGCCGTCGCGCACGAATGGATCAGCCATTCGCTCGCGCCGACGAAGCTGCCGAACCACGACTTCCGCATCCGCGTCGGCGCGAATCGCGCGCAACCGTACGACATTTCGATCTTCAACATCTCGGCGATGAGCTTCGGCTCGCTGTCCGCGAACGCGATCCGCTCGCTGAACCTCGGCGCGAAGAAAGGCGGGTTCGCGCACGACACCGGCGAAGGCTCGCTGTCGAAGTACCACCGCGAGAACGGCGGCGACATCGTCTGGGAAATCGCGTCCGGCTACTTCGGCTGCCGCAACGACGACGGCACGTTCAACCCCGACAAGTTCGCGAAGCAGGCCGCCGATCCGCAGGTCAAGATGATCGAGGTGAAGCTGTCGCAGGGCGCGAAGCCCGGTCACGGCGGCGTGCTGCCGGCCGCGAAGATCACGCCGGAAATCGCCGAGACGCGCGGCGTGCCGATGGGCAAGGACTGCATCTCGCCCGCGACGCACTCGGAATTCTCGACGCCGCGCGGGCTGCTCGAATTCGTCGAGCGACTGCGCACGCTGTCCGGCGGCAAGCCGACCGGTTTCAAGCTGTGCATCGGCCATCCGTGGGAATTCTTCGGAATCGCGAAAGCGATGATCGAGACGGGCATCGTGCCCGACTTCATCGTCGTCGACGGCGCGGAAGGCGGCACCGGCGCGGCGCCGCTCGAATTCACCGACCACGTCGGCGTGCCGCTGCAGGAAGGGCTGCTGCTCGTGCACAACACGCTCGTCGGGATCGGCGTGCGGGACCGCGTGAAGCTCGGCGCGAGCGGCAAGATCATCACCGCGTTCGACATCGCCCGCACGCTCGCGATCGGCGCGGACTGGGTGAACTCGGCGCGCGGCTTCATGTTCGCGGTCGGCTGCATCCAGGCGCAGCACTGCCACACCGACCGCTGCCCGACCGGCGTCGCGACGCAGGACCCGGTGCGCCAGCGCGCGCTCGTCGTGCCCGACAAGGCCGAGCGCGTGTACAACTTCCACCGCAATACGCTGCATGCGCTGCAGGAACTCGTGCAGGCGGCCGGCCTCGCGCATCCGTCCGAGCTGCGCGCGCATCACATCGTGCAGCGGGTCGCGCCGCACGAGGTGCGACTGATGTCGCAACTGCTGAAGTATCTGAAACCCGGTGCGCTGCTCGACGGCCGGACCTGCGGCTTTTCCCTGTACGACAAGTGGTGGCCGATCGCGCGCAGCGATTCGTTCACGCTCGGCGAAGCGGTGTACGCGTCGATCGAGTGACGCGCGCGGCCGCCCGCTCCGGCCGCGGCCGGCGCCGCAAAAGGAAAAGCGCCCCGCGGGGCGCTTTTCTTTCGTCTGCCGAATGCGTGAAGGCCGGGCCGCGGCTCAGTTCTGCGGCAGCGTATCGGCGAACGACTGTCGCTGCTGCAGCTTCACGAAGTGCTTGTCGAGGTTCGGGTGGCGATCGCGCCAGTCGAGCTCGGGCATCCGGAAATCGAGGTAGCCGAGCGCGCAGCCGAGGGCGATGTCGGCGAGCGTGTAATGATTGCCGACGCACCACGTCTTGCCGCCGAGACCCTGCGACATCGCGACGAGCGCGTCGTCGATCTTGCGTTGCTGGCGCGCGATCCAGCTCGCGCTGCGCTGCCCTTCTTCCCGCAGCGTGTGTTCGAGGCGGATCGCGACCGCCGCGTCGAGCACGCCGTCGCCCAGTGCTTCCCAGCAGCGCACTTCGACGCGCTCGCGGCCCGACGGCGGAATCAGCTTGCCGACCGGCGACAGCGTATCGACGTATTCGCAGATCACGCGGGAATCGAACACCGCGGCACCATCTTCCATCACGAGGCACGGGACCTTGCCGAGCGGATTGGATGCGTGAATATCCGTCTCCGGCGCCCACACGTTCTCGAGCTCCAGCTTGTAGTCGATCTTCTTTTCAGCAAGCACGATCCGCGCCTTTCGGACGTACGGGCTGCTGAGCGAACCGATTAATTTCATCATCTGCCTTTTTAAGGGAACCGCCGAGAGTATACGTTGTCGCCGATCATAACCGGCCCGCGCGGCCGGGCAGAAAATCGCCCGTCCGGCCTGTGGATGGTTTGCAACAGCCGCCGCCGCGGGCCTTCCGGCGCCACTTCCCCCCCGCTTTCACGCGCCGCGTCCCGCGGCGCTACAATCGCACGATGAATGCGCCTCTCGATACCGCCATCGCCGTCGACGTCTACCGCCAGCGCCGTGAACGCGTGCTTGCCGCACTGCGTGCCGCGGGCGGCGGCGTCGCCATCGTCCCCACCGCGCCGGAAATGCTGCGCAACCGCGATACGGCTTACCCGTACCGGTTCGACAGCTACTTCCATTACCTGACGGGCTTCACCGAGCCGGATGCCGTGCTCGTGCTGAACGCGGCAGCGCCGCACGGCGCGCCGGAATCGATCCTGTTCTGCCGCGGCAAGAACGTCGACCGCGAGATCTGGGAAGGCTTTCACTACGGGCCCGACGCCGCGCGCGACGCGTTCGGCTTCGATGCGGCATTCGCGGTCGACGTGATCGACACCGAAATGCCGCGCCTGCTCGCCGATGCGGGCACCGTGCACTACCGGTTCGGCGCATCGGCCGACTTCGAGCGCCAGCTCGCGGGCTGGATCGACGCGGTGCGCGCGCAGGCACGCACGGGCGTCGCGGCGCCGGACGCGCTGCTCGACCTCACGCCGCTGCTCGACGACATGCGGCTCGTGAAGGACGAACACGAACTCGCGATCATGATGCGCGCCGCGCACATCTCCGCGCTCGCGCATCGCCGCGCGATGCAGGCGTGCCGCCCCGGCATCCGCGAATACGAGCTCGAGGCCGAGCTGCTGTACCTGTTCCGCAAGCACGGCGCGCAGGCGCCCGCGTACGGTTCGATCGTCGCGGCCGGCGCGAATGCGTGCGTGCTGCACTACCCGGCCGGCAACGCGGCCGCGCAGGACGGCGACCTGATCCTGATCGACGCCGCCTGCGAACTTGACGGCTATGCGTCGGACATCACGCGCACGTTCCCGGCCAACGGCCGCTTCTCGCCCGCGCAGCGCGCGCTGTACGACATCGTGCTCGCCGCGCAGCAGGCCGCGATCGACGCGACGCGCGCGGGCGTATCGTTCGAGGCGCCGCACGATGCGGCCGTCCGCGTGCTCGCGCAGGGGCTGCTCGACACCGGCATCATCCCGAAAACACGCTTCTCGAACGTCGACGACGTGATCGCCGAGCGCGCGTACACGCGCTTCTACATGCACCGCACGGGCCACTGGATCGGGATGGACGTGCACGACTGCGGCGACTACCGCGAGCGGCTCGCCGAGCGCGACGCCAACGGCGCGTTGCCGTGGCGCACGCTGAAGCCCGGCATGACGCTCACGGTCGAGCCCGGCCTGTACGTGCGCGCGGCCGACGACGTGCCGCCCGAGTACTGGAACATCGGCATTCGCATCGAGGACGACGCGATCGTGCGCGAGCACGGCTGCGAGCTGATCACGCGCGGCGTGCCGGTCGCGGCCGACGAGATCGAGGCGCTGATGCGTGCGGACACATGACCGGCCGCCGACCGTTACCTCCGTTTCACGAATCAAGATGACGACCGCTTCCTCCCCGGCCACGCCGGATTACGACCTCGCCATCGTCGGCGCCGGCCCCGTCGGGCTCGCGCTCGCCGGCTGGCTCGCGCGCCGCAGCGCGACGCAGCACGCGTCGATCGCGCTGATCGACGCACGCGAACCGGCCGCGAGCGCGAACGATCCCCGCGCGATCGCCGTGTCGCACGGCAGCCGCGTGCTGCTCGACACGCTCGCCTGGCCCGCCGACGCGACGCCGATCGAACATATCCACGTGTCGCAGCGCGGCCATTTCGGCCGCACGCTGATCGACCGCGACGAGCACGCCCTCGCCGCGCTCGGCTACGTGGTGCGCTACGGCTCGATCGTGCAGGCGCTCGCGAATGCGGTGCGCGGCACGCGCGTCGACTGGCTCACGTCGACCACCGCACGCGCGCCGCGGCAGGACGCCGACGGCGTCACGCTGACGCTCGACGGCCCGCAAGGCGAGCGCACGCTGCGCGCGCGCATCGCCATCAATGCCGAAGGCGGGCTGTTCCACGAACAGCAGGCCGATACGGCCAAGCATCGCCGCGACTACGGGCAGACCGCGCTCGTCGGCACGGTCACGGTATCGGCGCCGCGCCCGAACGTCGCGTGGGAACGCTTCACGCACGAGGGCCCGCTCGCACTGCTGCCGCTCGGCGGGCCGCGTCAGGCCGACTACTCGCTCGTCTGGTGCTGTACGCCCGACGAAGCGGCGCGACGTGCCGCGCTGCCCGACGACGCGTTCCTGCGCGAGCTCGGCAGCGCATTCGGCGAACGCATGGGCGAATTCGTCGCGATCGCCGGGCGCGCGTCGTTCCCGCTCGGCCTGAACGCCGCGCAGACGCTCGTCAGCGGCCGCGTCGCGATCGTCGGCAATGCCGCGCAAACGCTGCACCCGGTGGCGGGCCAGGGGCTCAACCTCGGGCTGCGCGATGCGCACACGCTCGTCGACACGCTGTCCGCACAAGGCTTCGAAGCGACCGCGCTCGCGACCTTCAACGCGCGCCGCGCGCTCGACCGGCGCTTCACGATCGGCGCGACCGACACGCTGGCGCGCCTGTTTACGATCGACTCGGGCCCGCTTCCGCTGCTGCGCGGCGCCGCGCTCACCGCGCTCGAGTTCGTGCCGCCGCTCAAGAAGGCGATCGCGCGTCAGATGATGTTCGGCCAGCGCAACTGACGCGCGGCACGCCGTGCGGCGCGTCCGGGCGAACCAGGCAAACCGGGTCAAATCGGCGGGGCATGGGAATACGGTAAAATGCCCGTTTTCCGCCTTCCCTTCCCCTGCCCGCGCCGGTCGCGGGCGGCGCCATTGCGATGCCCGTTATCGGCCCTCACGTATTGCGTAACAACCTGTTCGTCGCCCCGATGGCCGGGGTGACGGATCGTCCGTTCCGCCAGCTGTGCAAACGGCTGGGAGCCGGTTACGCCGTGTCCGAGATGGTCGCGTCCAACGCGCAGCTGTGGAAAAGCGCGAAGACGATGCGGCGCGCGAACCACGAAGGCGAAGTCGAGCCGATCGCGGTGCAGATTGCCGGCGCCGATCCGGCGATGATGGCCGAGGCGGCCCGCTACAACGTCGACAACGGCGCGCAGATCATCGACATCAACATGGGCTGCCCGGCGAAGAAGGTCTGCAACGTCGCGGCCGGCTCCGCGCTGCTGCAGAACGAGCCGCTCGTGCAGCGGATCGTCGAGGCCGTCGTCGCGGCGGTCGGCACGGGGCCCGATGCGGTGCCGATCACGCTGAAGATCCGCACCGGCTGGGACCGCGAGCACAAGAACGCGATCACGGTCGCGCGCCTGGCCGAAGCGGCCGGCATCTCGATGCTCACCGTGCACGGCCGCACGCGCGCCGATCTGTACCGCGGCGACGCCGAGTACGACACCATCGCGGCCGTGAAGGCGGCCGTGCGGATTCCGGTCGTGGCGAACGGCGACATCACGTCGCCCGCCAAGGCGAAGGCCGTGCTCGATGCAACCGGCGCCGACGCGCTGATGATCGGTCGCGCCGCGCAAGGCCGGCCGTGGCTGTTCCGCGAAATCGATCATTTCCTGCAAACCGGCGAGCTGCTGCCCCCGCCGCGGATCGACGAGATCCAGCACGTGATGAACGAACACCTGGAAGACCACTACGCGTTCTATGGCGAATTCACCGGCGTCCGTACTGCGCGCAAGCACATCGGCTGGTACACTCGCGGCCTTTCCGGTGCCAACGGGTTCCGGCACCGAATGAACACGCTCGATTCCACCCGCGAGCAGCTCGCCGCCGTCAACGCATTCTTCGAGGCGCAAAAGGCGCTGTCGGACCACCTCGTCTACGTCGATGACGAAGCGGAAAACAGTCAGGGCGAGTCGGACGACCATAACCAGTTAGCAGCATGAGCAAGCACAACATCGAACAATGTGTCCGCGAGAGCCTGGACGTGTATTTCCGGGATCTAGACGGCTCCAATCCGCACGACGTCTATGAAATGGTGATGTCCTGCGTCGAAAAGCCGATGCTCGAGGTCGTGCTCGTACAGGCCGGCGGCAACCAGTCGCTCGCCGCGGAGTACCTCGGCATCAATCGCAATACGCTGCGCAAGAAGCTGCAGCAGCACGGCCTGCTGTAGGCGGCCGTCCCGTCCCCGTTTCCCTGGCTATTGGTGGTTCCATCATGATCAAGCAAGCGCTCATTTCCGTTTCCGACAAGACCGGCATCGTCGATTTCGCGAAGTCGCTGTCCGACCTCGGCGTCAAGCTGCTGTCGACGGGCGGCACCGCGAAACTCCTCGCCGACGCCGGCCTGCCCGTGACCGAAGTGGCCGATTACACGGGCTTCCCGGAAATGCTCGATGGGCGCGTGAAGACGCTGCACCCGAAGGTGCACGGCGGCATCCTCGCCCGCCGCGACCTGCCCGAGCACATGCAGGCGCTCGAACAGCATGGCATCCCGACGATCGACCTGCTCGTCGTGAACCTGTATCCGTTCGTCGCGACGATCGCGAAGGACGACTGCACGCTGGCCGACGCGATCGAGAACATCGACATCGGCGGCCCGACGATGCTGCGCTCGGCCGCGAAGAACCACCGCGACGTGACGGTCGTCGTCGATCCTGCCGACTACGCGGTCGTGCTCGATGAAATGAAGGCGAACGGCAACACGGTCGGCTACCCGACCAACTTCCGTCTCGCGACGAAGGTGTTCGCGCACACCGCGCAATACGACGGCGCGATCACGAACTACCTGACGAGCCTGACCGACGAGCTGCAGCACGCATCGCGCAGCGCGTACCCGGCCACGCTGAACATGGCGTTCGACAAGGTGCAGGACCTGCGCTACGGCGAGAACCCGCACCAGAGCGCGGCGTTCTACCGCGACATCGCGACGCCGGCCGGCGCGCTGGCGAATTACCGCCAGCTGCAGGGCAAGGAACTGTCGTACAACAACATCGCGGATTCGGACGCGGCGTGGGAATGCGTGAAGACGTTCGACGCGCCGGCCTGCGTGATCATCAAGCATGCGAACCCGTGCGGCGTCGCGGTCGGCAACGACTCGGCCGACGCGTACGCGAAGGCGTTCCAGACCGACCCGACCTCGGCATTCGGCGGCATCATCGCGTTCAACCGCGAAGTCGACGAAGCGGCCGCGCAAGCCGTGGCGAAGCAGTTCGTCGAAGTGCTGATCGCCCCGTCGTTCTCCGACGCCGCGAAGCAGGTGTTCGCCGCGAAGCAGAACGTGCGCCTGCTCGAGATCGCGCTGGGCGACGGCCACAACGCATTCGACCTGAAGCGCGTGGGCGGCGGCCTGCTCGTGCAGTCGCTCGATTCGAAGAACGTGCAGCCGAGCGAGCTGCGCGTCGTCACGAAGCGCCAGCCGACCGCGAAGGAAATGGACGACCTGCTGTTCGCATGGCGCGTCGCGAAGTACGTGAAGTCTAACGCGATCGTGTTCTGCGGCAACGGCATGACGCTCGGCGTCGGCGCCGGCCAGATGAGCCGCGTCGATTCCGCGCGCATCGCGAGCATCAAGGCGCAGAACGCGGGCCTGACGCTCGCCGGCTCGGCCGTCGCGTCGGATGCGTTCTTCCCGTTCCGCGACGGCCTCGACGTCGTCGTGGCGGCCGGCGCGACCTGCGTGATTCACCCGGGCGGCTCGATGCGCGACGACGAAGTGATCGCGGCAGCCGACGAGCACGGCATCGCGATGATCCTGACGGGCGTGCGCCACTTCCGTCACTGATCGCCGCATGCGGCCCGCGCGGCCGCTGCACGAGAACCCGGCGGCATCATCCCCGCCGGGTTTTTTATTGCGCGGCGCCTTCGCGCACGACGGGGCGACCGGCTTGCCGCACCATTCGTTGTAGTATCGCTGCATCACGCCACTCTCCTCACTCATGCGAATTCTCGGCATCGACCCCGGCCTGCGCGTCACCGGCTTCGGCGTCATCGACGTCAGCGGCCACCAGCTCGCCTATGTCACCAGCGGCGTGATCCGTACGCCGACGGCCGACCTGGCCACCCGCCTCGGCACGATCTTCCAGGGCGTATCGACGCTCGTGCGGGAGCACGCGCCCGACCAGTCCGCGATCGAAAAGGTGTTCGTCAACGTGAACCCGCAGTCGACGCTGCTGCTCGGCCAGGCGCGTGGCGCCGCGATCTGCGGCCTCGTCGCGGGCGGGTTGCCGGTCGCCGAATACACCGCGCTGCAGCTCAAGCAGGCCGTGGTGGGCTACGGCCGCGCGACCAAGACGCAGATGCAGGAAATGGTCACGCGGCTGCTCAATCTGTCCGGCCAGCCGGGCTCCGACGCGGCCGACGCGCTCGGCATGGCGATCTGCCACGCACACGGCGGCAACACGCTCAGCACGCTGGGCGGCCTCGCGCCGGCGCTCGCGCAAAAAGGGCTGCGCGTGCGGCGCGGCAGGCTGGTCGGCTGACGCCGCCGCGCACCGCGGCGCGGCGCATCGGCTCGACCGCGTTGGCGCCTTGACCGTTTTACCCGCGCCCGACATGCCCGCGACACGCGCCGCCTCGGCCTGACGGACGCGCCCATCGGCATTGCGCCGCGCGTGCGCTACACTCGCGCTTTCTTCCTCGCATCCCGTCCTCCATGATCGGTCGCATCGCCGGCATCCTGCTCGAAAAGAACCCACCTCATCTGCTCGTCGACTGCAACGGCGTCGGCTACGAAATCGACGTGCCGATGAGCACCTTCTACAACCTGCCGCAAACGGGCGAGCGCATCGTGCTGCTCACGCAGCAGATCGTCCGCGAGGACGCGCACCTGCTGTACGGCTTCCTGACGCCGCAGGAACGCACGACCTTCCGCGAGCTGCTGAAGATCACCGGCATCGGCGCGCGCATGGCGCTCGCCGTGCTGTCCGGCATGAGCGTGCAGGAACTCGCGCAAGCGGTGACGATGCAGGACGCCGCCCGCCTCACGCGCCTGCCCGGCATCGGCAAGAAGACGGCCGAGCGCCTGCTGCTCGAACTGAAGGGCAAGCTCGGCGCCGACCTCGGCGCGCTCGCCGGGGCCGCGTCGGCATCCGACCACGCGACCGACATCCTCAACGCGCTGCTCGCGCTCGGCTACTCCGAGAAGGAAGGCCTTGCCGCGATCAAGAACGTGCCGGCCGGCACCGGCGTGTCCGACGGCATCAAGCTCGCGCTGAAGGCGCTGTCGAAGGCGTAACGCGCGGTCGATCCGGCCGTCGAAGCCAGTGTCGCGCCGCCGCGCGGTACGCGCCAGTCGGCCGTTCGGCCAGGTGGTGCGCGCTTCGACGCGCGGTACAATGGCCGCATGATTGAAACCGACAAACTCGCCACCGAGCAGCGGATCATCGCCGCCACGCCCACCTCGTCGCACGAGGAGGTGTTCGAGCGTGCGCTGCGGCCGCGCCAGCTCGACGACTACGTCGGCCAGGAAAAGGTGCGCGGCCAGCTCGAGATCTTCATCGAAGCCGCGAAGCGCCGCTCCGAGCCGCTCGATCACGTGCTGCTGTTCGGGCCGCCGGGTCTCGGCAAGACGACGCTCGCGCACATCATTGCGCGCGAGATGGGCGTGAACCTGCGCCAGACGTCGGGCCCCGTGCTCGAGCGCGCAGGCGATCTCGCCGCGCTGCTGACGAACCTCGAGGCGAACGACGTGCTGTTCATCGACGAGATCCACCGGCTGTCGCCGGTCGTCGAGGAAATCCTGTATCCGGCGCTCGAGGATTACCAGATCGACATCATGATCGGCGAAGGGCCGGCGGCGCGCAGCGTGAAGCTCGACCTGCAGCCGTTCACGCTGGTCGGCGCGACCACCCGCGCGGGGATGCTGACCAATCCGCTGCGCGACCGTTTCGGGATCGTCGCGCGCCTCGAGTTCTACGACGCCGAACAACTGTCGCGCATCGTGCGGCGCTCGGCGTCGCTGCTGAATGCGCAGATCGATCCGAACGGCGCGCTGGAAATCGCGAAGCGCGCGCGCGGCACGCCCCGGATCGCGAACCGTCTGCTGCGCCGCGTGCGCGATTTCGCGGAAGTGAAGGCCGACGGCCAGATCACCGCGGCCGTTGCCGACGCCGCGCTCGCGATGCTCGATGTCGATCCGGTCGGCTTCGACCTGATGGACCGCAAGCTGCTCGAAGCGATCCTGTACAAGTTCGACGGTGGCCCGGTGGGGATCGACAACCTCGCGGCGGCGATCGGCGAGGAGCGCGACACGATCGAGGACGTGCTCGAACCGTACCTGATCCAGCAGGGCTTCCTGCAGCGCACGCCGCGCGGCCGCGTCGCGACGCTGCTCACGTATCGCCACTTCGGGCTGTCGGTACCCGATGCGCGCCGCACCACCGAGCGCGACGATTGGGATACCCCCGACGGGAAGTAATCCGTCGCCGAGTCACGCCCGCCATGACGACGCCGCCCGGCCGCCACCCCACCGCACCCGTGCCGGGCCCGCGCTGGGCCGAGCCGATCCGCAAGCGGCTCGTGGCCGGCATCACGCACCTGACCGCCGGCGGCGGCGGCCCGTCGATCGATCTCTCTTCGCCGCCTGGAGACCCGGGGCTGTTCGGCCCCGACGCCGTCTGCTGGCGCGTGCATGCCGATTTCACGTCGATGATGACGGGCGGCATCGCCGCGCTGCTGCTGCAGGCGCTCCACCCGCTCGCGCTCGCGGGCGTCTGGGATCATTCGTCGTTCCGCACCGACATCTTCGGCCGCTTGCGGCGCACCGCCACGTTCATCACGGGTACGACGTTCGGCAGCCGCGCGGACGCGCTCGCGCTGATCGAGCGCGTGAAAGCGATCCACGCGCGCATCGCGGGCAGTGCGCCCGACGGCCGGCCGTACCGCGCCGACGATCCCGAATTGCTGACCTGGGTGCATGTCGCGGAAGTGTCGAGCTTTCTCGCCGCGCATCTGCGTTACGTGAATCCCGCGCTGCCGGGCGAACTGCAGGATCGCTATTACGCGGAGACAGCGCTGATCGCCGAGCTGCTCGGCGCCCGTGAGGTTCCGCGTTCGCGCGCCGAGGTGGCGGCTTATCTCGCGCGGATGCTGCCCGAGCTCGAAGCCGGGCCGCGTACCTTCGACGTGATGTCCATCCTGCTGAATGTGCCGGTCGCGAAACCCACGCTGCGGCCTGCCGCGTCGCTGGTGATGCATGCCGGGATCGACCTGCTGCCGGAGTGGGCGCAGCGCATGCTCGGCGTGTCGACGTTCGCGCCGTTACGGCGCGCGGTAGTCCGACCCGGCATACGCGCCATCGCGCCCGTGCTGCGCTGGGCGCTCGTGAACGGCGCATCCAAGCGTGCGCGCCGCCGCGCGACGGCCATCCCGTCCGACGGCACCCCGCCCGCCTGACGATCCGCCTCCCCGATCATTTCAATTTACTGTCAAATGCCTGTGACAAGCCGACAGGCTTGCACCTGCAGGACGGGGTCGGCGTACTCAGAGCACCTTGCGGTACCCGTCGTCGTCGTCGCTCGCGGCTTCGAGATGCGACACGTCGGCCCACTGCACGACCTGCGCGCGGCCATCCACGTAATCGACGACGTTGATGCTGGTGTTGAGCAACTGATAGTTGCGCGGCGCCGACAGATCCAGACCATTCGCAAAGCGATACACGCAATCGAGCACGCCGCCGTGCGCGACGCACGCGATCCGGCCGCCCGGATGCGCGGCGACGATCGGTTCGAGCGCATGCAGCACGCGGTGATAAAACTCCCGCTGCGACTCGCCGCCCTCCGGCGCGAAGCCCGGATCGCGCGTCTGCCAGGCCGCATACGCGTCCGGAAACAGCGCCTCGATCTCGGTGCTGTCGTGCCCCTGGAACGCGCCGTATGAACGTTCGCGCAGCCCCTCGCGCAGCAGCAGCGGCAGCTCGAGCGCATCGGCGAACGGTTGTGCGGTCTGTTGCGCGCGCATCAGATCGCTCGAATAGACCGCGTCGATCCGCGCGCCGTCGCGCGCCTCGCGCTCGAGCCGGGCGGCCAGCCGCCGCGCCTGCGCGAGCCCGGAATCGGCCAGCGGAATGTCGATATGCCCCTGGATTCGCTTGATGCGGTTCCAGGCCGTCTCGCCATGGCGGATGAAAAGAATCTGCGTGGTGGCCATCGCGGTGCGTCTCCGGGGAAGAATCAGGGCCGCACTTGCAGCCAGAACGTCACGGGGCCGTCGTTGACGAGCGACACCTGCATGTCGGCGCCGAATTCGCCCGTCTCGACGACCGGATGGCGCGCCCGCGCGGCCGCGACGAAATAGTCGAACAGCCGCGCGCCTTCGTCGGGCGGCGCGGCCGGCGTGAAGCTCGGACGCAGCCCGCTGTTGGTATCGGCCGCGAGCGTGAACTGCGACACGAGCAGCAGGCCGCCTGCGCGGCCTGCGCCGTCGATGTTCGACACAGGCAGGTTCATCTTGCCGGCTGCGTCGCTGAACACGCGGTAGCCGAGCATCTTTGCCAGCAGCTTGTCGGCGGCCGCCTCCGTATCGCCGCGCTCCGCGCAGACGAGCGCGAGCAGGCCCGCGCCGATCTCGCCCGTCGTGCGGCCGCCGACACGCACGTCGGCGCGCGTCACGCGCTGGATCAGCGCGATCATGCGGTCAGCGTGACGCGCGCGAAGCGGCGCTTGCCGACCTGGACGACGAACTCGCCGGCCTCGACCTTCAGGCCCTTGTCCGACACGATCGTGCCGTCGATCTTCACGCCGCCCTGCTCGATGTTGCGCAGTGCCTCGCTCGTCGACGGCACGAGGCCGGCCTGCTTCAGCAACTGGCCGATCGCCAGCGGCGCGCCGGCGAGCGTAACCGACGGGATGTCGTCCGGCACGCCGCCCTTCGCGCGGTGGTTGAAGTCCTCGAGCGCACGCTCGGCATCGGGCTGCGAGTGGAACCGCGCGACGATCTCCTGCGCGAGCAGCACCTTGAAGTCGCGCGGATTGCGGCCGCCTTCGGCCTCGCGCTTGAAGCCGGCGATCTCGTCCAGGCTGCGGAACGACAGCAGTTCGAAGTAACGCCACATCAGCGTGTCCGAAATGCTCATCAGCTTGCCGAACATGTCCGTTGGCTTCTCGCTGATGCCGACGTAGTTGCCCTTCGACTTCGACATCTTCTCGACGCCGTCGAGGCCTTCGAGCAGCGGCATCGTCAGGATGCACTGCTGTTCCTGGCCATACTGCTTCTGCAGTTCGCGGCCGACCAGCAGATTGAACTTCTGGTCGGTGCCGCCGAGTTCGAGATCGGCGTTCAGCGCGACCGAATCGTAGCCCTGCATCAGCGGGTACAGGAATTCGTGGATCGAGATCGGCACGCCGCCCTGGAAGCGCTTCGTGAAATCCTCGCGCTCGAGGATCCGCGCGACCGTGTAGCGCGACGCGAGCTTGATCATCCCGTCCGCGCCGAGCGGCATCGACCATTCGCTGTTGTAGCGGATCTCGGTCTTGTCGCGATCGAGCACGAGCGCGGCCTGCTCGAAGTAGGTCTTCGCGTTCGACTCGATCTGCTCGCGCGTGAGCGGCGGGCGCGTCGCGTTGCGGCCCGACGGATCGCCGATCAGCGACGTGAAATCGCCGATCAGGAAGATTACCGTGTGGCCGAGGTCCTGCAGCTGGCGCATCTTGTTCAGCACGACCGTATGGCCGATGTGGATGTCCGGTGCGGTCGGGTCGAGGCCGAGCTTGATGCGCAGCGGCGTGCCCGTGGCTGCGCTGCGCGCGAGCTTCTGCGCGAACTCTTCCTCGATCAGCAGCTCGTCGACGCCGCGCTTCGTGACGGCGAGCGCATGCCGGACTTCGTCGGTGATCGGGAAAACGGGCTTGGAACTGGGTTCGGTGCTCATCGGTGCCAGGAAGAATGTCGCAAAAACAGGGATTTTCCCATAACTTGCGCGCGCATCGCTTAACGACGCGTCACGTTGCGCGGATAATCGGGGCGCAAGGCGCGCGGCACGGGCCCGCGCCGCTCGATCCAGGAGAACCCAACGTGCCGCAACGACAGCCGCAGCATGCCCATCCGGCAGACGGCATCTACTTCGGGCTGATGTCGGGAACCAGCATGGACGGCGTCGACGGCGTCGCCGTGCGTTTCGAGGCGGGCCGCGCGCCGGTCGTGCTCGCGGAAGCGTTCGTCGGCTTCGCGCAATCGCTGCGCGACGCGCTGTTCGCGCTGCAGCAGCCCGGCGACAACGAGATCGACCGCGAATCGCTCGCGGCGAATGCACTCGTCACGCGCTATGCGGTGTGCTGCCACGAATTGCAGCGCACCGCCGGACTGTCGCGCGACGAGATCCGCGCGATCGGCGTGCACGGTCAGACGGTGCGCCATCGGCCGGAACGCGGTTATACGCGGCAACTCAACAATCCGGCGCTGCTCGCCGAGCTGACCCATGCCGACGTGATCGCCGATTTCCGCAGCCGCGACGTGGCCGCGGGCGGCCACGGCGCGCCGCTCGCACCCGCCTTCCATGCGACGGTGTTCGGCGCGCCGGGCGAAACGCGCGTGGTCTGCAATCTCGGCGGGATCAGCAACATCACGATCCTGCCCGGCGCGGGCGGCGACGTGCGCGGCTTCGACTGCGGCCCCGCGAATGCGCTGATCGATGCATGGGCGACGCGCCATCTGGGCAAGCCGTACGACGACGGCGGCAAGTTCGCCGCACGCGGCAGCGTACACGCGCCGCTGCTCGACGCGCTGCTCGACGAACCGTATTTCACCGCGCCGCCGCCGAAAAGCACCGGACGCGACCTGTTCAATCCCGCATGGCTCGATGCGAAGCTCGCCGCGTTCCAGCAGGTGGCGCCGGAGGATGTGCAGGCGACGCTCACCGCGCTCACCGCCGTGTCGGTGGCACGCGAGATCGCGCAGCACGCGCCGGGCTGCAAGGCCGTCTTCGTATGCGGCGGCGGCGCACGCAATCCGATGCTGCTCGACGCGCTCCGGCGCGCGCTGCGCGACGCCGGCGTGCCGGCCGCCGTCGATACGACGGCCGCGCTCGGCGTCCCGCCGCAGCAGGTCGAAGCGCTGGCGTTCGCGTGGCTCGCGTACCGCTTCACCGCGCGCCAGCCCGGCAATCTCGCGAGCGTGACGGGTGCCGCCGGCGAGCGCGTGCTCGGCGCGCTCTATCCGCGCTGATGCGATACCCGCCGCGCGACGGGCGCTGCAAGACGAGCACGCAACAAAAAACGGGGCATCAAGCCCCGTTTTCATTCCGGCGAACCGGTGTAGATCCGACGTGCGCTCAGACCGAGAACGACGAACCGCACCCGCAGGTAGTGGTCGCGTTCGGGTTCTTGATCACGAACTGGGCACCGTTGAGGTCGTCCTTGTAGTCGATCTCGGCGCCGACCAGGTACTGGTAGCTCATCGAGTCGATCAGGAGCTGGACACCGTTCTTGTTCATCACGGTGTCGTCCTCGTTGACTTCCTCGTCGAACGTGAAGCCATACTGGAAGCCGGAGCAGCCGCCACCCTGCACGAACACGCGCAGCTTCAGGTCGGGATTGCCCTCTTCGTCGATCAATTGCTTAACCTTGTCGGCCGCGGCGTCGGTGAAGACGAACGGCAGCGGCATATCGGTCGTCGTTGTTGCGGATTCGGTAACAGCGTTCATTCGAACTCTCCAAGAAGCTTTAGCCGCTATTGTAGGGCCGATCAGAAGATCGTGCTGAAGTCCATGAAATCAATAGGTTCTTGTCGATTTCATCAAGGCCGCCCGCGCGGGCGGCGGCCGCGGCAGCCCGGAAGCAGGCATAAAAAAACCGCCAGCGTGAAAGCTGGCGGTTTTTTTGGCGGACGCCGCCCGAAAGCGGCGAGGCCATGAAGCGAAATTAACGCTTCGAGAACTGCTTTGCGCGGCGTGCCTTGCGCAGACCGACCTTCTTACGCTCGACTTCACGCGCATCGCGCGTGACGAAGCCTGCGCTCGACAGCGACGGCTTCAGCGTCGCATCGTAGTCGATCAGTGCACGGGTGATGCCGTGGCGCACTGCGCCTGCCTGACCCGTTTCGCCGCCGCCGTTGACGTTCACCTTGATGTCGAACGTCTGGCCGTGGTTCGTGAGTTCCAGCGGTTGACGCACGATCATCAGCGACGTTTCGCGCGAGAAGTAGTCAGCGATGGGCTTGCCGTTGACGATGATGTCGCCCTTGCCAGCCTTGATGAAGACACGTGCGACTGCGCTCTTGCGGCGGCCCGTACCGTAGTTCCAGTTACCGATCATGTGGGCTCCCCTTAGATCTCGAGCGCCTTCGGCTGTTGAGCCGAATGCGGATGCGTCGCTTCTGCGTAGACCTTCAGCTTCTTGATCATCGCGTAGCCGAGCGGACCCTTCGGCAGCATGCCCTTGACCGCCTTCTCGAGCGCGCGGCCCGGGAAGCGTTCCTGCATCTTGCCGAACGTCGTTTCATAGATACCGCCCGGGTAGCCCGAGTGACGGTAGTACTTCTTGTCCAGCGTCTTGTTGCCCGTGACCTTCAACTTGCTCGCGTTGATGATGATGATGAAATCACCAGTGTCGACGTGCGGGGTGAACTCAGGCTTGTGCTTGCCGCGCAGACGGCGTGCCACTTCGCTGGCAACACGGCCGAGAACCTTATCCGTCGCGTCAATCACGTACCATTCGCGCGTCACCTCATGGGCTTTTGCGGAAAACGTCTTCATGATCGATCCAAAAAAAATGCTTTGCCCGATGTGTTCTTCCTGCTTGTCTGTGTGCGCTTCGAGGCGCGGTGCAGGCTCTCCCTGTTCTTTTTCCGTGGGCATGAATGCGGAAAAGCCCTGAATTATAAAGGAAATGCGGCTACGCGGTCAAAGAGAATCCACGTCCCGTGTTCGCGACGGCCGAAATGGGCCAAAATCCGATCGTGCCCCGACGAGCCAGGCGAACCGAGCGCCTGGGGAGGCACCCATCGACGCGCGGCACATGACCTTGCCGCGCCAGACCGGCCGAACCCGAAAAACAACAAATCAGCATGATGAAACAACGACTTGCACCCTTCCTCGCGGCCGCCCTGCTGGCCGCCGCGGCGCCCGCCGTCGCCGCCCGCTCCGGCTGCGAAGCCAAGCTCGACGCACTCGACGCGCGCATCGCCGAAGCCCGGACCGCCCACGCCGAAGAGCGCATCGCGCGCCTGCGCGCGGTGCGCGAACGCGTCCGCCACTTCTGCGCGCGCGGCCACGGCCACGCGTCGGCCGCCCATGCGCCGATGCCCGAGGCCGGCTCGCGCGGCACGCCGCCCGACGCGAACTCGCAGCCTGCCGCGCGACAGCCCGCGTGACGGTGCCGGCGCGCGCAAGCCGCGCGCCGATGTTTGCATGGGACGAAAAAAAGCCCGAACGGCTGGTTCGGGCTTAATCCACCTTAGGAGGAGGGTGGAGGAGACATTCGGAGGTTGCCGCAGCGCGACAACCAATGAGGTTCATTATACGAATGCCCTGCGGACTTCACAAGAAAATTTGCATTACGAAATCAAATCCCACGATATGAGATTTCGACCAGCAAGCTTACGAAAATGAATTGTCGTTTAAAATCAAAAACATAATCACGTCGGACACGACCTAAAACCGTCCTCCCCTAGAGCAAAACCCCTAAACTCGACAGGGAAATCGCCGCTCGCCGCCCTGCTCGCACCGCGCCGGCGTTGCACGTCGTGCAGCGCATCAGCCGACCGTTGCACCGCGGGCTACAATGCCGGATCGAATCCGAATCAGGCAACGCTGGAGTGCAAGCATGGAATGCAAAGTAAGCTGGATGGGCCAGGACGGCATGGCGTTTTCCGCCGAGACCGGCAGCGGGCATCTCGTCACGATGGACGGCGCGCCCGAAGGCGGCGGCCACAACCTCGCGCCGCGTCCGATGGAAATGGTGCTGCTCGGCACCGGCGGCTGCACGGCCTATGACGTCGTGCTGATCCTGAAGAAGAGCCGCCAGGAAGTGAGCGGCTGCTCGGTCGCGCTGAAGGCCGAGCGCGCGAGCGAGGATCCGAAGGTGTTCACGAAGGTGCACTTCCACTTCACGGTCACCGGCCGCAATCTGAACCCGGCCACGGTCGAGCGCGCGATCAACCTGTCGCACGACAAGTACTGCTCCGCGTCGATCATGATCGCGAAGACGGCCGAACTCACGCATTCGTTCGATATCGTCGCCGCCTGAACACACGGCGCGCGCCCATAGAAAAAAGGGCCGGCGCTCCGCAAGGAGACGCCGGCCCTTTCGCATTCGAACGGCAAAGCAGGCCGATAAGCCGGATTCTGTGCACGCCGCGCGCCGAAGCACGCAACGCGTGGCAGCCATTCCTCTAGGCGCGCCATTGCTGACGCGCTCAAGCTTCCTACCCGCAGACGAGACGGGGGCCCCGTCCTGCATCCGAAAATGCGCGCCTGCCTACTTGGAATTGCTCCGGGTGGAGGTTACCGTGCCGGCGTACGTTGCCGCAGCCGCGGTGCGCTCTTACCGCACCGTTTCACCCTTACCTGATCCCGGCTTGCGCCGGGCCATCGGCGGTTTGCTTTCTGTTGCCCTGTTCCGCGTGTCGCCACGGATGGCCGTTAGCCATCACCCTGCCCTGTGGAGTCCGGACTTTCCTCGCCCCCGCGCGCCCGAAGGCGGCGAGGCCGCGACTGCCTGGCCTGCTTTGCGACGCGCATTCTAGCACTGCGCGCCGCCGTCGGCAGCGCGCGAGCGGCGGCCGCGGCGAAACACGGCCGGATCGTCGTAGAACGCGGCGTCGGCGTTCGCCGCGCACCAGCCCGGCACGCCGAGCACCGGCAGCGGCGCGAAATCGCGGCTCGTCAGCGCGCGCGTCGCGAGTTCGGCGGCGATTCGCGCGTCGACATGCGCGCTGCGTTGCGCGTCGGGCCATGAAAAATAGTCGGCGCTCACTTCGACGATCCACGCGTGCGCGGTGCAGGACTTGTAGGGCACGACGAGCTGTTCGAGCAGTGCATGGCCGACCAGCCGCGCTTCGCAGCGCGTGCCCCACGCGTCGCGCGCGGCCACCAGCAGCCGCGGCCAGTCGAAGCCGCGCAGCGCATCGGCAAGCGAACGGTCGGCCGTCACGAACAGCGCGGCGTTCTCGTCGAATAGCGTCAGCGCATCGCGCAGCGTGCCGCGCACGGGCCCGACACCCCCCGCCGCGTCGATCGCGGCGGCCTGGCGCGCGTTCAACACGGCCTTGATGCGTGGATACGCGAACCAGACGAGCGCATTGAAGAAATCGTGAAGATTGTGGCGGGTCGGTACGCGGCCGGTGCCCGCGATATGGGTCTCGTACGCGACGCCGGGCGGCAGCTCGGCCTGCGGCACGAAGCGCAGCGGCCTGCCGCGACCGGAGACGCGCTCGCCGCCGCGCAACGCACCGTTCAACGCATCGAGCAGCGCGACCTCGCCCGCACGGGCGGCCGCCTGCCACGCGCGGCCCGGCTCCGCGTAATGCGCGAGCCACGGCGCGGACCAGTCGATCCGCGCGAACGTCGCCGTCGCGCGACCAGCCGCAGGGCCGGGTTCGCGCGGCGGCGCGCCGGTCACGCGAGTTTCCAGCCGATCGTTTCGCCGCCGCGCAGCGGCACGACCGGCGTATCGCCCGCGAAGATCTCGCGCGGCAGTTCCCACGCCTCGCGGCGCAGCGTGACCGTCTCGGCGCTGCGCGGCAGCCCGTAGAAATCCGCGCCGTAGAAGCTCGCGAACCCTTCCAGCTTGTCGAGCGCGCCAGCCGTGTCGAACGCTTCCGCGTACAGCTCGAGCGCGTGCAGCGCCGTGTAGCATCCCGCGCAGCCGCACGCGGTTTCCTTCGCGCCGCGCGCATGCGGCGCGCTGTCGGTGCCGAGGAAGAAGCGCGGGTTGCCCGACGTCGCGGCCTCGACCAGCGCCACGCGATGAGTCTCGCGCTTGAGCACCGGCAGGCAGTAGTAATGCGGGCGAATCCCGCCGACGAACAGCGCGTTGCGGTTGTACAGCAGGTGATGCGCGGTGATCGTCGCGCCGAGCAGGCCGGGCGCCGCGTCGGCATCGCGCACGTAGTCGGCCGCGTCCTTCGTCGTGATGTGCTCGAACACGACCTTCAGGCCCGGGAAATCGCGGCGCAGCGGCGTCATCACGCGGTCGATGAACACCTTCTCGCGGTCGAACAGGTCGATCGACGCATCGGTCACCTCGCCGTGCACGAGCAGCGGCATGCCGGTTTCCTGCATCGCCTCGAGCGTCTTCGCACATTTCGCGAGATCGGTGACGCCGTGGTCGGAATTCGTCGTCGCGCCTGCCGGATACAGCTTCACGCCGTGCACGAAGCCGCTTTCGCGCGCGCGGCGGATTTCGTCGGGCGGCGTGTTGTCGGTCAGGTACAGCGTCATCAGCGGTTCGAACGTCATCCCGGCCGGCAGCGCGGCGAGGATGCGCTCGCGATAGGCCTGCGCCTGCGCGGTGGTCGTGACCGGCGGCTTCAGGTTCGGCATGACGATGGCGCGGCCGAACTGGCGGGCGGTGTGCGGCAGCACGGCGGCGAGCATGTCGCCGTCTCGCAGGTGCAGGTGCCAGTCGTCGGGACGGGCGAGCGAAAGCGTCGCCGGGGAGGAAGCGTTCGAGGCAGTCATAGGAGGCGTCGTGAGGAACGGGCTTGCCATCGGCGGGGCCGGAACGCGCGTGCGCGGGGCCGACTGACGGCAAACCGCAACACGGGGCCTTTGGCCAGCGGAATCCGCTTTTTACCGCTCAGGGCTCGGTGATATGCTAGAAGCCGCATTGTACCGGGGTTCGCCCGGTTCGTTACCCCCCTGCTTCAGCCTGCCGCCCCACGTAAAATGTGCCAACTCCTTGGAATGAACTGCGCCGCGCCGACGGACGTCACATTCTCCTTCACAGGTTTCGCGGCCCGGGGCGGGCTCACCGATCACCATGCCGACGGCTGGGGCATCGCGTTCTTCGAAGACAAGGCCTGTCGCCTCTTCATCGATCACCAGGCCTCGGCCACGTCGCCGATCGCCGAAATGGTGAAGCGCTACCCGATCAAGTCCAAGAACACGATCGCGCACATCCGCAAGGCGACGCAAGGGCACATCCTGCTCGAGAACAGCCATCCGTTCATGCGCGAGCTGTGGGGCCGGCACTGGATCTTCGCGCATAACGGCGACCTGCAGGACTACGCGCCGGACATGGACGGCAGCGTCTACCATCCGGTCGGCACGACCGACAGCGAACAGGCGTTCTGCGTGCTGATGCAGGGGCTGCGCGAGGCCTTTCCCGGCGCGCAGCCGCCGCTGCCCGAACTGTTCGAGCGCGTCGGCGAGCTGACGCGCGGCATCACCGATCACGGCGTGTTCAACTTCCTGATGTCGAATGGCCAGGCGCTCATCGCGCACTGCTCGACGCGGCTGCACTACCTCGTGCGGCGCTGGCCGTTCTCGACCGCGCATCTCGTCGACGAAGACCTGTCGATCGACTTCGCGAAATACACGACGCCGGAGGATCGCGTCGCGGTGATCGCGACGCAGCCGCTCACCGACAACGAAGTCTGGACCGCATTCGAGCCGGGCGAGCTGATCATGTTCCAGTGCGGCGACGTCGCCGCGCGGATGCGGATTCCGGTGCCCGAGCGCGTGCTCGAGAAGCTGCGCAACCCGTCGCTCGACGCGTCGGCGTCCGCGCCGCGCACGGTGGTTCGCGAAGCGCTCGCCACCGCGGCCGATGGCGATGCCGACGACGCGATCGATTTCTGACGCGCGGCATCGGCCGCTTCCTGCTCACTGCCTGCTGCGCGAGCTTCGTACGACGCGTCCGACGGCGCCCGTCATCAGCGCAAATCGCCCCGCTTCTGCCAATACGGTTTCATTTTGACCACCACCGGCGCAACCGATCGACGTCACGCAACATTTTCTTGATTTTATTAATTTACAAGCGAAAATAAATAAAAGGCGAGACAAGAAAAATAACCACCAATTAAAACAATAAAATCCGGGACCCGCATTTTAGCGCACCCCGTCCGCCGGAACCGTGCGCTATCCCACCTACTCCGGCAGCCCTTCTGGATCTTCACAAAATCCTCCCGAGCCCGCCACCACCATGGCCTTCGGTTCGATCAACCACACAAATCAAAAATACCGCGCATTACGGTTCGCATCATTACAGTTTCCCATTTCTCGATAATCGACGGCCACCGGAATCAGTAGACTGCGCCAATCCTCGGTGTAACGAAACACGATTGGCGCGACACGCAGCCACAGCCGCCGCACGCCCCTTCGGATCATTTCCCCACCGCGGAATGCGAATTCGCCGAATGGCGGCGAATGCCACGTCAAAAAGAAGAAAGAGGGGTATGTCGTGAATCACTCATTTCGATCGATATGGAGCGAGGCCGCCGGCTGCTGGGTCGCGGTTGCGGAAACGACCCGGGCGCGCGGCAAGCGCTCGGCCAGCGCATCGGGTTCAAGCCGCCGCACCACGCGCGCAACGACGCGCCGGTCGCCGCTTCGCGTCGCGGCGCTCGGCGCCGCACTGGCGGCTCTGTCGGCCGGCGCCGCGCACGCATCGACCTGCGGCGGCGGCGCCGCAATCGCGAACGGCGGCACCTGCACGCTGGACAGCTTCAGCCCGACGGTCAACGACAACCTGGCCGGCGCCACGACCGTGTCGGGCGGCGACCGGGTCGGCCTGACGGGTGCCTGGACCGGCGCGACCGGCGACATGGGCTATACGCTGACGCCGCTCGGCAGCACGTCCGTCGTATCGGGCAACCCCGACCAGCCGCTGCTGTCGATCGGCGGCAAGACGCGCAGCGTCAGCACGCCCGACTCGATCACCGGCAGCCATACGTCGGTCGCGACCTATGATTCGGGTGCGTTCGCTGCATCGAGCGCCGGCTCGACCAACGTGCCGGTCTATCACGACGTGAACGGCAACCAGTACGTGAACACGCGGATCGGCACCGTCGATCGCTCCGGCGGCACGCTCGACGTGTCGATCGGCGATCCGGCGGGCGCGCCGACGGCGGCCGGCAACGCGATCACGATGGCGCCGAAGCAGACCGACCTGTTCGTCGCGGACGGCACGGGCACCGCGCAAAGCGTCGTCAACTGGAACTCGCGCAACCAGGTCTGGCTCGGCACCGGCGACTATCTCGCGAGCGGCGGCCCCGTCAGCCACGTGCTGCTCGACGTGCCGGCGTATGCAGGCACTTTCACGGCCTTCGACGGCAGCGCATGGACGGTCACTGACGCCGCGTCGCTCGCCGCGTACAACACTTTTCTCGTGCGCTCGGTCCAGAGCGGCGCACTCGGCTCGCAGGCCGCCTACGACCACGCATTCGGCCAGGCCGTCACGTTCTCCACGCAATCGTTCGAGTATGCGAACAACGTGTCGCCCGGCGACAAGAACACGCTGCAGATGGACTACCTGACGGTCATGCACGGCACCGGCGCAAACGCGACGCTGCACATCGGCAAGGACGGCCAGATCGACTTCCGCGGCACCAACACGATCGATTCGAGCTCGGCGGTCCTCGCCGAAAACGGCGCGCACTTCGTCAACGACGGACGGCTGTCGGGCGACTTCACGCTCGTGCGCCTGCTGACCGGCGCGAGCGGCGTGAACAACGGCGTGATCTCGTCCGGCTACGCAGCCGGCGACAACTTCAACACGGGCGGCGCGGCGCTGCCCTACAACTTCAGCCTCGGCGCGTACACCGAGGGCAGCGGCATCTACGCGAACGGCGCCGGCACGACTTTCGTCAACAACGGCGTGATGAACGTCGGCGCGTGGACCTTCAACGGCACGCGCCCCGACCTGCAGAACTACGCGGTCGCCGCCACGGACGGCGCGCGCGCGTCGAACGCCGGCACGATCAACGTCGGCGTCAACGCGACGACGCTCGACAGCCAGGTGATCGGCGGCCTCGTCGCCGGCGGCAGCTTCACGAACGAAGCCGGCGGCACGATCTATCTCGGCCGCGCCGCGCAGTACGACGCCGCGTCGCCCGAAGCCGCGAACGACGTCGCGCTGTCCGCGCACGCGTACGGCATTCTTCTCGGCGCGTCGGGCACCGCGAGCAACCTCGGCACGATCGTGATCGGCGCGCAGATGCAGAACGGCGCCGCGCTGGCGAGCATCGGGTCGACCGCCGGCACGCTGACCAACGCGGGCGCGATCGTCGTCAACGGCGCCGCGCCCGGCACGCCGCTCGCCAACGTCGGCATGCTCGCCGCCGACACCGCGGCGGACGTGACCAACACGGGCACGATCACGCTGAATGGCGTAAACGGCATCGGCATCATGGTCGTCGGGACCGGCACGCATGCGACGGCCGCGACGTCGACCGGCACGATCAACGTGGCCGGCGGTCTCGATCCCGCGTCGGGCACGCGCAACTACGGCGTCTGGGCCGAGGGGCCGCTCGCGAAGGCCACGATCGACGGTGCGCTCAACCTGACCGGCGTCGGCGCGATCGGCGTGCATGCGCGTTCGGGCGCGACGATCGACGTCGGTGCGAACGCCGTGCCGGCCTTCACGTCCGGCACCCACCAGATCGGCTTCTATGCATACGGCGCAGGCTCGACGATCAACGTCGCCGCGCAGCACCTGAGCGTCGATACCGACGATTCGACGCTGTTCCGCGTCGCCGGCGGCGCGGCCTACGCGGGTACGTCGGCGGCCGGCGCGCTGACGACCGACGTCAACGGCCAGCGGGCGCGCGGCGTACTGGCGACCGACGCGGGCACCACGTTGTCGACCGGCAACGCGATCTACAACGTCAAGGGCGCGAACGGCGTTGCGATCGCCGTGGAAGGCGGCGCGAAGGGCACGATCGACGCCGGGGCGACGATCGGCCTGAGCGCGGCCGGCGCGACCGCGGGCATCGTCGACGGCCAGGCGCACGATCTCGCCGGCGCGAATGCCGGCGCGCCGGTCACGACGACGCTGACCAACGATGCCGCCGTCACGTCGTCGACCGCCGGCGTGACCGGCTTCATCGCGCAAAACCTCGGCACGCTCGAGAATCGCGGCACGGTGTTGCTGACCGGCGCCGGCTCGACGGGTGTCGTGGCCGGCACGCTCGGCACGGTGAACAACGCGTCGACGATCCGGGTCTCCAACGGCACGGGCGCGCTCGTGCAGGGTGCGTCGGCCACGCTCGCCAATGCGGGATCGATCGAAGCCGACGACGGCATCGCGGGCGTGCGCCTGACGGGGGCCGGTGCATCGGTCGCGCTATCGGGCGCCGGCACCGTCATCGCGAACGGCAGCGCCGACGGCGTGCTGATCGACTCGACCGTCGCGGGCGGCGGTATCGCGGCCGGCGCGACGTCGATCGCGGTCGGCGGGTCGGGCAGCGGGATCCGCAACCTCGGTGCGAATGCAACGATCGCGCTGTCCGGCACGCAGGTCGCCACGACCGGCAACGGCGCCGCCGGCCTGACGTCGACCGGCGCGGGCGCGCGCATCGCGACCGATGCGGCCACGGTCGTCCGCACGGCGGGCGCCGATGCGCGCGGCCTGTTCGTGTCCGGGGCCGATTCCACACTCACGGCCAATGGAACGACCGTCGCGACGACCGGCACGAACGCCCATGCGATCGTCATGGACGCCGGCGCGACGGCCCTGCTGTCGGGCACGAAAATTTCGACATCGGGGGGCGCGGCCGACGCCATCGTCGTGCAAAACGGCGGCCGCATCGCCGATGCGGGGTCGTCGCTCGCCAGCGCGGCCGGCAACGGCGCAACCGCGAACAGCGGCGGCGTGCTCGCGTTGACCGGCACGGCGCTCACGGGCGCGACGGCCGGCGTGCTGACGTCGGACACGCTCGCGAACGGCGCGGCCAGCTCGGTACTCGTCGACGGCGGCAGCGTGACGTCCGCCACCGGGCCGGCCTTCGCCGCGCGCGGCGGCACGGCCAACATCGCGGTGCGCAACGGCACGGTCGTGACGGCCGGCAACGGCACGCTGCTGAACCTCACGAACGGCAGCACGGTCACGTTCGACGCATCGGCGGTGAACCTCGCGGGCGACATCGTTTCCGACGCGTCGAGCACCGGCAACGTGTTCCTCGCGAACGGCACGACGCTGACCGGGAAGATCGACCCGGTCGCGCTGACCATCGACGGCACGAGCACGTGGCGCATGACGGGCAGCTCGGTCGTGAGCCGCCTGAGCAACGCGGGCCTCGTCGCGTTCGCCGCGCCGACCGGCTCGCCGACGCTGACCGGCAGCTACAAGACGCTGACGACCGGCGGCTACGTCGGCAATGGCGGCACGATCGCGCTGAACACGTATCTGGGCGCCGACGCGTCGCCGACCGACCGGCTGATCGTGAACGGCGGCGCGGCGAGCGGCACGACCGGCCTGAAGATCGCCAACACGGCCGGCACCGGCGCGCGGACGACCGGCGACGGGATTCCCGTGGTCGTCACGGCCAACGGCGGCACGACCGCCGCGTCGGCGTTCCATCTCGCGGGTCCGGTACAGGCCGGCGCCTATGAGTACCGACTCTATCGCGGCGGGCAAAGTGATGCGAACGGCTGGTACCTGCGTTCGCAACTCGACCAGACCGACCCCGGCGACCCGATCCACCCGTCCGGCGGCGGCGACGGCGGCAGCGACGGGAATGGCAACGGCAACGGCGGCGCGCTCGCGTATCGTCCGGGCGTCTCCGGCTACGCGATGACGCCGCTGCTGAACGCCGACTACGGCTTCTCGACGCTCGGCCGGCTGCACGAGCGCGTCGGCGACATCTACAACGTCGAGCAGCAGCAGCCCGGCAATCGCGACGGCGTGTGGGGGCGCATCGGCGGCCAGAGCCTCGATGCGAACGCGGGCCGCTTCTCGGCCGACGAACGCACGTTCTTCGCGCAGTTCGGCAAGGACTGGACCCTCGACCAGGCGCCGAACGGCGCCGGCAGCACGCATGCGGGCGTCACGGCCAGCATCGGCGTGTCGAATGCGAGCTTCAGCGACATGGCGCGCGCGAGCTCGCCCGACCTGTCGACGTCGACGGGCTCGGTCGAGATGCACGCGCAGAGCGTCGGCGGCTACTGGACGCGCTACCTGTCCGACGGCACCTACTTCGACAGCGTCGGACAGCTCACGCACTACGGCAACCGCTATCGCGACAGCTACGGCAACGAAGCGTCGCAGAACGGCTTCGGCGTCGCGCTGTCGCAGGAAGTCGGCAAGCCGTTCGCGATCGGCACGTTGCCGGTCGCGGTCGAGCCGCAGGCGCAGTTGATGTATCAGTATCTGAAGCTGAACGGCTTCAACGACAACGTGTCGGCCGTGTCGGGCACGACGACGAATGCGTTGCGCGGCCGCGTCGGCGTGCGCATCTTCCGGCCGAACCTCCAGTCGGACGCGGGCGGCGGCGCCGCGACGCCGTACTTCACGGCCGACGTGCTGCACGACTTCCTGTCGCCGGGGCAGACCGTCGTCGGCGGCACGCCGTTCGCGACGCATCTCGGGCGCACGTGGTACGAGCTCGGCGTCGGCGTGACGGCCGGCTTCGGCAAGTCCGGCGAGCTGTACGCGAATGCGAAGATCGCGCGCAACATCGGCGGCGATTACCGGCGCGGGATCGTCGGGCAGGTCGGCTACCGGTACAGCTGGTAACGCCCGGCGGCCGACGAAAAAAAACCGCCCGGCTACTTGCCGGGCGGTTTTTGCATGGGTGCGCGCAGGACGCGCGAGCGCTCAGTGCAGAATCTTCGCGAGGAAGTCCTTCGCGCGATCCGACTTCGGATTCGCGAAGAAATCCTCCTTGCGGTCGTCCTCGACGATCGCGCCCTGATCCATGAAGATCACGCGATGGGCGACCTTCTTCGCGAAGCCCATCTCGTGCGTGACGACCATCATCGTCATCCCTTCCTTCGCGAGTTGCACCATCACGTCGAGCACCTCGTTGATCATCTCGGGATCGAGCGCGGACGTCGGTTCGTCGAACAGCATCGCGATCGGGTCCATCGACAGCGCGCGCGCGATCGCGACACGCTGCTGCTGGCCGCCCGACAGCTGGCCCGGAAACTTGTGCGCATGCGCCTTCAGGCCGACGCGATCGAGCAGCTTCATGCCCTTCTCGGCCGCTTCGTCCTTGCCGCGGCCGAGCACCTTGATCTGTGCGAGCGTCAGGTTCTCGGTGATCGACAGGTGCGGGAACAGCTCGAAATGCTGGAACACCATCCCGACCTTCGAGCGCAGCTTCGACAGGTTCGTCTTCTTGTCGCCGACCGACTGGCCGTTCACGAGGATCTCGCCCTGCTGGAACGGCTCCAGGCCGTTCACGGTCTTGATCAGCGTCGACTTGCCGGAGCCCGACGGGCCGCACACGACGACCACTTCGCCTTTCTTGACCTCGGTCGTGCAATCGGTGAGGACCTTGAACTGGCCGTACCACTTCGAAACGTTCTTGATGGAAATCATCGTGTGACCTTTTTCTGGAGACCCTTGACGAGAACAGACGCCAACGAGCAAATCACGAAATAGCATGCGCCGGCGAACAGGACCATCTCGACGGTCGTGCCGTCGCGATCGCCGATGTTGGCGGCCGTGCGGAAGAAGTCCGCGAGACTGATCACGTACACGAGCGACGTATCCTGGAACAGGACGATCGCCTGCGTGAGCAGCAGCGGCACCATCGCGCGGAACGCCTGCGGCAGGATCACGAGGCGCATCGCCTGCGCGTAGTTCATCCCGAGCGCGAACGCGGCATTCACCTGCCCGCGCGGCACCGACTGGATGCCGGCGCGGATGATCTCGGAATAATACGCGGCTTCGAACAACGAGAACGCGACCATTGCCGACGCGAGGCGGATGTCGATCGTCGGCGACAGCCCGAGCACGCCCTGCAGCAGCTGCGGCACGATCAGGAAGAACCACAGCAGCACCATCACGAGCGGGATCGAGCGAAACACCGTCACGTACGCTTTCGCGAACCACGCGAGCGGCTTCACGCCGGACAGCCGCAGCAGCGCCAGCACCGTGCCCCAGACGATCCCGACCACGATCGCGATCAGCGTGATCTTGAACGTGACGATCGCGCCCGACCACAGCGTCGGCAGCGCGCCGGGAATACTACTCCAGTCGAACTGATGCATCACTTGCCTCCGATATAGCCGGGCAGCCGCGTACGGCCTTCGATCCAGCGCATGAACGCCATCACGACGAGGTTGATCAGCACGTAGGCGAGCGTGACCGCGATGAACGACTCGTAGGTCTGCGCGGTGTAGTCGACGAGCTGGCGCGCCTGCGCGGACAGATCGAGCAGGCCGATCGTCGACGCGACGGCGGAGTTCTTGAAGATGTTCAGGAATTCCGACGTAAGCGGCGGCACGATGATCCGGTACGCCACGGGCAGCAGCACGTAGCGATACGTCTGCCATTGCGTGAAGCCCATCGCGAGGCCGGCCGCGCGCTGGCCCTTCGGCAGCGCGTTGATCCCCGAGCGCACCTGTTCGCACACGCGCGCGCCCGTGAACAGGCCGAGACAGATGATCGACGCGGTAAAGAACTGCGTGCCGGGCGGCAACTGCTTGATCCAGGTGCCGATCGACGCGGGCAGCAGCTCGGGTATCACGAGATACCAGACGAAGAACTGCACGATCAGCGGAATGTTCCGGAAGATCGACACGTAGACGGTGCCGATCGCGGCCAGCCATTTGTTCGGCACGGTGCGCAGCACGCCGAACAGCGATCCGACGATCAGCGCGATGACCCAGGCGGCGAGCGACACTTCGACCGTCACCCAGAAGCCGGACACCAGCCATCCGAAATAAGTCGTCGGCTCGCCGGTCGACACGGGGCTCAGGAAGATGCCCCAGTTCCAGTGGTAAGACATGGGCAAGACTCCAGCAAAAAGAAACGGAAGAAGCATGGCCTCTTCCGTCTCATGAGCGTCATTTCTGCATCAACGGCAGTGTGGTCAGTCGAGCGCCTTGTCGTTCGGGTTCGCGTACAGCTTCTTCATCGACTCGGACAGCGGGAAGTTCAGGTTCAGCCCCTTCGGCGGGATCGGGTTCTCGAACCACTTCGCGTAGATCTTCGCTGCTTCGCCCGACTTCTCGACTTGCGAGATCGCGTCGTCGACGACCTTCTTGAAGTCGGTGTCGCCCTTGCGCATCATGCAGCCGTAAGCCTCTTCCGATTGCGGCGTGCCGACGATCACCCACTCGCCCGGCTGCTTCGCCTTCGCGCGCTCGCCCGCGAGCAGCGCGTCATCCATCATGAACGCGACCGCGCGGCCCGATTCCAGCGTGTTGAACGAATCGCCGTGATCCTTCGCGCTGATGATGCTCATGCCGAGCTGCTTGTCGTTGTTCATCTTGCGCAGCAGGCGCTCCGACGTCGTGCCGGCAGTCGTCACGACCGTCTTGCCCTTCAGGTCGGCGAAATCCTTGACGCCGGAATCCTTCTTCGTCATCAGGCGCGTGCCGATCACGAAGATCGTGTCGGAGAACGCGGCCTGCTGCTGACGCTCGACGTTGTTGGTCGTCGAGCCGCACTCGATGTCGACCGTGCCGTTCTGTACCAGCGGAATACGGTTCTGCGACGTGACGGGGATGTTCTTCACCTGCAGGTTCGGCAGATTCAGCTTCTTCTTCACCGCGTCCACGACCTTCAGCTGGAAGTCGCGCGAATAGCCGACCACCTGCTGGTTCTGGTCATAGTAGGAGAACGGAATCGACGATTCGCGGTGGCCCAGCGCGATCACGCCCGTGTCCTTGATCTTCTTCAGCGTGCCCGTCTCCTGAGCGTGCGCGCCGCTTGCGAACGCGCAAAGCGCCGCCACCATCAGGACTGCCTTGTGGTATTTCATTTTTGGTCATCTCCTTGGCTAAAACCCGCGCCAGTGTATCAAAGTAATATTTTTGAAAGTACTGGTTGTTTACCGCACTACGAATCGCCCTGTGCGGAGCCGTCCTCCCGGCTCCGGGCACGCCGAATGCGCGCGCGGGCGATGCCGGATCCGGCATCGCCCGCGAGGGTTCATATCCCCAATCGGGTGGATTGCGTCATGAATCGATCATCATCTACGATCAGGGATAGAGGCCGCGCATTTCGCGCGCCATCAGGATGCGCTTGCACGCGACGATGAACGCCGCCGTACGCACCGTCACCTTGTGCTCTTCCGCGACCGCCCACACGCCGGCGAACGCTTCGCGCATCACGCGCTCGAGACGGTGGTTGATCTCGTCTTCCGTCCAGAAGAAGCTCGAGAAATCCTGCACCCACTCGAAGTACGACACGGTCACGCCGCCTGCGTTCGCGATCACGTCGGGGATCACGAGCACGCCGTTCGCGCTCAGGATGTCGTCGGCCGCCGTCGTCGTCGGGCCGTTCGCGCCTTCGACGATGATCTTCGTGCGGATCTTCGCCGCGTTCTTCTCGGTGATCTGGTTTTCCAGCGCCGCCGGGATCAGGATGTCGGTCTCGACCGTCCAGAACTCGTCGTTCGGCATCGGCTCGGCGCCTTCGAAGCCCGCGACGCCGCCCGTGCGTGCGACGTGGTCGAGCAGCTTGTTCGAATCGAGGCCGGCCGGCTGGTAGATCGTGCCCGTGTGATCCTGCACCGCGATCACCTTCGCGCCCGCTTCCTGGAACAGCTTCGCCGCGATGCCGCCGACGTTGCCGAAGCCCTGCACCGCGATGCGCGCGCCTTCGATTTCCAGGCCCTTCTTCTTCGCCGCTTCGCAGCCGACGACGAACACGCCGCGGCCCGTCGCTTCCTTGCGGCCGAGCGAGCCGCCGAGCGCGATCGGCTTGCCGGTCACGACGCCGGTCGACGTCTGGCCCTGGTTCATCGAGTAGGTGTCCATCATCCACGCCATCACCTGTTCGTTGGTGTTGACGTCCGGCGCCGGAATGTCGGTGTTCGGGCCGATGATGATGCCGATTTCGCTGGTGTAGCGACGCGTCACGCGCTCGAGCTCACCGCGCGACAGCTTGCGCGGGTCGACGCGGATGCCGCCCTTCGCGCCGCCGTACGGCACGTTCACGGCCGCGTTCTTCACGGACATCCATGCCGACAGCGCCATCACTTCCGACAGCGTCACGTCCTGGTGGTAGCGCACGCCGCCCTTGCCCGGGCCGCGCGACACGTTGTGCTGCACGCGATAGCCCTCGAAGTGCGCGACGGTGCCGTTGTCGAGCTCGATGGGGCAGTCGACGATCAGGATGCGCTTCGGGCGCTTCAGCGTTTCGAGCCAGCGCGACAGCGAACCGAGGTACGGCGCGACGCGATCGACCTGCCGAAGATAGTTGCCCCACGGGCCGAGATCGTCGGCGTGCAGGTAGGACGGGATGGACTGCTGTTGCGAAGACATGGATGCTCCAACGTTCAACGGATTGCGCACATTGTCGAAAAAGCCGTTTTTTTTATCCAATGCCGTTTGTTTATTCGATTATGCGTTTCTTGCATGATCGCGATTTTTCGCAAAATCGCGGTCGATTTGCGCAAGAACGCCCGCGATCCGCCGGGCATCGCGTTCGTGAAAAATCGGTTGGCCAGCGCGCGGGCCGGCCGGCGGACAGCCGTCCGACAGGCGCTGCAAGGCCGCCGTCAGCCGGCCGGCCGATCGGCGCCGGATTAACCGTCGGCGGTTAACCGGCGGTATCGCCGGAGGCCTCGCGCAGTTCGTCGCGCACGACCTCCCACAGCGCGCGCACGAGCTTCTGGCGCGGATCGTCGCCCTGCAGCGCGAGCTTGTCGCAGTACAGCCGGATCTCCATCGTCAACGTGAACGGATGCGCGCCGCCGCCGCGCGCCGACCGGTCGAGCCGGATCAGCCGGCCGCCCGCGACCGCATCGTCGACCGCGCTGTGCGGCAGGAACGCGACGCCGTGGCCCGCAAGCGCCATCGCTTTCAGCCCTTCGGCCATGTCGGTTTCGTACACGCGATCGAGGAACAGCCGCGTCGGCGCGTTCGCGATGATGACTTCGGTCATCCGGCCGAGATACGCGTTCGGCGTATACGACAGATACGGCACGCGCGCGTCGGCCGCGCCCGGCAGCGTATGGCGCGGCCGGCCCGCGCGGCCGGGCGCCGAGAACGGGCTGATCGGCTCGCTGCCGAGAATCAGCATGTCGTAGCGAGCCGGGTCGAGCGCGACCGGGTGGCTCGGGTGGTGGTAGCCCATCACGAGGTCGCAGCCGCCCTCGACGAGCGATAGCACCGCGTCGTGCACGTTCAGCGCGCGCAGCCGCGTGTGAACCTGGCCCATCTTCGCCTCGATCCGCTCGAGCCAGCGCGGGAAATACGTGAGCGACAGCGTGTGCGGCACCGCGAATTCGATCGTCGGCACCGGCGCGCCGACGTGGCCGCGCAGCAGCGTCCTTGCCTCGTGCGCCTGCGACAGCATCGTCAGCGCCTGCTCGTAGAAGATCTGCCCGGCCTGCGTGAGCCGGGTCGGATAGACCGAGCGATCGATCAGCTCGGTCGCGAGCCACGCCTCGAGCGCCTGGATGCGCCGCGAAAACGCCGGCTGCGACACGTGCCGCAGCTCGGCGGACCGGCTAAAGCTGCGCGTTTCCGCGAGCGAGACGAAGTCTTCGAGCCATTTCAGTTCCATGCGGGCGGGCGCGGCGGGCGGCGGTCGGGAAGAAGCCTGCATTCTACCGGCGGGCAGGCCGCGCCGGCGGCCCGGCCGGCGGCCCGACGAGCCGGCGCGAGCGCCTGCCGGCTGGCCATTCGCGCGCCGCCCGCGCATCGCTCGCCCGTGGCGCCCGCGCACCGGACCGGTTCGGCCGGAATCGTCCCGCGCCGATGGTAAAATACCGGATTCCCTCCCCTCGCTCGACCCGGCCTCAAGGCCCCGCCCGATCATGTCCGACACTCGTCCCGATACGCTTTTCGCCCTCACCGCGCTCTCGCCCATCGACGGCCGCTACGCCAGCAAGACCGAAGCGCTGCGCGACTGGCTCTCCGAAGCCGCCTTCATGCGCCACCGCGTCACCGTCGAGGTGCACTGGCTGATCGCGCTGTCGCGCGCCGGCTTCGCGGAAGTCCCGCGCTTCTCGGAAGCGTCCGAGC
The DNA here is from genome assembly GCF_002959955.1 of Burkholderia sp. BE12. Taxonomy (NCBI): domain Bacteria; kingdom Pseudomonadati; phylum Pseudomonadota; class Betaproteobacteria; order Burkholderiales; family Burkholderiaceae; genus Burkholderia; species Burkholderia sp. BE12. The sequence continues at coordinate 121,622 of NZ_PREY01000015.1, read as the reverse complement.
AGTTCCTGCTGCAGCTCGCCGAGCGCTTCACCGCGCACGACGCCGCGCGCATCAAGGAAATCGAGCGCGTGACGAACCACGACGTGAAGGCCGTCGAATACTGGCTGAAGGAATCGGTGAAGGGCCAGGCCGAACTCGAGAAGGCCAGCGAATTCATCCACTTCGCGTGCACGTCCGAGGACATCAACAACACGTCGCACGGGATGATGCTCGCCGGCGCGCGCGAACACGTGATCCTGCCGGCGCTGCGCACGGTCTACCAGCGCCTCGTCGCACTCGCGCACGCACACGCCGAACAGCCGATGCTGTCGCGCACGCACGGCCAGCCGGCCAGCCCGACGACGCTCGGCAAGGAACTCGCGAACGTCGCCGCCCGCCTCGCCCGCGCGATCGCGCGCATCGAGAAGGTCGAGATCCTCGGCAAGATGAACGGGGCGGTCGGCAACTTCAACGCGCATCTTTCCGCGTATCCGGAATTTGACTGGGAAGCGTTCTCGCGCGACGTGATCGAAAACCGCCTGAAGCTCACGTTCAACCCGTACACGATCCAGATCGAGCCGCACGACTACATGGCCGAGCTGTTCGACGCCGTCGCGCGCGCGAACACGATCCTGCTCGATCTCGACCGCGACGTGTGGGGCTACATCTCGGTGGGCTACTTCAAGCAGAAGACGAAGGCCGGCGAAATCGGCTCGTCGACGATGCCGCACAAGGTCAACCCGATCGACTTCGAGAACTCGGAAGGCAACCTCGGCCTCGCGAACGCGACGCTGCGCCACCTCGCCGACAAGCTGCCGGTGTCGCGCTGGCAGCGCGACCTGACCGACTCGACGGTGCTGCGCAACATGGGCGTCGCGCTCGGCTACTCGCTGCTCGCGTACGATTCGCTGATCCGCGGCCTCGACAAACTCGAAGTGAACCCGCAGCGCCTGAACGACGATCTCGACAACTGCTGGGAAGTGCTCGCGGAGCCGGTGCAGACGGTGATGCGCCGCTACGGCATCGAGAACCCGTACGAGCAGCTGAAGGAGCTGACGCGCGGCAAGGGCATCACGCGCGAAGCGCTGCAGGAATTCGTCGGCACGCTCGCGATCCCGCAGGACGCGAAGGACCGCCTGCTCGCGATGACGCCGGCATCGTACATCGGCAAGGCCGTCGAACTCGCGAAGCGGATCGCATAAGCACCACCGTCGCCCGACAAAAAACCCGATGCGAGCAATCGCATCGGGTTTTTTCATGGGCGCGCGCGGGGCGAAGATCAGAACGAAATCATCCGGCCCGGGTTGAGCGCGCTCATCACGCTCATCGCGGCCTTCGCGGCCGGGATCGCGATCGGCGACAACTGCCGGCCGAGCGGAATCGCGCGATGGTCGATGCCCGTGAGCATCGAGAAATCATCGTTGCGGCCGACGAAATCGTCGCAGATCGCCTGGCCGATCCGCACCGTCTGCGCGACGCCGTGGCCGCTCCAGCCCTGCACCATGTACATCGGCACGCGACCGTCGGTCTTGCGGCTGTCGGTGGCGCCGTTCAGCGTGAAATCGCTGACGCCGCTCCAGCAGTAGTCGAGCGCGAAGCTGCCGTCCGCCTGCGGAAACACCGTGTTCAGGCGAGTCAGCAGATACGCGTTGACGTCGGGCTGCGCCCAGCAACTGCCGGTGCCCTGCCCGCCGAACAGCAGGCGGTTGCCGCGCACCGGCCGGTAGTAGTCGATCTGGAACTGCGTGTCGTACACCGGCATGCCGGCCGGCATCAACGTCGCGACGTCGACGTCGAGCGGCGCCGTCACGCTCACGTACGTAAAGAACGGCACCGTGGTCCCCGCGCCGTCGTCGAGCAGCCGGAACGTCGTGTTGTGCAGCGCGAGCACGACGCCGCGGCGCGCGGTGATCGTGCCGCCCGGCGTCGTCGCGACGACGCCCGCGGGCGTCTCCTCGAGCTCGAGCACCTCGGTACCCTCGAACAGCGCGCCGCCGTTCAGCCGGAAGCCGTGCACCATGCCGCGCACCAGCGCGAGCGGGTGAATCTGGCCGCCGAGCGCGTCGATCGCCGCGCCGTGATACAGCCCCGAGCGCACGTATTCGTCGTGCAGCTGATGGCGGCCGACGAGCGTCACGCCCGCATCGCCGAGATGGCGGCGCGCATCCGCGCCGTCGAGCAGCGCGCTCATGTGGCCGGGGTGAACCGCCGCCGTGACGTGGCCGCGCTTGCGGTCGAGATCGAGCGCGTAACGCGCGCCGATCTCGTCGATGAGGCCCATCGACTCGGCCGATGCGAAGCGCCACAGCCGCTTCGCATCGGCGTGCGACAGGTGGTCGATCATGTCGGCGGCTTCCCAGCGCGCGAGGCCGGGCGTCAGCTGCCCGCCGTTGCGGCCCGACGCGGCCGAGCCGACGTGATGCTTGTCGACGAGGATCGTGTCGACGCCCGCTTGCGCGAGATGCAGCGCCGCCGATGCGCCGAGCAGGCCCGCGCCGATCACGAGCACGTCGCAGACGGCGTCGCGCGTCAGCGGCGCGCCGTTTTCATGGCGCGACAGCGACGCCTCGTACCAGTTGGCCGGACGCTCGCCGTCGTAGCGGGCCGGGTCGCACCAGTTCCAGTTGTCTTTTTCGATGTTCAGTTGCGTTTGCTCGAAACGCGCTTCGCCCTGGATCAGGGGTTTGTTATCGGACGTCATGATTGACCTTGCATGATGGGGCCGCCTGTCGATGAGCCTTCTGGCTTCGCGGGTGGGGCAGCCGGTTCCACATGGGAGTCAACGAGAAAAGAGGCGCGAGGGCCCGTGTTGACGGCGGGCACGCTCGTGCCGCCTGGATCCCGGACTGTGCGAAAGCACGTATTGAAAGGTGCCGGGACACCCAATTTCTACACCGCAGAAATAATTCTACAGTGTAGAATAAGCTTTCGTCAAGTTTACAGCCGGCGCCATGCCGGCCTGCCGGCCCGCCTCGATGACAGACAAACCCGCCCAAGGCCCGCGCGGTCTCGACAAGGACGCGATCGTCGCCGCCGCGCTCGCGCTGCTCGAAGACGTCGGCGAAACCGCGTTCAGCGTGCGCAAGCTCGCGCAAACGGTCGGCTGCGACCCGATGAGCGTGCTGTATCACTTCAAGTCGAAGGAGGGCTTGAGCCGCGCGATCGCGAATGCGCTGTCGCGCTCGCTCGTGCCGGTCGATCCGTCGCAGCCGTGGCGCGAACGGCTGCGCGACCTCGCGCGCCAGTACCGCGCGCTCGCGCTGCGCTACCCGGCCGCGTTCGCGCTGCTGCAGCGGCACATGAGCACGGGGCCGGCCGATCTCGCGCACATCGAGGCCGTGCATCGCGCACTGACCGACGCCGGCATCCCGCGCGCGGCGCTGCCGTCGGTATGCGTCGGCTGGTACGCGAGCGTGATCGGCCTCGCCGCCGCCGAGGCGGGCGGCCTCACGCGCGCCGCGAACGATGTCGAGCTCGCGGAAATGCACGCGCTGTCCGACGCCGGGCATCCGCTCGTCAAATCGGCCGCCCCGCTCTATGCGCGGCTCGATCCGGCCGTCGTGCACGACACGATGCTCGACGTGCTGCTCGACGGCATCGCGCAACGCGCGCGGACGGCCTGACCCGCGTACGCCCCGCCAACGAAAAAGGCGCCCGAAGGCGCCTTTTCCATGACGATGACCGCGAACGCGCTCAGTGCGAGTGCGCGAGGCCGATCTTCAGCATGACCTGATCGACGATCTGCTCGGGCGTCAGCTCGATGCTGACCTCGATCGCTTCGTCCGGGCCCGGCTCCTCGAGCGTGTCGAGCTGGCTTTTCAGCAGCGACGGATCGAAGAAATGGCCGGTGCGGCTCTTCAGGCGCTCTTGCAACACCTCGAACGAGCCCTTCAGATACACGAACCGCACGTCGGTATCGGTGCCGCGCAGCACGTCGCGGTACGAACGCTTCAGCGACGAGCACGTGAACACGGCCGTCTCGCCCGCGCGCTGCTTTTCCTCGATGGCCGCGCGGATCGTGCGCAGCCACGGCCAGCGGTCTTCATCGGTCAGCGGAATGCCGTGGTGCATCTTTTCCTTGTTCGCCGCGCTGTGAAACGCGTCGCCGTCGGTATAGCTGCACGACAGGCGTTCCGCCAGCATTTCGCCGATCAGCGACTTGCCGGCGCCCGACACGCCCATTGCGATCAGAATCATTGACTACCCCTTGTTACAGAACCATGCTCAGCAGCAACGTGAAACTGAGACCCAGCACCGAGATGATGGTTTCAAGCAGCGACCAGGTCTTGAACGTCTGACCGACCGTCATCCCGAAGTATTCCTTGATCAGCCAGAAACCGCCGTCGTTCACGTGCGAGAAGATCAGCGAGCCCGAGCCCGTCGCGAGCACCAGCAGCTCCGGGCTGACCGTCGTGCCGGCCGCCGCCGCGATCGGCGCGACGATGCCGCAGGCCGTCGTCATCGCGACCGTCGCCGAACCCGTCGCGAGACGCATCAGCGCCGCGACGAACCAGCCGAGCAGCAGCGGCGACAGGTGCGCGTGCTTCGCGGTCTCGACGATCTGCTGCGAGATGCCGCTGTCGCGCAGGACGCCGCCGAAGCCGCCGCCCGCGCCGACGATCAGCGTGATGCCGGCGATCGGCGCCAGGCACTCGCCGCAGAACTTCTGGATCTGGTCGCGGTTGAAGCCCTGCAGCTTGCCGAACGTGAAGAAGCTCACGAGCACGGCGATCAGCAGCGCGACGTCCGAGTTGCCGGCAAAGCGCAGCAGGTTGTTCGGCAGCGACTTCGGCGCGAACACCAGGTCGGCCCAGCTGCCGATGAGCATCAGCACGACGGGCAGCAGGATCGTGAACAGCGTGATGCCGAAGCTCGGCAGTTCGCGCTTGCGGCCCTCAGCATTCGAATCGACGAATTGCGATGCGAGCGGGTTGTTTTCCGGCAGCTTCACGAACTTCGAGATCGTCAGCGCGAACAGCGGACCCGCGATGATCGCGGTCGGCACGCCGACGATCAGACCGAAGGCGATCGTCTTGCCGATATCGGCGCCGTATTGCTGGACGGCCAGCAGCGCGGCCGGGTGCGGCGGGATCAGCCCGTGCACGACCGACAGGCCGGCCACCATCGGCAGGCCGACGACGAGCAGCGACTTGCCGGTGCGCTTCGCGACGTTGAACGCGATCGGGATCAGCAGCACGAAGCCGACTTCGAAGAACACCGGCAGGCCGACGATGATCGCGACGAACATCATCGCCCAGTGGATGTTCTTTTCACCGAACCAGTCGATCAGCGTGGTCGCGATCCGTTCGGCGCCGCCCGATTCGGCCATCATCTTGCCGAGCATCGTGCCGAGGCCGACGACGATCGCAATGTGGCCGAGCGTGCCGCCGGTACCCGTTTCGAACGACTTGACGATCTTGTCCATCGGCATGCCGACGACGAGACCGAGGCCGAGCGAAACGATGATCAGCACCAGGAACGGGTAGATCTTGTAGCGCGCGATCATCAGGATCAGCGCGGCAATCGCGATCAGCGTGAATACGAGCAGCATGCTGCCTTGTACGGCCCCCATGTGGCACTCCTCCTAGAATTGTTCGAAACCGGGCGAGTCGTTGCGAGTATGCCCGGCTATGCAGGTCTCCGAAACACGGGGGTACCCCCCGTCAGGACGCTGAATTTTACTTATCTTTGCGATCCGCGGATAGAACCGGTTCCATCAGCAAAAACCCTCGGTAAAACAAGCACTAAGCGCCTGTATCCCGAGGGTCAATTCGTCATTTCGTACAAGTTTTAACGGGGCAGCTGGCTCGCCGCTTGCGCGAGGCGCGTGACTTCGGCCCAATCCTGCGCGGCGAGTGCGGCCTTCGGCGTGAGCCACGAGCCGCCGACGCACACGACGTTCGGCAGTTTCAGGAAGTTCGGCGCGGTGTCGACCGTGATGCCGCCGGTCGGGCAGAACTTCAGCGCCGGGAACGGACCGTGGAACGCCTGCAGCATCGGCACGCCGCCCGCCTGCTGCGCGGGGAAGAACTTCACGATGTCGTAGCCGAATTCGAGCGCCTGGATGATGTCGCTCGGCGTCATCACGCCCGGCAGCAGCGGCAGGCCGGCGTCGAGCGACGCGAGATGCAGGTCCTTCGTCAGGCCCGGCGATACGCCGAATTTCGCGCCCGCGCGCTTGGCCTGCGCGCAGTGCTCGGGCTTCGTGATCGTGCCGACGCCGACGACGATGTCGTCCGCGAGCTGGCTCGCGCGCTGGATCGCCTCCAGGCCCGCCGGCGTGCGCAGCGTGATCTCGAGCACCTTCACGCCGCCCGCGTGCAATGCCCGCGACACGTTTTCGCCCTGCTCGACCGAGTCGAATGCGAGCACCGGGATGACCGGGCCCAGCTTCACGATTTCAGCAATCGTCTTCATTGAATTGGCTCCTTGAAATTCATGCGGCGACGCTGACGGCCGTTTCGCCGACCAGCGTCCCGAAAACCGATGCGCCCTGCTCGGCCGGCGCCGCGGCCGCGCGGAACACGCCGAACAGTTCGCGCCCGAAACCGACTTCGTTCTCGGCCTGGTGCCGCGGCTGCGCGACCGGGCGCGCGTGCCACTCGGCGTCGTCGACCTCGATGTCGAGCACGCCGGCTTCCGCGTCGATCACGAGCGTGTCGCCCGTCTTCACCTTGCCGATCGGGCCGGCCAGCAACGCTTCCGGCGACACATGGATCACGGCCGGCACCTTGCCCGATGCGCCCGACATGCGGCCGTCGGTCACCAGCGCGACGTGGAAACCCTGATCCTGCAGCACGCCGAGCAGCGGCGTCAAACGGTGCAGCTCGGGCATGCCGTTGGCGCGCGCGCCCTGGAAGCGCACCACCGCGACGAAATCGCGCTTCAGTTCGCCGCGATCGAACGCTTCCTGCACGGCTTCCTGCGAGTCGAACACGATCGCGGGCGCCGTCACCTTGCGGTGCTCCGGCGCGACCGCCGAGATCTTGATCACGCCGCGGCCGAGCCGCCCTTGCATCAGGCGCAGGCCGCCGTCCGGCTGGAACGGCTCGCGAATGCCGCGCAGCACCTTCGTGTCGTGGCTCTCGGCCGCGCCGTCGATCCACGTCAGCTTGCCGTCGATCAGCTTCGGCTCCTTCGTGTAGTGCGAAAGGCCCTTGCCCGCGACCGTCGTCACGTCCTCGTGCAGCAGCCCGCCTTCGAGCAGGTTGCGTACCAGGAACGCGACACCGCCCGCCGCATGGAAATGGTTCACGTCGGCCTTGCCGTTCGGGTAGATCTTCGCGAGCAGCGGCACGACGGCCGACAGCTCGTCGAAGTCGTTCCAGTCGATCAGGATGCCGGCCGCGCGCGCGATCGCGACGAGGTGCAGCGTGTGGTTGGTCGAGCCGCCCGTCGCGAGCAGCGCGACGATCCCGTTGACGATCGCCTTTTCGTCGATCACATGACCGATCGGCGTGTAGTGGCCGCGCTCGACCGTCAGATCGAGCACGCGGCGCGCGGCCTCGGCCGTCAGCGCGGTGCGCAGCGGCGTATGCGGGTGAACGAATGCCGAGCCCGGCAGGTGCAGCCCCATCAGCTCCATCAGCATCTGGTTGCTGTTCGCGGTGCCGTAGAACGTGCAGGTGCCATGGCCGTGATACGCGGCCGATTCGGCTTCGAGCAGCGCGTCGCGGCCGACCTGGCCGGTCGCGAACTGCTGGCGGATCTTCGCCTTGTCGTCGTTCGACAGGCCGCTCGTCATCGGGCCGGCCGGCACGAAGATCGTCGGCAGGTGGCCGAACTGCAGCGCGCCGATCAGCAGGCCCGGCACGATCTTGTCGCAAATGCCGAGGCAGAGCGCCGCATCGAACATGTTGTGCGTGAGCGCGATCGCCGTGCCCATCGCGATCGCCTCGCGCGAGAACAGCGACAGCTCCATGCCCGGGTTGCCCTGCGTGACGCCGTCGCACATCGCCGGCACGCCGCCCGCGAATTGCGCGACCCCGCCGTTTTCACGCGCGGCCGCCTTGATGATCTCGGGGAAATCCTTGTACGGCGCGTGCGCGGACAGCATCTCGTTGTACGAGGACACGATGCCGATGTTCGGCTCGCGGATCGCCTTGATCGCGAACTTGTCGCTGCCCTCGAGGCCCGCGAAGCCGTGCGCGAGGTTCGCGCACGACAGCGCGCCGCGTGCCGGGAACTTGCCTTGCGCGCCGTCGATGCGCTGCAGATAGGCGGAACGGGTCGATTGGCTGCGGGCGATCACGCGTTCGGTGACCTTCGCCAGAGTGGGGTGCAGCGACGTCATGCTGGGCGCTCCTGTATGCCGGCCGACACCGGCGGTTGGAATCGTGGGGACGGTCGAGCTTCGTCGATCGAACGAGAGCAGTCTAGTAGAAAAACTACAAGCATGCAATGCAGATCAGTTCGCTCGCAACCCTTATTCCCGCCACCAGCAAGGCTTTAATCAGTGAAAACCCTAATTCACCTCGCCGGCCCCGCATCGGAATCATCACAATTGCGCTAGTATTTTCATGTAGATTTTCTACAATTCGATGAGATACACTCGCTCATCCGAACCCGATTTCCACATGCCGTCCCATGCTGCCCCGCATTGAAGCGATCCGCGCCGAGTTGCGCCCGTCGGAGCGCAAGCTCGCCGACTACATTCTCGCCGCGCCGCGCGAGGTGCTCGACCTCGCGATGACCGAGCTGTCGACCCGTGCGGGCGTCAGCCAGCCGACGATCGCGCGCTTCTGCCAGGCGCTCGGCTGCAGCGGCTTTCGCGAATTCAAGATCCGGCTCGCGCAGAGCGTGGCGCCGGGCGTGTCGTCGGTGTACCGCGACGTCGAGCCCGACGAACCGGCGCCCGGCATCATCGGCAAGGTGTTCGACCGCACGATCGGCGCGCTGATCGAAGTGCGCAACAGCCTGTCCGCGGGCAGCGTCGCCGACGCGATCGCGCTGCTGTCGAACGCGTCGCGCATCGAGTTCTACGGCGCCGGCGGCTCGGGCATCGCCGCGCAGGACATCCAGCACAAGTTCTTCCGGCTCGGCGTGCCGAGCGTCGCGTATTCGGATCCGCACACGTTCTCGATGTCGTCGGCGCTGCTCGGGCCGCACGACGTCGTCGTCGCGATCTCGAATACGGGCCGCACGCGCGACATCGTCGACGCCGCGCGCTCCGCGCTCGCGTGCGGCGCGAAAGTCGTCGCGATCACGCAGAGCCATTCGCCGCTCGCGAAGCTCGCGACGGTCAGCCTCGCGTCGAACGTCGCCGAGGAAACGGACGTGTTCTCGCCGATGACGTCGCGGATGTCGCATCTCGCGATCGGCGACATTCTCGCGGTCGGCGTCGCGCTGTCGCGCGGGCCGGCGCTGATGGAACGGGTCGGCCGCGCGAAGGAAGCGATCACGCGGCGCCGGATCGACGACGGCACGAAGGATTGAACCGGCGCCGCGCGGAACCGCCCGTAAACGCACAACGGCACCCCGTGGGGTGCCGTCGTTCATCGACCGCCGGCCGTGCTTGCCGCGCCGCTCAGAACGGCTTGATCACCACCAGCGCGACCGCCGCGAGCATGCCGAGCACCGGCAGTTCGTTGAACACGCGATACCACTTGTCGGTGCGGCGGTTCTCGCCGCGCTCGAACACCCGCAGCAGGTGCCCGCAATACGCGTGGTAGATCACGAGCAGCAGCACGACCGTCACCTTCGCATGGATCCAGCCCTGCCCCTGCCCGATGCCGATCACGAGCCAGAGCCAGAGCCCGCAGGCCAGCGCGGGCACCGCGATCATCGTCATGAAGCGGAACAGCTTGCGCGCCATCAGCAGCAGGCGCCGCACCGCGGCCGGATCGGTCTCCATGGCCAGGTTCACGTAGATACGCGGCAGGTAGAACAGCCCCGCGAACCACGCGGCGATCAGAACGATGTGGAACGTCTTGACCCAGAGCATTGCCATTGGTGTTGCGCCTCGCTGTTGACTTACTGACGGCCTTCGCCGTGCCCGAGCACCACGTACTTCAGCGACGTGAGCCCTTCCAGGCCGACCGGCCCGCGCGCGTGCAGCTTGTCGTTCGAGATGCCGATTTCCGCGCCGAGGCCGAATTCGAAACCGTCCGCGAAGCGCGTCGACGCGTTGACCATCACGCTCGCCGAATCGACTTCGCGCAGGAACCGCATCGCGCGGTCGTGATCCTCGGTGACGATCGCATCCGTGTGATGCGAGCCGTAATGGTTGATGTGCTCGATCGCGGCGTCGAGCCCGTCGACGACCTTGATCGCGAGCACCGGCGCGAGATACTCGGTGTGCCAGTCTGCTTCGGTCGCGTCGACGAGCGGGCCGACGCCCGCGTCGGCGAGCACCGCGCGCGCGGCCGCATCGACGCGCAGTTCGACCTGCTTGTCGCGATACAGCTTGCCGAGCGGCGGCAGCACCTTCGCGGCGATGCCGCTCGCGACGAGCAGCGTCTCCATCGTGTTGCAGGTGCCGTAGCGGTGCGTCTTCGCGTTGTCGCAGACGGTCAGCGCGCGGTCGAGATCGGCGCGATCGTCGACGTACACGTGGCAGATGCCGTCGAGGTGCTTGATCATCGGCACGCGCGCCTCGTCGATCAGCCGTTCGATCAGGCTCTTGCCGCCGCGCGGCACGATCACGTCGACGTATTCGGTCATCGTGATCAGCTTGCCGACCGCAGCACGATCGGCCGTCGCGACGACCTGCACCGCGTCCTGCGGCAGCCCGGCCGCTTCGAGCCCTTCGCCGATCAGCTTCGCGAGCGCCGTGTTCGATTCGAGCGCTTCGGAGCCGCCGCGCAGGATCGTCGCGTTGCCCGACTTCAGGCACAGCGCGGCCGCGTCGATCGTCACGTTCGGGCGCGACTCGTAGATGATGCCGATCACGCCGAGCGGCACGCGCATCTGGCCGACCTGGATCCCGCTCGGGCGGAACTTGAGGTTGCCGATCTCGCCGATCGGATCGGCCAGCGACGCGACCTGGCGCAGCCCTTCCACCATCGTTTTCAGCGCCTTGTCCGACAACGTCAGGCGGTCGACGAACGCCGCATCGAGCCCTTTTTCACGGGCGCGGGCGACGTCGCGCGCATTCGCGTCCTTCAGCGCCTGCGCGTCGCGTTCGATCGCGCGGGCCACGGCGTCGAGCGCCGCGTTCTTCGCGGCCGTGCTGGCGCGCGCCATCGCGCGGGAAGCGTGCCGGGCGCGGCGGCCCAGGTCGGTCATGTACTGATCGATATCCATCGTGTGACTCGAGAAGCGAGCCGCGCGGAGCGGCATGAATTCGTGGGGAAGCGTGGATCGGCCATCCGGGGCCGGCCATTCGGGGGCGACGATCCGCGGGACAGCCCTCCGTGCAGGGCAGCGGCCGATATGCCGCGCCAGCCGTCGAAGCATTGTAAGCGGGTTGCGCGGCGCGCGCTGAAGGCCCGAACGGGGCTCAGCGCCGCCCGCGACCCGCGGTCGGCGGTCGCTCGCCGCGGGCGCCCGCGACCGTCATCGCGAGCTGGAACAACCCGTCCCACGGGTCCGGCGGCGGTTCGTCCTGCGTGCGGCGGCCCGGCGCGACGGCCGTGAGCCCCTTGACCTGCCGGTCGAGCTTCGCGGCGAACGCGAGCGCCTTTTCGAGCACCGCTTCCGACACGCGGTTCAGCGCAGGCGCGATCAACCGCTCGCGCGGCCCCCACACGCGGTTCTCGCGCAGCAGCGTCGCGAGCGGCTTGCCCGCCGTCGTGCCGCGCTTGATCCGCAGCAGCGTGCGCAGTTCCTCGACGACGGCCCACATCACGAGCACGATCGCCTCGCCTTCGCCCTTCAACCCGTCGATCATCCGCGCGAGCCGCGCGGCGTCGCCGGCGAGCATCGCCTCGTTCAGCTTGAACACGTCGTAGCGCGCGACGTTCAGCACCGCGTCGTGCACCTGCTCGAACGACAGCGCGCCTTGCGGATACAGCAGCCCGAGCTTCTGGATTTCCTGGTGCGCGGCGAGCAGGTTGCCCTCGACGCGCTCCGCGATGAACTGCAGCGCGCGACGCCCGTCATCGCCCGGCGCGGCACGCTGGCCCTGCATCGCGAGTCGCTGGCCGATCCAGTTCGGCAGTTGCGCACGGTCGACCGGATCGATCTTCAGCGCGACACCGCCGTTCTGCAGCGCGGTAAACCATGCGGATTTCTGCGTGGCCGCGTCGAGGCGCGGCAACGTGACGAGCAGCAGCGCGTCCGGATTGGGCGTGGCCGCGAGCGTCTTCAGCGCATCGGCGCCTTCCTTGCCGGGCTTGCCCGACGGAATGCGCAGCTCGATCAGCTGGCGCTCGCCGAACAGCGACATCGCCTGGGTCGCGCCGAGCAGCACGCTCCAGTCGAAGCCGCGCTCGACCGTATGCACCGAACGCTCGGTAAAGCCGGCCGCGCGCGCGGCCGCACGAATGCGGTCGCACGCTTCCTGCGCGAGCAGCGGCTCGTCGCCGTAGACGGTGTAGAGCCCGGCCAACCCCTTCGCGAGGTGCGGCTCCAGCGCATCAAGTCGCAATTGCATCGCTGCGTGCGCCCGCGATCAGAGCGGCGGCGGCGGCAGCGGCGCGCGCGGCGCCACGCCCGGCACCACGTCCTCCGGCGCCGGCGTCAGCGTGTGGACGATCGCGAGACGCCGCATCAGCTGGTCGACCGCGTCGTTCTGCATGTCGCCGTACAGGATGTCGGCTTCCTGCGCCTTCGCGTTCGTGTACTGGTCGCTGTACGTCATCGCGCGGTTCAGCGCGATCGCGCTCGGCGGGATCAGCACGGTGCCGTCCTTGCTCGTCAGCGTGTAGTTCAGCGTGTAGAACAGCGCGTATTCCTGCGCGGAGCCGTACTTGTTGAGTGTCAGCGTGTTCTGGCCACGCGACTCCCACATGCGCAGCACGGCGTCGGCGTCGTCCGCCGACTTGACGATCTTCGTGTCGCTGCCGGCCTGGACGAGGCGCGTGAGCCGCGCCTGGACGGGCGCCGGCGCACCGGCCACGAACAGGTGCTTGAACGCGTAGTCCTGCTGGCCGCGCAACTGGAAGCCGCATGCCGACAGCGCGACCGCGCTGCCGACGAGCATCAAAAACGATCTGCGGATCACCTTCGCTCCTTCTGGGTACGTCCGACGGCCGGCGGCCGTCAGACGACGATGTTCACGAGGCGGCCCGGCACGACGACGATCTTCTTCGCCGGCTTGCCGTCGCTGAATTTCGCGAATGCCTCGTCGGCCACCGCTGCCGCTTCGATCGCGTCGCGGCTCGCGTCCTTCGCGACCTTCAGCGCACCGCGCACCTTGCCGTTCACCTGCAGCACGAGTTCGATCTCGGCCTGCTCGAGCGCGGCCTCGTCGACCTTCGGCCACGGCGCATCGAGCAGCGGGCCGAATTCGTCCGCGTAGCCGAGTGTCTTCCACAGCTCGAACGTGACGTGCGGCACGACCGGGTACAGCACGCGCAGCAGTACGCCGTACGTCTCGCGCAGCACGGCGGGCGTCGCGCCCTTCGCGCCGTCGATCGCGTTCAGCATCTTCATCGCGGCCGACACGACCGTGTTGTACTGCAGGCGCTGGTAGTCGAAATCGGCCTGCTTCAGCACGCTGTAGATCTCGCGGCGCAGCGCCTTGTCGGCGTCGCCGAGCGCGGCGGCATCGAAACCCGCGCGCGCGGCGAGCGCTTCGCGGTTGCCGTAGCCGAAGCTCCACACGCGGCGCAGGAAGCGGCTCGCGCCCTCGACGCCCGCGCCCGACCACTCGAGCTGCTGCTCGGGCGGCGCCGCGAACATCGTGAACAGGCGCGCGGTATCGGCGCCGTACTGGTCGATCAGCAGTTGCGGATCGACACCGTTGTTCTTTGACTTCGACATCTTTTCGATACCGCCGAGCACGACCGGCTGGCCGTCCGCATTCAGCGTCGCGCCGACCGGGCGACCCTTGTCGTCGTGCGTGACCGTCACGTCGAGCGGGTTGTACCAGGTCTTCTTGCCCGCGGCGTCCTCGCGGTAGTACGTCTCGTTCAGCACCATCCCCTGCGTGAGCAGGTTCTTCGCCGGCTCGCCGAACTTCACGAGGCCGAGGTCGCGCATCACCTTGGTCCAGAAGCGCGAATACAGCAGGTGCAGGATCGCGTGCTCGATGCCGCCGATGTACTGATCCATCGGCATCCAGTAATCGGTGCGCGCGTCGACCATCGTCTCGGCGTCCGGCGCCGTGTAGCGCGAGAAGTACCACGACGAATCGACGAAGGTGTCCATCGTGTCGGTTTCGCGCTTCGCCGCCGCGCCGCATGTCGGGCACGTGCAGTTCAGGAACGCCTCGGACTTCGCGAGCGGGTTGCCCGAGCCGTCCGGCACGAGGTCTTCCGGCAGCACGACGGGCAGATCCTGCTCCGGCACCGGCACGTCGCCGCACGACGGGCAGTGGATGATCGGGATCGGCGTGCCCCAGTAGCGCTGGCGCGACACGCCCCAGTCGCGCAGGCGCCACGTGACCTGCTTGTCGCCGAAGCCGCCGGCCTTCAGGTCGGTGGCGACCGCGTCGACCGCTTCCGTGTAGCGCAGGCCGTCGTACTTGCCGCTGTTCACGCAGACCGCGGTTTCCTTGTCGCCGTACCACTCCTGCCACGCGTCGAGCGAGTACGTCTGCCCTTCGCTCGCGATCACCTGCTTGATCGGCAGCGCGTATTTCTTCGCGAACGCGAAATCGCGCTCGTCGTGGCCCGGCACGCCCATCACCGCGCCTTCGCCATAGCTCATCAGCACGTAGTTGCCGATCCACACCTCGACCGGCTCGCCGGTCAGCGGGTGCTTGACCGAGAAGCCGGTCGCGACGCCCTTCTTCTCCATCGTCGCGACGTCGGCCTCGGCGACGCCGCCGCGCTTGCACTCGTCGATGAACGCGAGCAGTTCCGGCTTGTCCTGCGCGAGGCGCGTGGCGAGCGGGTGCTCGGCCGCGATCGCGCAGAACGTGACGCCCATGATCGTGTCGGCGCGCGTCGTGAACACGCGCAACAGCTTCTGCTCGCCGTCGAGTTCGTACGGGAAGCCGAAGTTCACGCCGAAGCTCTTGCCGATCCAGTTCTGCTGCATGATCTTCACGCGCTCGGGCCAGCCGAGGCCGTCGAGGTCGTTCAGCAGCTCATCCGCGTACTGCGTGATGCGCAGGTAGTACATCGGGATCTCGCGCTTCTCGACGAGCGCGCCCGAACGCCAGCCGCGGCCGTCGATCACCTGCTCGTTCGCGAGCACGGTCTGGTCGACCGGATCCCAGTTCACGGTGCCCGTCTTCTTGTACGCGATGCCCTTCTCGAGCATCTTCAGGAACAGCCACTGGTTCCACTTGTAGTAGTCGGGCTTGCACGTCGCGATCTCGCGCGACCAGTCGATCGCGAGGCCCATCGACTGCATCTGGCCCTTCATGTAGTCGATGTTGTCGTAGGTCCACTTCGCAGGCGGCACGCCGTTCGCCATCGCGGCGTTCTCGGCCGGCATCCCGAACGCATCCCAGCCCATCGGCATCAGCGTGTTGTAGCCGTTCATCCGCAGATAGCGGTACATCACGTCGTTGATCGTGTAGTTGCGCACGTGACCCATGTGCAGCTTGCCGGACGGGTACGGCAGCATCGATACGCAGTAGAACTTCGGCTTCTGCGAATCTTCCCTCGTCTTGTAGGCATCGGCTGCGCGCCAGTCGCCCTGGGCGGCGGCTTCGACGTCGGCGGGTACGTATCTCTCGTGCATGGTGTGGTTCGGGCTAGGCTTTAAGCGGCGCGACGGCGCGCGCAGGATTGGATCGAAATCGTGCGTGCCCGGCGCAGGAACGGCTGAGCGGTTCCGGGCCGGGAAAAACGTCGATTATACCGCCCGTGCGGGCCCGCACGGCCGGTCTCTCGGGCCGGAGGGCCCGCAACGACGACGAATCAGGGTTTCGCGCCGGCAGCGGCCGGCGCGGCGACGGCCGCCGGCACGTCGGTCACGAAACCGATCCGCGTGAGGCCCGCGGCCTGCGCGGCGCCCATCACCTGCGCGATCACGTCGTAGCGCGTCGCGCGCGACGCGCGCAGCCGCAACTCGGGCGGCGCGGCGCCCGCGGCAGCGGCCCGGAAGCGCGCGGGCAGCGCGTCGAGCGCCACGGGCGCGTCGTCCCAGTAGAGCTTGCCCGCGTCGTCGATCGACAGGGTGACGGATTGCGGCGTGTCGCGCGCGACGCTGGCCGCGACCTTCGGCAGGTCGAGCCGGATCGCGTGCGTCATCAGCGGCGCGGTGATGATGAAGATGACGAGCAGCACGAGCATCACGTCGATCAGCGGCGTCATGTTGATCTCCGCCATCGGCGCGGACGTCTTGTGGTGCTCGAGCCCGCCGAATGCCATGGTCGTTCCTCCGGAGCCGGCGCGTCAGGCGCCCTGTCCCTGTGCGCACACGAATACGTGCAGATCGCGCGCGAAGCCGTCGAGTTCCTCGCTGAGCTGCCGGACGAGCCGGCCGAGGATGTTGTACGCGAGCACCGCGGGAATCGCGACGACCAGCCCGAACGCGGTCATGATCAGCGCCTCGCCGACCGGCCCCGCGACGTTCTCGATCTGCGCCTGCCCGCTCGCGGCGATGCTGCCGAGCGCGTGATAGATGCCCCAGACGGTGCCGAGCAGCCCGACGAACGGCGCGGTGCTGCCGATCGACGCGAGCAGCACCTGGCCGAATTCGAGGCGCCGCTGCGAGCGCAGCATCGCATGACGCAACGCGCGCAACACGCGTTCGCCGCGCTCGACGCGCGCGGCCAGCGCGGCCGGGTCGTGGTCGTCGGCCGCGTCGCGCGCGGCTTCGGCGAGCGGCACGAATACGCGCTCGCGATCGGCGCCGGCGAGCGCGGCGATACCCGCGTCGAGCGACGGCGCGCGCCAGAACGCGGCGAGCGCAAGCGGCCCCTGCCGCTTCGCGCGGACCAGCAGCCAGGCTTTCATGAAGAGGAAGCACCAGCTGGCGACGGACATCGCCAGCAGCACGTAGGAGACGGCGTGCGTGATCGCATCGCCGCTTTCGAGGTAGTGGACAACGCCGGTGGGAATCGCCATCGGAGTTTCCTCGCGGGATCAGCGCAGGCCGAGCACGTCCTGCATGTCGAACAGGCCGGCGCCGCGCGCCGACAGGAAGCGGACCGCGCGCAACGCGCCCTGCGCATACGACACGCGGCTCGACGACTTGTGCGTGATCTCGATGCGCTCGCCGATCCCGGCGAACAGCACGGTGTGGTCGCCGACGATGTCGCCGCCGCGCACCGCGGCAAAGCCGATCGACGACGGATCGCGCTCGCCCGTCACGCCGTGGCGGCCGTACACCGCGCAATCGTCGAGCGAGCGGCCGAGCGCGCCGGCGACGGCTTCGCCCATCATCAGCGCGGTGCCCGACGGCGCGTCGACCTTGTGGCGGTGATGCGCCTCGATGATCTCGATGTCGTAGCCGTGCGAGAAATGCTTCGCCGCGAATTCGAGCAGCTTCAGCGTGACGTTCACGCCGACGCTCATGTTCGCCGCGAACACGATGCCGACCTTGGCCGCAGCGGCCTGCAGCTCGGCCTTCTGCTCGGCGGTGAAGCCGGTCGTGCCGATCACGAGCTTCACGTCGTGGCGCAGCGCGGCCTCGATGTGGGCCATCGTGCCTTCCGGACGCGTGAAATCGATCAGGTAGTCGGCCTGCGCGAACACGGCGTCGAGGTCGTCGGTCAGCTTGATCCCGGTGTCCTTGCCGAGGAACGCACCGGCGTCCTGGCCGAGGAACGGCGAACCGGCGCGGTCGAGCGCGCCGACGAGCTGCGCGTCGGCATCGTTGAGAACGGCTTCGATCAGCATCCGGCCCATTCGGCCCGATGCGCCGGCAATCGCAATCTTCATGGCTTTCTACACGACAGGTCTAAAGGCGGGCGGCGCATGCCGCCCCGTTTCCGCATGCCGGCCGCTTACTGGGCCGGTGCGGTGAGCGGCTGGTTCTGCAGGTTGTCCGAGCCTTGCGGGCCGACCGGCGGCGCAGCCTCGTTCGACAAGTTCGGCTGCGGCGGACGATGGAACTGGAACTGCGGCTGGATCGCCGGCGCGGCGCCCGGCGGCTGCCCGCCCGGCACCGGCGCGCCGCCCGATGCCTGCGCGGACGGCGTGAATCGGCGCGACGCCGAACCCTGCCCCGACACCTGGTTGGTCGCGCGGTTCGCCGCGCGTGCCGCCTGGGCGTTCGCATCCGCATCCTGCTCGACCACCGCGCCGGACGCCGGCACCGCGGCCGGACTCGCGGCAGCGGCGGCCTGCGCGGCGCTCGCGGCGGCGGCTTCGGACGCCTTCTTCGCCGCGGCGGCGGCCTTCGCCTTCTTGCCGCCGCGGTCGCCGTCGATGTCGGCCAGCAGGTCGAGCTCGGACGGCAGGTTGTCGGCGCCGCTCCAGCTCGCCACGCGATCGCCCGCGAAGATCACCACGAGGTCACGCTGCTGGACGATCGACGTCGAGCCGCGCTTGAAATAGAACAGGTAATCCCAGCGATCCGCGTGGAACATGTCCGCCAGCAGCGGTGTGCCGAGCAGCGCGCGGACCTGCTCGCGCGTCATGCCGACCTGCAACTGTGCGGCTTTCTCCTGCGACACGAAGTTGCCTTGCACGACGGTGATCCGATACGGCGTGATGCTCTGCGCAATGCGCTGCGTCACGCTGTCGTACGACGAACAACCCGCCAGCGCGACAACGGCGGCGGCAGCGATGATGGCACTCCGCATGCGACTCCTCTGAAAGTGCGAAAGCGATTCTGGGATCATTTCCTTCACCGTGCTGGCCCGCGTGCAGGCCGCGCGTATATCTGGAACGGCGAAAAGCCGGTAACATTGAAGCCCTGCATTGTACTCTAGGGATGCCTAGCCATGACCAATCCGACGGATCTCAAGAATATCGGGCTAAAGGCCACCCTACCGCGCCTCAAGATTCTCGAGATCTTCCAGCAGAGCCCCGTGCGTCACCTGACGGCCGAAGACGTCTACCGCAACCTGCTCAACGAGCAGCTCGACATCGGGCTCGCCACCGTCTACCGCGTGCTCACGCAGTTCGAGCAGGCCGGCCTGCTCACGCGCAGCAACTTCGAATCCGGCAAGGCGGTGTTCGAGCTGAACGAAGGTTCGCACCACGACCACCTCGTGTGCCTCGATTGCGGCCGCGTCGAGGAATTCTTCGACGCCGAGATCGAAGGCCGCCAGCAGGCGATCGCGAAGGAGCGCGGCTTCCGGCTCCAGGAGCATTCGCTCGCGATGTACGGCTCGTGCACGACCGAGAACTGCCCGCACCGCAAGCACTGAATCGCGCCTCCCGCGCACGCGGCACGGCCCGGCCGGCATCTCGCCGCCCGGGCCGTCTGCTTTTTCGGCGTGCCTGCCGCGCGCCCGGAATGCTTACGAAAGCCCTTCGGCGCCCGCGCAGGCCGGCTCGAAATCGAGCGCCCACGCGCGTTCCAGCGGGATCTCGTCGCAGTTCGGCTGCGGGCCGCCGCGATCGACGATCACGAAATCGCTGACCGCGTCGAGCGCGAGCAGCGGATGGTGCCAGACGCCCTTCGCATAATTGACGCCCTGCCAGCCTTCGGCCAGGAACGCGCGCATCGCGTCGGGCCGGAATTCGCCGGCCGGCGCGACGACGATCGCGTAGCGCGACACCGCCGCGAGCGGGATGAACACCTGGCTGCCGTGCGGATGACGCTCCATCAGCGTGATCGCGACCGGCAGCGCACGCGGCTGCGCGC
Source organism: Burkholderia sp. BE12 (assembly GCF_002959955.1). Taxonomy (NCBI): domain Bacteria; kingdom Pseudomonadati; phylum Pseudomonadota; class Betaproteobacteria; order Burkholderiales; family Burkholderiaceae; genus Burkholderia; species Burkholderia sp. BE12. Next base: position 101,882 of record NZ_PREY01000015.1, on the reverse strand, counting down.
GAAACACGCTGACGAGCGGCCGGCCGCCGTCCGCGCAGACGTCGATCGTCGCGAGATCGTGAAAGCGCTCGGTCGTGCCGCCGTTGATCGGGAAATGCCGCGCGCCTTCGAGCTCGATCACGTCGCCGAACGGCGCGAACGCTTCGCGGGTCAGGCGCTCGACGCGCAGGATGGGAGTTCCGCTCATGCCGTTGCCCTCCGTCAAGCCGGCTCGCCCCACAGACGCAGGCGCGACACGCCGCCGTCCGGGAAGATGTTGAACCGCACGTGCGTGACGGGGCCGAGCGCCGCGAGCGAGTCGAACGTGTGCACGTGGTCCATCTGCAGCTTCTGCTCACCGAGCAGTTCGGCCCAGAACATCGCCTGCGTGACGAGCGAATCGTCGGTGCCGCCCGTCACGTGCGCGGCCTGCAGCGAGCAGCGATCGGGGAAATTGCCCTTGAAGAACGCCGTATCGACCTCGACGCGCCGGATGATGCCCGGCCGCGCGAGCGCGACGATCGCCCAGTCGTTGCCGGGTTCGCGGCGGCGCCGCGTTTCCCAGCCGTCACCCATGTTCGCGCCGCGCCCCGGCATCAGCATCTGCGAGGCCGGGCCGAAGTGCTGGTTGTTCGCGGCCACCAGGTAGCCGCCGTTCTCGATCGCCGCGAGATCGACGAGTTCGCCGGCCGGCACGTGGCGCCAGTCGCGCTGCGGCTGGCCGTACACGCGCAGCCGCGCGAGCCCGCCGTCCGGATACAGGTTCACGCGCAGGTGCGTGACCGGCCGCGCATCGTCGACGCTCACGTAGTGATGCGAATTGCCCTGCAGCGTCGTCGCGGGAACGATCGTGCGCCATGCGGCGTCGTCGGGCGGCGTGTCGCCGTCCACCGCGCAGGCCTCGATCGACGCGGCCGGCGGAAAGTTGCCGGTGAAGTGGCTCGTATCGAGATCGACGCCGTGGATCACGCCCGGCCGCGCGAGCCGGACCACGCAGAAGTCGTGGCCGGTCGTGCGCTTGCGGCGGGTTTCCCAGCCGTCCATCCACTTGCCGTGGTCGTCGTACTTGCCGGGAATGAACACGGCCGGCTCGGGATCGAGCATGCGCTCCTTCGGCGCGAAGAATTCGTCGCTGGCGAAGAGCGCCTGCGCGCCCAAGCGCGGGTCGGCGAGGTTCATGTAGCGCCGCGTGAAAGCCGGCGCGTTCGGATCGAGGATGGGGGCTGCCATGTCGTCTCCACTTTTTTTGGCAAGCGCCGACGCGTCGGCGCGCCGGTCGCATGAAGTTCGCTCGCGCGGTGCGGCCGGGGAAGCCGCACCGCGCGAGCGTCGTGTTCAAAGCGCGTGAGCCTGGTCGCCGGCGACCGGCGCGGCGCTGCCCGGCACATCGGCCACGTAGCGCAGCTCGCGGTTCAGCACGCGCTTCGCGCGGGCACGGTCGATGTCGTTCTCCCACACCGCGACCACCACCGTCGCGACGCAGTTGCCGATCAGGTTGGTCAGCGCGCGGGCGATGCCGACGAACCAGTCGACCGGCAGGATCAGCACGAGGCCGAGCACCGGAATCGCGGGAATCGCCGACAGCGTCGCCGCGAGAATCACGATCGCCGAGCCGGGGATGCCGTGCGCGCCTTTCGACGTGACGAGCGACACGAGCAGCACGACGATCAGGTCGTGCGTGGACAGCGGCGTGTTGGTGGCCTGCGCGATGAACAGCACCGCGAGCGTCAGGTAGATCGAGAAGCCGTCGAGGTTGAACGAATAGCCGGTCGGAATCACGAGGCCGACGGTCGAATCCTTGATGCCCATGTATTCGAGCTTGCTCATCACCTGCGGCAGCACCGCGTCCGACGACGCCGTGCCGAGCACGATCGACAGTTCCTCGCGCAGGTAGCGGATCAGCTTGAACACCGAGAAGCCCGCGAGCCGCATCACCGTGCCGAGCACGACCGTGACGAACACGAAGCAGCTCAGGTAGAACACCGCGACCAGGTAGCCGAGCTGCTTGAGCGACGCGACGCCGTACTTGCCGGTCGTGAACGCGATCGCGCCGAGCACGCCGAGCGGCGCGAGCTTGATGATGAAGCCGATGATCCGGAAGAACACGTGCGACAGTTCCTCGATCAGCGAATTGACGCGCTGCGCCTTGTCGCCGAGCAGCGACAGCGCGGAGCCGAACAGCACCGCGAACACGAGGATCTGCAGGATGTCGCCCTTCGCGAACGCGTCGATCGCGGTCTCGGGGATGATCTTCATCAGGTAGCCGGCCGTGTCCTTCAGGCTTTCGGCGTTCTTCGCGTACGTCGACAGCGACGCCGCGTCGAGCGAGCGCAGGTCGATGTTCATCCCAACGCCCGGGCGCGTGACCCATGCGAGGACGAGCCCGATGCCGAGCGCGAGCGTCGTCATCACCTCGAAGTAGACGATGGCCTTCAGGCCGACCCGGCCGACCTTCTTCAGGTCGCCCGCATTGGCCATCCCGCTGACCACGACGCAGAACACGATCGGGCCGATGACCATCTTGATGAGCTTTAGGAAGCCGTCGCCGAGCGGACGCAGCGACTCGGCGAAGTGCGGGAAGAACGCGCCGAGCGCGACCCCCAGGATTAATGCGACGACTACCCGGCCAAACAGCGAATTGAGGAATTTCGACACGGCGCTCTCCCGATCCAACGGTTGCAGTTTCGTCTGTTCATACTGGTAAGACCAGTGATGTTATGGTGGATAGTAGGAAGCCGATATAGTGACGTCAAGGACGGACAAAATAGGGATTTCCCGCCCCTGCGCGTGTGCTGGCGGTGCCCCATAAGGGGGCGGATCGTGGCTTTCCCGTAGGCGGTCGTGCACCGGCTGCGTGCGGATTACAATGCCGGTCAGACCGGCCATCGTTCACATCATGAAAAATGTTCCGCATACCGTGACCGACACCGCCATCGCGACGATCCGCGACCGGATCGAGACGGGCGTGTACCCGGTCGGCAGCCTGCTGCCGGCCCAGCGCCAGCTCTCGGAGGAGCTGGAAATCAGCCGCGCGTCGCTGCGCGAGGCGCTGTCGACGCTCGAGGCGCTCGGGATGCTGCGCATCCGCGCGGGCAAGGGTGTATACGTCGAAAGCGCGCAGGCGTCGGCCGCGCATCCGTGGCAATTCGCCGAACAGTCGTCGCCGCCCGATACCTACCAGATGCGCTATGCGCTCGAAGGCTTCGCCGCGCAGATGGCCGCGCGCGTGGTCAGCGACGCCGACATCGCGTGGTTCGAGGACAACCTCGCCGACCTGCACGTCGCGCTGACGGAGAACGCGCTCGACGAAGCATCGCGGCTCGACTTCGACTTCCACATGCGGATCATCCATCTGGCCGGCAACGCGGCGATCGAGTCCATCCTGCGCAGCAGCGCGGACATCATGAAGGAAAGCCAGCGCATGCCGTTCTACCGGCGCGAACTGCTGCTGTCGACATGGCACGAGCATCGTGCGATCGTCGACGCGCTGATCGCGCGCGACGCGGGCGCCGCCGGCACCGCGATCGAAACGCACATCGCGAACGCCGCGCAGCGCGCGGGCGTCTTCTTCCCGACGCCTGGCGCGTAACCCTCCCGCGCCGCCTGGCCCTGCGTTCGGCCTTACCGGTCACCGTTCCGACGGAGCGCGATACGCGAGCACGCGCTCGATGAATGCACGCGCCGCGACGCTGCGGTACGCGCCCTTGCGCGTGAGCAGCGCGGCCGTGCGCGTCGGCAGCGGCGGATCGATCTCCAGCGCGCACAAGTCGGCGCTCTCGCGCGCGACAGCCTCGGGCAGCACCGTCGCGAGCCGGCCGCGCCGCACGAGCTCCAGCACCGCGCTGACCGTATTCGTCTCGATCGCGATCAACGGCTGCGCGCCGTGCTCGACGAAATACCGGTCGATGCGCTCGCGCGTCGCGAACGCACGGCTCAGCAGCACCAGCGGCTCGCCGCCGAGCTCGGCCGGCGTCAGCGCGCGGCGGCGGCGCGCGAGGCGGTGCGTGCGGCCCGTCACCAGTGCAAGCGGCTCGTCCCACAGCGGCAGCGCGTCGATCTCCGGCGCGCGCGGCGGCATGAAGGCGAAACCGGCGTCGAGCTGGTCGTCGGCGAGCAGCGCCTCGATGCGCGCCTGCGGCATCGCGTCGATCGTCAGTGCGATGTTCGGATGGTCGGCATGGAATGCGTCGATCAGCGAGCCGCTCAGGTAGGCCGCGAAAGTCGGCATCATCGCGAGCCGCAGCGAGCCGCTGCCGAGATCGGCGACGTCGTGCAGCGCGCGCTGCCCGGTCTCGAGCGCGTGCAGTGCGGCGCGCGCATGGCGCACATAGACCTCGCCGAATTCGGTGAGCTGCACCGTGCGGCCCGAACGGTCGAACAACTGCACGCCGAGCGTTTCCTCGAGCTGGCGCACCTGCTGCGACAGCGTCGGCTGCGACACGTGCAGCGCATCGGCCGCGCGCGTGAAACTGCGCTGCTCGGCGACGGCCAGGAAATAGCGGATGTGGCGGAGAAGCATCGCGACCAACGTATTGGTTTTTCCAATAGAGACCATAACGATCCAGTCTTGGACGCTATGGGTCGATTCCCGCATCATACGCACATCCGCTTCCGTGCAGTGCCGCTGTCGCCGCACCGGAGCGGCCCGCCCGGGCCCGCCCGGGCTCGGCCCGTCGCACGGCGGTCCGCCGCCCGCCCGATGCAGGCCGGGCGCGAACCGCCCGGCACGCATCGGCTCACCGCCGATCCGTCGACGCCGGCCCCGATTTCCGTCACCCCGCGCAACCGATGGCCCCGTGCCGCCGGCCGGCGCCGCTGTTTTTCGCGACCATGGAACCGCATCACGACAACCACCCTCCCCTTACCCGCGGCATGACGCTGCTGTTCGCCTGCGCGTGCGGCATCGTCATCGGCAACATCTATTACGCGCAGCCGCTCCTCGCCGCGATCGCGCACAGCTTCGGGCGCGCGCCGACCGAGCTCGGCTATCTCGTCACGCTGACGCAGCTCGGCTATGCGGCCAGCCTGCTGCTGATCGTCCCGCTGGGCGACGCGGTCAATCGCCATACGCTGATCGTGCGGCTGCTGATGCTCAACGTCGTCGCACTGATCGCGGTCACGTTCAGCACGAACTTCACGATGTTCGTCGTCGCGAACGTCGCGGTCGGCTTCGTCACCTGTTCGACACAGCTGCTCGTGCCGTTCGCGGCGTCGCTCGCCGACGCGCGCTCGCGCGGCCGCGCGGTCGGCACCGTGATGAGCGGGCTCCTGCTCGGTATCCTGCTCGCACGCGTCGCGGCCGGCGCGATCGCCGACTGGTTCGGCTGGCGCGCGGTGTACGGCATCGCCGCGGCGATGGTGCTCGCGCTGACCGGCGTGCTCGCCGTGAAGCTGCCGAAGGATCGCCGCGACGCGCGCGTCGACTATGCGGCGCTGATGAAGTCGCTCGTCGCGCTGGTGCGCGCGCAGCCGCCGATCGCGCTGCGCTCGACCTACGGCGCGCTCGTGTTCGCGTGCTTCAGCCTGCTGTGGACGGGTCTCACGTTTTTGCTGAGCCAACCGCCGTACAGCTATTCGGAAGGGCAGATCGGCCTGTTCGGGATCGTCGGCGCGGTCGGCGCGCTCGCGGCGACGTCGGCCGGCCGGCTCGTCGATCGCGGCCACGGCAATGCGGCCACCGGCCTGTTCGCGGCGGCCGTGCTCGCGTCGTTCGCGCTGATCGCGACCGGCTCGCATTCGCTCGCGGCGCTGATCGCGGGCATCCTGCTGCTTGACGTCGGCGTGCAGGGCATGCACATCTCGAACCAGAGCGTGATCTATGCGCTCGCGGGCAACGCACGCAGCCGCGTGACGACGATCTACCTGACGAGCTATTTCATCGGCGGCGCGTTCGGGTCGTTCGCGGCGAGCGTCGCGTACGGCCTCGACGGCTGGCGCGGCGTGTGCGTCGCGGGTGCCGCGCTGGCGGGCGCGCTGATCGCGCTGTGGCTCGCATCGCAACGTGTCGGCACGCGGCGGGTCACGCAGTGATGCCGCGGGCCGGCAATCCGTTTGCGCCGCACGACGAAAAAGGCACGCGCCGCGCATCGCGGGCGTGCCTTTTTGCCAAGGGTGCCGCGGCCGGCGCGACGCGCTGACGCCGCACCGTCACGCGGCCTCGTTCGCGAAATCGATCAGCACCTTCATCGCCCGCTGGCGATCGCCCGCCAGTTCGAACGCGAGGTTCGCATCGCGCATCGGGAACACGCGCGTGACGGCCGGCCGCAGGTCGACGCGCCCCGCGTTGATCAGCTGCACGGCCAGCGCGAATTCCGCATGAAAGCGGAACGAGCCGCAGATCGACAACTCCTTCGCGACCACGACGTTCTGCGGCAGGCTCACGTCGCCGCCGAGCCCGAGCTGCACGACGACACCGCGCGGCCGCATCACGTCCAGCCCGTCGCGCAGCGCGCGCGCATTGCCCGAACACTCGATCATCACGTCGAACGTGCCCTTGTCGGCGCCGTACCGTTCGACCCAACCGGCATCGGTCGCCGCGTTGATCGTGCGGTCCGCGCCGAGCGCGCGCGCCACTTCCAGCGGCGCGCCGACGACGTCGGTCGCGACGATCTCCGCCGCGCCGTGCACGCGCGCCGCCGCGACCGCCAGCACGCCGATCGGCCCGCAGCCCGACACGAGCACGCGCTTGCCGATCAGCGGGCCCGCGCGCGACACCGCATGCAGCCCGACCGCGAACGGCTCGGCAAGCGCTGCGAGCGACAGCGGCACGTGATCGGCGACCTTCACGCACTGCGCCGCGTCGCACACGAGCGCGTTGCGGAACGCACCCTGCACGTGCGGCATCCGCATCGCGCTGCCGTAGAAGCGCATGTCGAGACACTGGTTCGGCAGCCCTTCGAGACAGTAGCGGCACGCGCCGCACGGCCGGCTCGGATTGACCGCGACGCGATCGCCGGCCTTCACCGAGGTCACGTCCGGCGCCACTTCCGCGACCGTGCCGGCGACCTCGTGGCCGAGCACCATCGGCTGCTGCAGCCGGATCGCGCCGAAGCCGCCATGCCGGAAGTAATGCAGGTCGGAGCCGCAGATGCCGCCCATCGCGACGTCGACGCGCACCTGGCCCGGGCCGATCTCGCCCGCGTCCTGCTCCTCGACCCGCAGGTCGTTCGGCCCGTGGATCACGACACACATGCAACGCATACGCATGACACGCTCCTTGTCAGACGGCACTGGTCAGCCCGCCATCCACGAACAGCGTCTGGCCGTTCACGAAATCGGACGCGGCCGACGCGAGGAAGATCGCCGCGCCGCACAGCTCGTCGACCTGCCCCCAGCGGCCGGCCGGCGTGCGCTTGCACAGCCAGTCCGAAAACGCCGCATCGTCGACCAGCGCGCGATTCAGTTCGGTTTCGAAATAGCCGGGCGCGAGGCCGTTCGCCTGGATGCCGTGGCGCGCCCAGTCGGCGCACATCCCTTTGGTCAGCATCCGCACCGCGCCCTTGGTCGCCGCATACGGTGCGATCGTCGGCCGCGCGAGCTCGCTCTGCACCGAACAGATGTTGATGATTTTCCCGCGGCCGCGCGCGATCATGTGCCGCGCGACGGCCTGCGCGACGTTGAACACGCCGTCGAGATTCACGCGCATCAGTGCATGCCAGTCGTCCGGGTCGAATGCATCGAGCGGCGCGCGACGCTGGATGCCCGCGTTGTTCACGAGGATGTCGATCGCGCCGACGCGCGCCTCGACATCGTCGATCGCCGCGCGCACCTGCGCGTGCTCGGTCACGTCGAACAACGCGTGATCGGCCGCGAAGCCTTCGTCGCGGAAACGGCGCGCGAGCGTCGCGGCCTTCTCCTCATTGCGATCGTTGATGACGATTGCCGCACCGGCCTCCGCGAGTCCGCGGGCGAGCGTCAGCCCGATCCCGCGGCCGGAACCGGTAATCAGCGCGCGGCGGCCGTCGAGGCGGAACCGGTCAAGCGCGTTAGTCATGAATGTCTCCTCGTGCCGGTCGAGCCGGCTGCCCGTCGCGGCCGGTCTCGCATCGACGGTATCTTCCGCCGCAAGCGGGCGCCGCGCCAATGGTCTTTCTTGATCCGGTTATCATGAAAACTGATTACCGCCCTTTCGTGCCCGCCGCCCATGGAACTCAAGCAATTGCGCGCCTTCGTCACGCTCGCGGAAGATCTGCATTTCGGGCGCGCCGCGCAGCGCCTGTGCATCGTGCAGCCGGCGCTGAGCATGCAGATCAAGGCGCTCGAGGCGCAACTCGGCGCGCGCCTGTTCGAGCGCGACCGGCACAAGGTCGAACTGAGCGGCACGGGGCGCGTGTTCCTGCCCGAAGCGCGGGCGACGCTGCAGCAGGCCGCACGCGCGGAACAGATGGCACGGCTGTCGAGCCGCGGCGAAATCGGCACGCTGCGAATCGCGTTCGTGTCGTCGGTCTTGCCGGCGCTGCTGCCGGCCGTGCTGCGCACGATGCGCGAGCGCTATCCATTGATCGCGCTCGAACTGAAAGACATGCCGACGCCCGACCAGATCGCCGCGCTGCGCGAGCGCCGGATCGACTTCGGAATGATCCGGCTGCCGGCCGCGTATCCGGGCATCGACCTACGTGTGGTGCTCGAGGAAGGCTTCGTCGTCGCGCTGCCGCTCGACCATCCGCTCGCCGCGCACGATGCGATTTCGCCCGCCGCATTGCGCGGCCACCCCGCGTTCGTGCTCGCGCGCCGCTACGCGCCCGGCTTTCACGACGACATGCTGCTCGCATTGAGTCGCGCGGGCACGACGCTCGAGATCGCGCAGGAGTTCGGGGAATTCACGACGATGCTCGCGCTCGTCGCGGCGGGAATGGGGATCGGGCTGATCCCGGCGCAGGCGGCGAGCGCGCTGCCGCCGAACGTGCTCGCGCGGCCGCTCGATCTGGCCGGTCACCGCAGCGGCATCGGGCTCGCGTGGACCGATCTCGACAGCCCGCTGAAGCGGGCGTTCGTCGATGCGATCGAGCAGGTGACGGCCGATTCTCGGCCATAAAAAAGAGCATGCGCAAATTTCCGTAGACGTCGCGCACCGAGGCACATCAATCGTTCAAGTAAGCACAAGTGTCGCCTACGCACGAAAACGGCTAGGGTGCATAGAACTTCATGCGGTATCGGTACGGCGATCTCACCCGAAAACCATAGGTCGAACATGGCAACCAACGCAAACGTCACAGAGCGAAATTTTTACTCGGGCTCCAAATCCCAGTTACCGTATTTAGTTGAACAGTACAGTACGTTTCAACTTCCTCATCCCCCTAGCATCCCTGGCTTAATCAACGGCGTGCTGGTTGCAGTTGAAATCGAGAATCGCCTCCGACATCTGGCCATGTTAGTTGATGCGGCAACCGATGCCTATCAAGCCAAGGAAGTATTCAAATACTTTTTCACGGTCGAAGCGGTGCTCCTATCCATGCGGCGGGTAATCGACGATCTTGTCATGTCGCTTTACTGCAGATCCCGATCGGAAGAAGTAGTGAAAACTCGGCGCATTGAGGTTGACGGATATGGGATGCTATTTCGTTCCGGCAGGCCGACCGAGTTTGGCGCTGAAATTATCCGTGAGTACATTCAACCGAATGAAGAAATCGCCGAAATCCTCATAGAGTTATCGAATTCGTATAAGCATAGCTATCTACTGCCCGAAGCACGCGCATGGGGCGCCGATACTCCGACAGTAATTTCTATCTATGCCCATCGAAACGACTATTCAAAGTCCATAACCATTCACAATCACAGCTTGGGGCAACTGGTCATTGGTTTCAATTCACTCATTCAACGAATCGTACAAAACTCGCGCAAGCAAAATGTCTCGGGAAATGAAGGCAAGGAAGTTATCTAACGCCTAGCTTTTCAATCTATGCGGATGATTACCGGCAGACCTACGCCCAGTTCCTGTCCGCCGCTCACTTTGGCGTCAAATGTTCGTTCTTCTAGGCGACCACCATCAATTTTTGACCGAACGCGGCCAACCCGCCCCATGCTCTCCGAGAATTTGCGCCGGCCAATAAAAAACCCGGCCGGGAAGCCCCGGGCCGGGTTCGTTCGCCACGCCGGCTGCCTTCCAGCGGCCGCGCGACGTGCGGGATTACTTCGCGTTCGCGAATGCGACAGCCGTATCCAGCATGCGGTTCGAGAAACCCCACTCGTTGTCGTACCAGCTCGACACCTTCACGAGGCGGCCCGACACCTTGGTCAGCGTCGCGTCGAACGTCGACGAAGCCGGGTTGTGGTTGAAGTCGATCGACACCAGCGGTGCGTCGTTGTAGCCGAGGATGCCCTTCAGCGTGCCTTCCGACGCTTCCTTCATGATCGCGTTGACTTCCTCGACCGTCGTGTCGCGCTTCGCGATGAACGACAGATCGACGATCGACACGTTGATCGTCGGGACGCGGATCGCGTAGCCGTCGAGCTTGCCGTTCAGTTCCGGCAGCACCAGGCCGACGGCGGAAGCCGCGCCCGTCTTCGTCGGGATCTGGCTGTGCGTGGCCGAACGCGCGCGGCGCAGGTCTTCGTGATAGACGTCCGTCAGCACCTGGTCGTTCGTGTACGCGTGGATCGTCGTCATCAGGCCGGTTTCGAGGCCGATCCGGTCGTTCAGCGGCTTGACGAGCGGCGCGAGGCAGTTCGTCGTGCACGATGCGTTCGAGATGACCGTGTGCTCGGCCTTCAGCACGTTGTGGTTCACGCCGTAGACGATCGTCGCGTCGACGTCCTTGCCGCCCGGCGCCGAGATGATCACCTTCTTCGCGCCGCCCTTCAGGTGCGCGCTCGCCTTTTCCTTCGTCGTGAAGAAGCCCGTGCATTCCATCACGACGTCGACGCCCAGCTCGCCCCACGGCAGTTCGGCCGGGTTGCGGTTCGCCAGCACGCGGATCTTGTCGCCGTTCACGACGAGGTAGTCGCCGTCGACCGACACTTCGCCCGGGAACTTGCCGTGCGCGGTGTCGTACTGGGTCAGGTGCGCGTTGGTCTTCGCATCGCCCAGATCGTTGATCGCGACGATCTCGAGATCGTGCTTCTTGCCGTTTTCATAAAACGCGCGCAGCGTGTTGCGGCCGATACGGCCGTAGCCGTTGATTGCGACGCGAATCGTCATGGTCTATCTCCTGATGGCTGAAAAAATTCGGTTCGTGCAGCTTCACGGTGCGACGCGCGCAACGGGTGGCGCGCGTCGCGTATGCTTTCAGGCCAGCACGGCCTTCGCGGTTTCGACGACGTGCTCGACGGTGAAGCCGAAGTACTTGAACAGCACGCCGGCCGGCGCCGATTCGCCGAACGTGTCGATCCCGACGACGCCGCCGTCGAGGCCGACGTACTTGTGCCAGAAGCTCGTCACGCCCGCTTCGATCGCGACGCGGCGCACGCCGTGCGGCAGCACGCGTTCGCGGTATTCGGCGTCCTGGCGGTCGAACACGTTGGTCGACGGCATCGACACGACGCGTGCCGCGATGCCCTGCTGCGCGAGCGGCTCGACGGCCTTCATCGCGAGTTCGACTTCCGAGCCCGTCGCGATCAGGATGATCTTGCGCGCGACGATTTCCTCGTCCCAGTCCTTCAGCACGTAACCGCCCTTCTCGATGTTGGCGATCTGCGCATCGGTACGCGGGTTGAATGCGAGGTTCTGGCGGCTGAAGATCAGGCTCGACGGACGGTCTGCGGCAATCGCGTGGGTCCAGGCGACGGCCGTCTCGACCGTGTCGGCCGGGCGCCAGACGTCGTGGTTCGGGATCAGGCGCAGGCTCGACACGTGCTCGATCGACTGGTGCGTCGGGCCGTCTTCGCCGAGGCCGATCGAGTCGTGCGTGAACACGAAGATCGACGGCAGCTTCATCAGCGCGGCCACGCGCAGCGCGTTGCGGCTGTAGTCGGAGAACGTCAGGAACGTGCCGCCGAACGGCTTGTGGCCGCCGTGCAGCGCGAGGCCGTTGATCGCGGCGCTCATGCCGAATTCGCGCACGCCGTAGTTGATGTGGTTGCCGAGCAGCACGCCCGCGCCTTCCGGATTCGCGCGCACGGCCTTCGACGCCTTCCAGTTGGTCAGGTTCGAGCCGGTCAGGTCGGCCGAGCCGCCGAGCAGCTCGGGCAGCGCGGCGGCCAGCCCTTCGATCGCCTGCTGCGACGCCTTGCGGGTCGCGACCGTCTCGGCGCGCTCGTTCGCGCCGGCGATGATCGCGGCAGCCTTCTCGGCCCAGTCGGCCGGCAGCTTGTTGGCCATCCGGCGCTCGAATTCGGCGGCTTCTGCCGGGAACTTCGCGCGATAGGCCGCGAACGTCGCGTCCCATTCGGTTTCGGCGCGCTTGCCGGCTTCCTTCGCGTCCCATGCCGCATAGACTTCCTGCGGAATCACGAACGGCTCCCACTTCCAGCCGAGCGCTTCGCGCGTCTTCGCGATTTCTTCCGCGCCGAGCGCGGCGCCGTGCACGTCGTGGCCGCCGGCCTTGGTCGCCGCGCCCTTGCCGATCACCGTCTTGCAGCAGATCAGCGTCGGCTTGTCCGACAGCTTCGCCTTCGCGATGGCCGCGTCGACCGCGTCGACGTCATGGCCGTTCACGTTCGGGATCACGTTCCAGCCGTAGGCTTCGAAGCGCTTCGGGGTATCGTCGTGGAACCAGTTGACGACGTCGCCGTCGATCGAGATGCCGTTGTCGTCGTACAGCGCGATCAGCTTGTTCAGCTTCAGCGTGCCGGCGAGCGAGCAGGCTTCGTGCGAGATGCCTTCCATCAGGCAGCCGTCGCCGAGGAACACGTACGTGTGGTGATCGACGATCTTCGCGCCGTCACGGTTGAACTCGTCGGCCATCAGCGCTTCGCCGAGCGCCATGCCGACCGCGTTCGCCAGCCCCTGGCCGAGCGGGCCGGTGGTCGTCTCGACGCCCGGCGTGATCCCGTATTCCGGATGGCCCGGCGTCTTCGAGTGCAACTGGCGGAAGTTCTTCAGCTCTTCGATCGGCAGGTCGTAGCCGGTCAGGTGCAGCAGCGAGTACAGCAGCATCGAGCCATGGCCGTTCGACAGCACGAAACGGTCGCGGTCGGCCCAGTGCGGGTTCGTCGGATTGTGCTTCAGATGGCGCGACCAGAGCGCGACGCCGATTTCGGCCATGCCCATCGGCATGCCGGGGTGGCCGGAGTTCGCTTGCTGGACGGCGTCCATCGCGAGCGCACGGATCGCGTTGGCCATCAGGGTGGTGGAGGCGGGAGACGAAGTCGTCATGTCGAGTCCGGAGAACGAGTCGAGGAAACGGGAGCACGGCGGCATCCGGAAGCTCGAGCGTCAATCGTTCCCGGCGCGCGGTGCGGCGCCTGACGGACGCGAAGCGGACGGAGCCTACGGACGGGGCTGCAAAGCTCGTCATTTTAACAGATGGGCCGGCATTTCCCTTGTCGGCACGCACTGTTCCGGCACGGTTTTCCACGAAACCGCCCGCCTCCTATAATTCAGGCGTCGGAACTGCCTGCCCCAGCGGCCTGCCCGTGAGCACCACCCTTCTCTTTCACCCGACGCCCGACGCCACCTACGGCTTCCCGAATGCCCGGCGGCTCGCGCACGTCGCGTCCCCGCACCAGCGGATCGAAGTCTGGGAAACCCCGCAGCTCGGCCGCCTGTTCACGCTGGACGGCCGGCCGATGACGTCGGTCGGCGACGAATACGTCTATCACGAGTGCATGACGCACCCGGCCGCGCTCGCGCATCCGTCGCCGCGCAAGGCGCTCGTGCTCGGCGGCGGCGACGGCGGCGCGGCGCGCCAGTTGCTCAAGCACGCGTGCATCGAGCGGATCGTGATCGCCGAACTCGACGACGAGGTGGTCGGGATGGCGCGCCGCTATCTCGACGACGTGCACCAGGGCGCGCTCGACGACCCGCGTGTCGAGGTCGTGATCGGCGACGCCGCGCATTTCGTCGATTCGACGGTCGAACATTTCGATCTCGTCGTGTTCGACCTCACGCCGCCCGATTCGCCGGCGGCCGGCCTCTACACGCGCGCGTTCTACACGCGACTCAAGCGGATCCTCACGCGCTGCGGCGCGATCTCGATGCATCTCGGCTCGCCGGTGTTCCATGCCGCGCGCATCGCCGCGCTGCTCAGCGACCTGCGCGCGAGCTTCGCGGTCGTCGATCCGCTGTCCGCGCACGTGCCGCTGTACGGCTCGCAGTGGCTGATGGCGATCGCGAGCGACACGCTCGATGCGGCCGCACTGTTCTCGCACGACGTCGACGAACGGCTCGCGGCCCGCCGGGTCGACGGCTTGCGCTACTACGATGCACGGCTGCATGCGTCCCTCTTTGCCCTGCCGCGCGCGCTGCGCGATACACTGGGCGTTCGCCGCTGAACCTCCGGACGGCCGCAACGTTCCGTTGTTCCAGCATGAGACCGGCGCAGGCGCCGACGCGCCGACACTGCAACAGGAGATTTCATGACCGATCCACGTCCGGCCAACGTGCCTTGGTTGACACCCTACCTGGCCGTACGCAACGCGCGCGCGGCCATCGATTTCTTCCAGGCCGCATTCGGCTTCACCGTGCGCGACATGCACGACGAGGACGGCGCGATCATGCACGTCGAGATGGCCTATCGCGGCCAGCTGATCGTGATGTTCGCGCCCGAAGGCGCGTTCGGCTCGCCCGCGCTCACGCCGAAGCGCGCGAACGCCACCGCGCCGCAATCGTTCTATTTGTATGTCGACGACGTCGACGCCACCTGGCAGCGCGCGCTCGACGCGGGCGCGAAATCGCTGAGCGCGCCGCAGGATCAGTTCTGGGGCGACCGGTTCGCGCAGATCGAGGATCTCGACGGCTACCGCTGGGCGCTCGGGTGCCGTCTCGACGCATGACCGAAACCCCCACACGCATGAACGAAGCCACCACCACCGCGGCCGTGCCGCGCTTTTTCGTCGACGCCGCGCTGTGCGCCGACGCCACGCTCGCGTTGCCGGCCGACGTCGCGCGCCACGTGCAGGTGCTGCGCCTGCAGCCCGGCGACGTGCTCGCGCTGTTCGACGGCACGGGCGGCCAGTACCGCGCACGGCTCGTCGAAGTCGACAAGCGCAACGCGCTCGCGCAGGTCGAGACGTTCGAGCCCGCCGAGGCCGAGCCGCCCTATCGCGTGACGCTCGCGCAGGGGATCGCCGGCGGCGACAAGATGGACTGGGTGATCGAGAAGGCCGTCGAGCTCGGCGTCGCGGCGGTCGTGCCGCTGTCGACCGCGCGCGGCGTCGTGAAGCTCGCCGGCGAACGGGCGGACAAACGCGTCGCGCACTGGCGCGGTGTCGTACGCGCGTCGTGCGAGCAGTGCGGGCGCAACCGTGTGCCCGAGGTCGCGCCGGTATGCGGCTTCGGCGCGTGGCTCGATATGCTGCCGGCGGGGCCGGCCGACGGCGAGCTGCGGCTGCTGCTGTCGCCGCGCGCGAGCGTTCCGTTTTCGTCGCTGCCCGATGCGCCACCGACTGCGAACGTCACATTGCTGATCGGGCCTGAAGGCGGGTTGTCGCCCGACGAGGAAAACGCGGCGCGCGCACGCGGGTTCACCGCGCTGTCGCTCGGGCCGCGTGTGCTGCGCACGGAGACTGCGGGCGCGGCGGTGCTGGCGGCGTTGGCGGCGCGCTGGGGCGGGTGGTGACAAGCAAAAAGCTGCGTGGTGCTATTGCGTCGATGTGCTTGTCGCCGGCACGGCCGCGATGACGCGAAGCATGGTCCGTGGGTGCCGGCGTGCCCGCGGATTTTGTCGCCAAGCGTAAAAAAACCCGCACGAAGGCGGGTTTTGGAGAAGTTGCGGACCTGATTCCGGTGCCGGCGGCGTACGCGACCGGAAGCTGCGATGACGCTGCGTGCCGGGCCGTCGATGCAAACTTACGCGAACGAGTAGAACACGCGGAACGCGACCTTGCGCTCGGCCCAGAACTCGGCTGCCTCACGGAACACGTCGAGCAGCGTCTCGCGCCCTTCCTTGTCGAACTTCTGCGCGATCGGCAGCCCTTCGAGGACGATCACGAAACCGGGCTGCGCGCCGGCCTTCGCGACGAGGTCGGTCAGGCAGTCGTACAGCGCATCGTAGTTCTTCCCGAAATGCTTCGGGAACAGGAACGACGTCGCGATCGTTTCCATTACTTCCTGCTTCGACTGCGCGGCGCCGCAATACGCGTACAGAAAGTGCTGGCCGAGCCGACCGGCTTCGTCGGCGAGATCCTGCACGCGGAACGCGCGGATCGACTGCACGAGATTGGGTCGCACGGTCGTGAAAAGGCTCATAGGCTCCTCGTTCGATGAAAGCCCGGGCTCGGCTTCCTGTTGTTCCGGCGCGCCGACGGCCTGTGCCGCCGCGTTCAGTTGAATCACGCGCTGAAACAGATTGCCGTCGCCGGCCGCGAACAGTTCCGCCGCCGCCGAATCGTGCGCGTAGATGGAGTCGCTCATGCCATTCGTCCCGAAGTCATTCAACAATACGTTTAAAACTGTTGTAGTGGTCGCCCGTGTAATAACAGTTGTCGATCCGGCGCAACGGCCCGCCACAGACGATCCGGCGCGCGCCGCGATTGCGCGCACGCGGCGTCGGTACCGTGTACTCATGGTAGTAGCCGCGCTTCGCCTTCGGCAAAATCCGCTCGCGGTTGCCGAACACGACGCCGTCTTTCTCGTACGGATAGGGGCCGCCGGCGCCGATCAGTCCCAGCGTGGTCACGGCCTCGCGCGGAAGACGGGCGGTCGGGATCGTATCGAGCCCGCTCGCGGCCACGTCGGCCGGAACGGCCTCCCGTGCGTAAGCGGCGGAAACCAGACTGCCCATCGGCGTGCCGACGATACCCATCGCGAACATCGCGAAGACGGACGCGAGCGCGCCGTTGCGGAGCCACTTGCGTGCCATGAACCAGGGTTCCCGCTGTTAAATCAAGTAGTTGACGACCAACAAAGGCGTTAGCGTAGCGTTATTGGCCGCGCGAATCAATGTCCGTTTGGGAATCGAAAGCCCGACGACACGCGGATATGCGTATTTCTTACCGAATTTGCACTACATTTAACTTACATAGGATAAAATACGGCCGGCATCTTTCGTATGGCGAGTCCCTGCCTCCTCGCCACACTCGCTGCCTGGAGTGGAGAGATGCTGCTGTTGCTTTGAGGGAAGCGCGTTTGCGCCCTGCCCGCGGCGTGCCCATTGCGGGCACGCCTCTTTTTGCTTTTGTTTACAATTTCGCCCGACGTGCGGCACCGGTCCGACCGGCGCCGCGCGTTCGTTCTCGCTCAGCGGGCGGCGTTGACGTCGGCGACCAGCAGCGCCGCCATGTTGACGATGCGACGAACGGTCGCCGATTCGGTCAGCACGTGCACCGGCTCCGCGGCGCCCAACAGGATCGGCCCGATCGCGATGTTGTTGCCGGCGGCCGTCTTCAGCAGGTTGTACGCAATGTTCGCGGCGTCGATGTTCGGGAGGACCAGCAGGTTCGCGTCGCCTTCCAGCGTCGATTCCGGCAGGATCTCCTTGCGCAGCGCCGCGTCGAGCGCGACGTCGCCGTGCATCTCGCCGTCGACCTTCAGCTCCGGCGCGGTTTCCTGCAGGATCGCGAGCGTATCGCGCATCTTCTTCGCCGAAGGGGCATTGCTCGTGCCGAAATTCGAGTGCGACAGCAGCGCGACCTTCGGCTCGATGCCGAAGCGGCGCACTTCTTCCGCGGCCATGATCGTGATCTCGGCCAGCTCCTCCGGGGTCGGATCGACGTTCACGTGCGTATCGACGAGGAAAATCTGGCGACCCGGCAGCACGAGGCCGTTCATCGCCGCGTACACGCTGCAACCCGGGCGCTTGCCGATCACCTGGTCGATGAAGTGCAGGTGGCGATGCGTGGTGCTGATCGTGCCGCAGATCATCCCGTCCGCCTCGCCCTTCTTCACCAGCATCGAGCCGATCAGCGTCGTGCGCCGGCGCATTTCGACGCGCGCGAGCTGCTCGCTGATACCCTTGCGCGCCATCATCTTGTGGTACGTCTGCCAAAAGTCGCGGTAGCGCTCGTCGTGCTCGGTGTTGACGACCGTGAAATCGGTGCCGGGCGTGAGGCGCAGGCCGTAGCGCTGGATCCGGTGCTCGATCACCGACGGGCGGCCGATCAGGATCGGCTTCGCGAGTTTTTCGTCGACGATGATCTGAACGGCGCGCAACACGCGCTCTTCTTCACCTTCCGCGAACACGACGCGCTTCTTCGCTTCCGGCGCGGCGCGCGCGATCTGGAAGATCGGCTTCATCGTCGTGCCGCTGTGATACACGAACTGCTGCAGATGGACGCGATACGCCTCCATGTCCTCGATCGGGCGCGTCGCGACGCCGCCGTCCATCGCGGCCTGCGCGACGGCCGGTGCGATCTTCACGATCAGGCGAGGATCGAACGGCTTCGGAATCAGGTATTCGGGCCCGAACGACAGGTCCTGAATGCCGTATGCGGTCGCGACGATGTCGCTCTGCTCGTGCTGCGCGAGTTCGGCGATCGCATTGACGGCCGCGATCTCCATTTCGCGCGTGATCGTCGTCGCGCCGACGTCGAGCGCGCCGCGGAAGATGAACGGGAAGCACAGGACGTTGTTGACCTGGTTCGGATAGTCGGTGCGGCCGGTCGCGAGAATCGCGTCGGGGCGGACTTCGAGCGCCGCTTCCGGCAGGATTTCCGGCGTCGGGTTCGCGAGCGCGAGGATCAGCGGGCGCTCGGCCATGCCCTTCACCATCTCCTGCTTCAGCACGCCCGCGGCCGACAGGCCGAGGAAGATGTCCGCGCCGTCGATCACCTCGGCCAGCGTGCGGGCGTCGGTTTCGCGCGCGAAACGCTCCTTGTCCGGATCCATCAGCTCGGTGCGGCCCTTGTAGACCACGCCGGCCAGGTCGGTCACCGTGATGTTCTCGAGCGGCAGGCCGATGTCGACCAGCAGGTCGAGACACGCGAGCGCGGCCGCGCCCGCGCCCGACGCGACGAGCTTGACCTTCTTGATGTCCTTGTTGACGACCTTCAGGCCGTTCGTGACCGCCGCGGCCACGACGATCGCGGTGCCGTGCTGGTCGTCGTGGAACACCGGAATCTTCATCCGCTTGCGCGCTTCGCGCTCGACGATGAAGCAGTCCGGCGCCTTGATGTCTTCGAGGTTGATCCCGCCGAAGGTCGGCTCCAGCGCGGCGATCACGTCGACGAGCTTGTGCGGGTCCGATTCGTTCAGCTCGATGTCGAACACGTCGATGCCCGCGAACTTCTTGAACAGCACCGCCTTGCCTTCCATCACCGGCTTCGACGCGAGCGGGCCGATGTTGCCGAGACCGAGCACCGCCGTGCCGTTCGTCACGACGCCGACCAGGTTGCTGCGGGCGGT
Source organism: Burkholderia sp. BE12 (assembly GCF_002959955.1). Taxonomy (NCBI): domain Bacteria; kingdom Pseudomonadati; phylum Pseudomonadota; class Betaproteobacteria; order Burkholderiales; family Burkholderiaceae; genus Burkholderia; species Burkholderia sp. BE12. Next base: position 82,525 of record NZ_PREY01000015.1, on the reverse strand, counting down.
GAAACGCGCCGCGTTCAGCGGGTTCTCGACGATCTCCTCGCACGCGTACGCGACACCCGGCGAATACGCGAGCGCGAGGTCGCGCTGGTTGATCATCTGCTTGGTCGGGGCGATCGCGATTTTGCCGGGGGTCGGAAATTCGTGATAGTCGAGCGCGGCTTCGCGGAGCTTGGCTTTGGAGGAGGCTTGGGTGGACATGTGTCTCGTGACGTGCGGATTAGAATAACTGTTCGACGGCATTGTAGCGCCAATCATCGGCCGCCAGACCGGCGATTCGGGTGCGACAGCCGCGACCAAAATGTACTGGATGGTGCAGGCGCGCCGCCGCTCGCCTCGTACAATGCCGTTCCTTCAACCGTTTCGGATCGCCCGCCGTGCCAGCCGCCCTCTCCGAGTTTTCGCTGATCGAACGCTTCTTCACGCGCCGCGCCGCGCAGGGTGCCCGCGCGTCGACGCTCGGCATCGGCGACGATTGCGCACTGATTGCGCCCCGATCCGGGAAATTGCTGGCCATTTCGACGGACATGCTGGTGGAAGGCCGCCACTTCTTCCCCGATGTCGCGCCCGACGCGCTCGGCCACAAGACGCTCGCGGTCAACCTGTCGGACCTCGCGGCGATGGGCGCCGAGCCGCGCGCCTTCACGCTCGCGTGCGCGCTGCCGCGTGCCGACGCGGCGTGGCTCGAGGCGTTCAGCGACGGTCTCTTCGCGCTGGCCGAGCGATACGGCTGCGAGCTGATCGGCGGCGACACGACGAGCGGGCCGCTGAACCTGTGCGTGACCGTGTTCGGCGAAGTCGCGCCCGACACGGCGCTGCGGCGCGATGCCGCGCGCGACGGCGACGACGTGTGGGTGTCCGGCACGCTCGGCGATGCGCGCGCGGGCCTCGGCGTCGCCCGCGGCGAATGGGCGGCCGGCGCGGATGAAGCCGCCGCGTTCCGGCGCGCGCTCGAGCGGCCCGAACCGCGCGTCGCGCTCGGCCTGGCGCTCGCGGGCGTCGCGCACGCGGCGCTCGATCTTTCGGACGGCCTCGCCGGCGACCTCCAGCACATCCTGACGCGCTCGAACGTGCGCGCCGAGATCGACGCCGACGCGGTGCCGCGCTCGGCCGCGCTCGCGACGCTGCCGGCCGACGTGCAGCGCCGCTGCGCGCTGGCCGGCGGCGACGACTACGAACTCTGCTTCACGGCGCCGGTTGCGGCGCGCGCGGCGGTCGCCGCAGCGGGCGCCACGGCCGGCGTGCCGGTCACGCGAATCGGTACAATACGCGCGTTGTCCGCGCCGTCGGCGCAACCCGCCATCGCGTGGCGCGACGCCGCCGGCGCGCCCCTCGCTCTCACGTTGCACGGCTTCGACCACTTCCATGCAGACTGATCCGACGCCCGCGCACGCCGCGGCCGAGCCCGGCGCCGCGCAGCCCGCGCCGACACGCATGACGGCCCGCTTCATGCTGTCGCATCCGGCGCATATCGTGTCGCTCGGCTTCGGCAGCGGGCTCGCGCCGATCATGCCCGGCACCTTCGGCTCGCTGTTCGGCTGGCTCGCGTTCGTCGTGCTCAACCGCTACCTGACGGTGCCCGAATGGTGGGCGCTGATCGCCGTCGGCTTCGTGGCGGGCACGTGGGTCACCGGTTTCACCGCGAAGAAGGCCGGGATGGCCGATCCGGGCGCCGTCGTCTGGGACGAGATCGTCGCGATCTGGCTCGTGATGCTGTTCGTCACGCCCGCGACCTTCGTCGGCCAGCTGTGGGCGTTCGTCGCGTTCCGCTTCTTCGACATGCTCAAGCCGCCGCCGATCCGCTACTTCGAGCGCCGCCTGAAAGGCGGGCTCGGCATCATGGTCGACGACCTGGTCGCCGCGTTCATGACGCTGCTCGTGATCGCCCTGTGGCGCTCCGTCGCCGGCTGACCGATTTCCCGACTGTTTCCCCGACTGTTTCCCGACGCGCATGCCAACCGATTCCGTCGTTCACCAGCTTGCGATCCGCGCAGGCAACAAGCTGCGTGACGAGCACCTCACGCTCGCCACCGCCGAATCCTGCACCGGCGGCATGATCGCCGCGGCGATCACCGACATCTCCGGCAGCAGCCAGTGGTTCGAGCGCGGCTTCGTCACGTACTCGAACCAGGCCAAGATCGAGATGATCGGCGTGCCGGCCGACCTGATCGACAAGCACGGCGCGGTCAGCGAGCCCGTCGCGCGGGCAATGGCCGAAGGCGCGCTGCGCAACAGCCGCGCGCAGGTCGCGCTGTCCGTCACCGGCATCGCGGGGCCGGCCGGCGGCAGCGAGAAGAAGCCGGTCGGCACCGTGTCGTTCGGCTGGAGCAACCGGCTGCATACCGACGTCGAAACGCTCGTGTTCAAGGGCGATCGCGAACAGATCCGCACGCAGGCGGCCGCGCATGCGCTGCGCGGGCTGCTGAAGCTGCTCGACGAGCGCGAACGCTGAGCGGGCCGGCGGCGTGCCGCGCCCGCCGCGCGCTTACTGAATCGCGTCGGGCTTCACGACGATCCAGTTCTTGTCCGCCGTCACCGGCAGGCCGAGCGACTTCTGCTTCGCGGCCGATTCGTCCGACCACGCGCGGATCTGCGCCATCTGCTTGTCCTTCTTGTTGACCCACACGCGCACGCCGCCGCGCGCGACATCGGTCGCGTTCAGCAGCATGTAGCCGTCGGACGTCGGCGTGTCGCCGGCGACGAGCACCGGCTTCTTCCACTGGTCGATCCAGCCGACGATCGAACCGAGCTTGCCTTCGTACCACGTCATCGGGTTCATCAGGAACGGCGTGATCACGAGGTTGCGGTTCGCGGCCTCGTCGTACTTGCCGGCCTTGATCTGCAGCCGCGACGTCGTCAGCGCGCCGGTCGCCGGGTTGCGCAGCAGCGTCGTCACGCCGATCACGTTCTGCGGCTTCACGTTGTAGCCGTACTTCGGGTCGGACAGCACGAGCCGCGCGAGCTCCTCGTGCGCGGCCGTCATCACGTAGACATCGATGCCGTTCTCGCGCAGCGCGTTGTACAGCTCCTGCATCCCGCGGAAGAAGCGCGGCGGGTTCACCGTGCCGTCGACGACCTTGTCGCCCTGCCAGTAGCGGATCGGGATCGGCTTGCCGTCGGCGAGCATCGCGTCGACGTGGCGCTTCAGGTCGGCGAGCGACTGCCCGGCGAACGCCTGCGCGATCCACGGATAGCAGACCAGATCGTCGATCTCGCACAGCCGGTAGTAGTAGCTCGTCAGCGATTCCTTGTAGTCGGCGGAATCCTTGAACGGGATCAGCTTCAGCGAAGGGTCGAGCGAATCGCGCGTCAGCACGCCGCGGTTCTCGAGATACGGCAGCAGCGATTCCTCGAGGTCGTAGCGGTAGGTCGTGTTGTCGGCGTCGAACACCGCGTAGTCGCCGCGGTTCGCATGCGCGGCGATCATCGCGTTCAGCGCCTTCGCGCTATCGGCCGGCCAGTGCGAGAGATCCGCCGCATGGGCGAACGTCACGCACAGCGACGCGGCGAACGCGCTCAGAAGACGGCGGGACAGCTTGGGCATGGCGTCGCTCCTATTCTTGACATTTTCGTGACGGATCGATGACAAGAGGCAGGATCGCGCGAATAAATTGCCGACATGCAATGCGGAAGCGACGGGAAGTTGTCGGCGCGCGCCAGGGAGGATCGAGGAAAGCGAAGGGGGACGGGAGGATGCAGCGCCGGCGCGGGGCCGGCACCACACCGCCCAGCGTGCCGGCTGGGCGGTGTGGTGAGAGACAGCGTGGTGCGAGACGGTGTCGTGCGAGTCGATCAGCGATGCGCGTTGATCGTGTCGCGCGTCTTCTGCGCGGCGAGCGCCGCGGCCTCGGCGAAATCCTCGCCCTTGCTCGCGTACAGGATCGCGCGCGACGAGTTGATCATCATCCCGGTGCCGCCGGCCGTGCGGCCCGCGTTGACGGTCGCCTGCACGTCGCCGCCCTGTGCGCCGATGCCGGGGATCAGCAGCGGCATGTCGCCGACGATCCCGCGCACGACCTCGATTTCCTTCGGGAACGTCGCGCCGACCACGAGGCCGAGCTGGCCGTTCCTCGCGTTCCACTTGTTCGCCGCGAGATCGGCGACGACCTGGTACAGCGGCCGGCCTGGCTGGCCGGCCCCGTTCGTTTCGAGGAACTGCAGGTCCGAGCCGCCCGGGTTCGACGTGCGGCACAGCACGATCACACCCTTGCCTTCATGCTCGAAGTACGGCTCGACCGAGTCGTAGCCCATGTACGGGTTCACCGTGACGGCGTCCGCGCGATAGCGCTCGAACGCTTCGCGCGCGTACTGCTCGGCGGTGCTGCCGATGTCGCCGCGCTTCGCGTCGAGGATCACGGGCAGGCCCGGATGCTGCAGATGGATGTGCGCGATCAGGCGCTCGAGCTGGTCTTCCGCGCGATGCGCGGCGAAGTACGCGATCTGCGGCTTGAACGCGCTCGCGTACTGCGCGGTCGCGTCGACGATCTGCCGGCAGAACTCGAAGATCGCGTCGGGCTGGCCGTCGAACTGCACGGGAAAGCGCGACGGCTCGGGATCGAGGCCGACGCACAGCAGCGAATTCGTGCGCAGCCACGCGGCGCGCAGCGATTCAATGAAAGTAAGCGGGGAAGACATGGCGGGTACTCGCGGCAAACCGTTGGTAGACCGCGTATTTTACCCGCGTCGCGGGCGGCCCTCGCGTGCCGCGGCGTTGCCGCGCGCATCGGCGCGCTCGACGGTGAACGCGAAACGCCGCGTGAGCCGCTCGCCGGGCGCAAGCAGCGTCATCCCGTGCGCGGTCGCGCCGCCCGGCAGGTTCATCGCATTGATCGGATGATCGACCGGCTCGAAGCAGAAGAAATCCTCGCCCGGCGGCGTATAGAGCACGTACGCGTCGGCGTCGGCCGCGACGGTCAGCGACAGCCGGCGGCGCGGCCAGCTCACCGTCGCGTGGCCGCCCCAGCCGGTGAACGCGTGATTGACGAGCGTGGCCGGCAGCGGATACGCGACGCCGAACTGCCAGGCCGGCGGCACGCTGACGTGCCGTACCGGCAGGAAATCGGCGCCCGACAGCCACAGGCCGCCCGCCGCCGCGGCCAGCTCGGTCACCGCATCGCGCACGAGGAACGGATGCACGCCGAGCCCGAACGGCAGCCGCGCGCGCCCCGCGTTCTCGATCGTCAGCGCGATCGACAGCGTCGCGTCGTCGAGTTCGAACGACTGGATCGCGCGGAACGCGTACGGCGCGCCGGCGGCACGGTCGAGCGACAGTTGCAGCGACGTGTCGGTCGCATCGTCCACCTGCCACGGCGCGAGCCAGCCGTCGCCGTGGATCGGCAGCGGCTCGTCGCGGCGGTTGCGCGGCACCGCGACCTTGCGCCCGTCGCATTCGAAGCGCCCGTCGCCGATCCGGTTCGAGTACGGCAGCAGCGGATAGCACGCGAGCTCGTTCGGGTCCGTCGCCGTCTCCGGGTGCTCGCAACGGCGGAACACCGGCATCAGCACGCCGTTGTCGCCGCGCCAGTCGAAGCGCGCGATGCCGCCGCCGAGGTGCGGCAGCACGTCGAGCCGCAGCGAAGCGTTCGACAGCGTGACGGCCGCCGCATGCGCGGCGCCGACGCCCTGCGCGAACGCGGCCGTCTGCGGGCCGGGGCTGACCGGCTGGGCGGCGGCGGCCAGGCGCGCGCGGCGCGACTGGCTGGTGGACGACGATGCGCGCGAGGACGTGGCGGTCATGGTGAGCTCCTTTCCTTCGTCGAAGAAACGATGCAGGTCGTGCGAACGGTCAGGCCCAGCCGCCGTCGACGATCACGTCCTGCGCGGTGATCATCCGGCTGTCGTCGGCCGCGAGAAACAGCGCCATCCGTGCAAGATCGGCCGGCAGCAGTTCGGCATCGATGCACTGGCCGGCCTTGATCGCCGCGCGGCCCGCGTCGTCGAGCCACAGCCGGCGCTGCTTGTCGGTCAGCACCCAGCCGGGCACCAGCGAATTCACGCGGATGCCGAACGGGCCGAGATCGCGCGCGAGGCCGCGCGTCAGGCCCTGCACGGCCGCCTTCGCCATCACGTAGACGGGATAGCCGCCGTTCTTCAGCATCCAGCTGATCGAGCCGAGATTGATGATCGCGCCGGCGCCCTGCCGCTTCATGTCGTCGATCACCGCCTGCGCGGCGAAGAACTGATGACGCAGGTTCACCGCGATGCCCGCGTCGAACGACGCGGGCGTCACGTCGCCGATCGCATGGCGCGTGTCGTTCGCCGCGTTGTTCACGAGCACCGCGATCGCGCCGATGCGTGCGCGGATCGCGTCGATCGCCCGGCGCAGCGCCTCGACGTCGGTCAGGTCGCACGACAGGAACAACGGCGCATGTCGTGCATGCGCGAGGCGCTCCGCGAGTGCGGCGCCGGCCGCCGCGTCGAGATCGACGAACGCGACGCGCGCGCCCTGTTCGACGAAGTGCTCGACGAACGACGCGCCGATGCCGGTCGCGCCGCCCGTGATCAGCACCGCGCGATCCTCGAGGCTCGGGTAGCGCGCGAAGCGCGCGTCGCTCGCGGCGTGCGGATCGGGCGCGGAAGTGTCGATGGTCATGCGGATCGTCTCCGTGTCAACAGGTCGGTCAGTCGCGTACGCCGCGGTTCTTGAGCTGGTCGAGCAGCACGGCCGCGAGCAGGATCGCGCCGCGCACGAGGTACTGGTAGAACGCGTCGATGTTCAGCAGGTTCATCACGTTCTCGACGGTGCCCATGATCAGCACGCCGATCACGACGCCCGAGATCGTCGCGCGACCGCCCATCAGCGACACGCCACCCAGCACGCACGCGGAGATCACGTTCAGCTCGAAACCCTGCGCGGCGTTCGGCTGGCCCGACGTGATGCGCGACGCGAGAATCACGCCCGCGAGCGCCGTCACCGCGCCCTGGATCAGGAAGATGTATACGCGCGTGCGTTCGACGTTGATCCCCGCGAGCCGCGACGCTTCCGGATTGCCGCCGATCGCGAGCGTGTTGCGGCCGTAGACGGTCTGGTTCAGCAGCACGCCGAACCCGATGAAGCACACCAGCGTGACCCAGATCGGCAGCGACACGCCGAACATCGACATCCCGCCGAGCGCGATGAACGTGTCCGACGACACGCCGACCGCCTGCCCCTTCGACACGATGAAGCCGAGCCCGCGCACGATCTCCATCGTCGCGAGCGTCGTGATCAGCGCGTTGATGCGCAGGTACGCGATCACCGCGCCGTTCACGAAGCCGATCGCGGCACCGGCCGCGACCGCCGCGATGATCGCGACGAACGTGTTGTCGGTCGCGTTCAGCACCATCGCGCACAGCACGCCTGAGAACGCGACGGTCGAGCCGATCGACAGGTCGAAGTCGCGCGACGCGAGACAGAACATCATCGTGCACGCGACCATGCCGATCTGCGAGATCGACAGCGCCAGGCCGAGCATGTTGTCGATCGAGAAGAAGTGATCGACGGTCAGCGACATCGTGATGAACATCACCGCGAAGATCGCGATCAGGCTGTATTCGGTCAGATGCTGCCACCACTTCTGGCGGTCGCTCTGCTGTGGAACCAGCGCGTCGGCCGACGGCTTCACGGCGGCGCTGCCAAGGTTTTCGTTGACTTGCATGGTGTATCTCCTGCTCCTGCATCGCGCGACCCGCGCCGCGCGTGTTCGATTCGAATGTCGTATGTCGCGTCAGGCCGCCTCGACCGCGCTCGTCTGCGGCAGCGCGAGGTTCAGCACCGCGTGCTCGTTCGCCTCGGCGCGCGGCAGCTCGCCGGCGATCCGGCCTTCGCGCATCACGACGATGCGGTCGGACACGCCGAGCACTTCCGGCAGTTCCGACGACACCATCACGATCGCGCAGCCGCGCTCCGCGAGCCGGTAGATCACGTCGTAGATCTCGTGCTTCGCGCCGACGTCGATCCCGCGCGTCGGTTCGTCGAGGATCACGACCTTCAGATCGGGTTCCGCGAGCCAGCGCGACAGGATCGCCTTCTGCTGGTTGCCGCCCGACAGGAAGCGGATCTTCTGGCGCCGGTTCGGCGTCTTGATCTTCAGCCGCTGGATGAAGCGGTCGGCCGTTTCGCTTTCGGTCTTGCCGTTGATGAAGAGCCCCGCGCGCAGCGAATGGCGGCGGCAGCTGATGTTGATGTTCTCGGCGACCGACGCGATCGCGATGATCCCTTCTTCCTTGCGGTCCTCGGGGCACAGCACGATGCCGTGACGAATCGCGTCGCCGGTGCGCTTCACGTCGATGCGCGCGCCGTCGAGCGTCAGCACGCCCGCGCGCCGGCGGTCCGCGCCGTACACGAGCCGCATCAGCTCGCTGCGACCCGCGCCGACGAGCCCGAAGAAGCCGACGATCTCGCCCGCGCGCACCGAGAAGCTCGCCGGTTCGCGCAATGCCGGGCCTTCGACGCCGTCGGCGGAAAACCGCACGTCGCCGAGCGCACGCGGCGCGTAATGGTAGATGTCCGAAATCTCGCGCCCGACCATCTCGGCGACGAGCCGCTCGCGCGGCACGTCGGCCAGCGATTGGTGCGACGCGATCTTGCGCCCGTCGCGAAAGATCGTGCACGCATCGCACAGCCGGTAGATCTCGTCCATCCGGTGCGAGATGTAGATCAGCGCGCGGCCTTGCGCACGCAGATCGTCGACCAGTTTGAACAGCACCTCGGTCTCGCGATGCGACAGCGAGCTCGTCGGTTCGTCGAGCGCGATCACGCGCGCGTTGCGCATCAGCGCCTTGCAGATCTCGACCATCTGCCGCTGCGCGATCGACAACCGCCCGAGCCGCGCATCCGGATCGAGATCGACGCCCATCTCGGCGAGCCGCTCGCGCACGTAACGCTTCGCCTCGCGCTTTCTCACCCAGCCGAACGCGTTCGGCAGGCGGCCGAGCAACAGGTTTTCCGCGACCGTCAGGTCGGGCACGTACTGCAATTCCTGGTGAATCACCGCGATGCCGGCCGCGATCGACGCGGCCGCACTCGCGAACTGCACGGGCTGGCCGTCGACCTGCACGCTGCCCGCATCGGGCTGGTATTCGCCGCCGAGAATCTTCAACAGCGTCGACTTGCCCGCGCCGTTCTCGCCCATCAGGCCATGCACCTCGCCCGCATGCACGTCGAACGAAATGCCGTCGAGTGCGCGCACGCCGGGAAATACCTTGCCGATATTGTCAAAACGCAGTGCCGCTGACACGTCGTCTCCCCACTTCCAGATCGATCGACCGCCGGCCGCCGCGTCGCCGCGGCAGCCGGCGGGCCGCTTACTTCGACGCGAGCCCCATCTCCTCGCGCACCTTCGCCACGTTGTCGCGCGTGGCGAGCATGCCCGTCGTCAGCGTCAGCGGCGGCGGCGCCTTGCCCTGCGTGATCCACGTGTACATCAGGTCCGAGGTTTCCTCGCCGTGGCGCTTCGGGCTGATGATCACGGTGCCGTAGAAGCCCGTCGGCTGCGGCTTCTTGAACTCGTTGAGCGCCGAATCGGAACCGCCGATGCCGATGCCGATCATGTTGTCGGCCTTGAAGCCGCGCCCTTCGGCCGCGCGCACCGCGCCGAGCACGGCCTCGTCGTTCAGGCCGTAGGCGACCCAGTGCTTGAACTGCGGGTTCTTCGTGAGCGCGATGTTCGCCGCGTTGAACGCGTTTTCCGTATCGGTCTTCGCCTGCGGCGCCGCGATCACGTTCGCCTTCGGGAAGCCGGCGGCGACCAGCGCGTCGGTCGCGCCGCTCGTGCGGTCGTGCGCGGTCGGCAACTGCTCGTAGGTGATGTCGATCGCGCCGACGTCCTTCATGTCCCAGCCGCGCTTCTTGATCTCGGCCGCGATGCCGTCGCCGACCTGCTTGCCGATGTTGTACGCGGAGATCCCCATGTGCGGCACCGCCTCGATCGGCTTGCCCGCGCCGTCGACGAGGCGATCGTCGACCGTCATCATCTTCAGGTTGTGCGACTTCGCCTTCGCGACGATGCCCGGCCCGAGCTTCACGTCGGGCGTGCAGATGATGAAGCCCTGCGCCTTCTGTGCGGACAGGTTGTCGATCGCGCTCATCACCTTCTCGCCGGACGGCGCACCGATCTTCACGAGCGTGAAGCCCTTCTGCTTCGCGGCGATCTCGGCGAATTTCCATTCGTCCTGGAACCACGGTTCCTCAGGCTGCTTCACCAGGAAGCCGATCTTGACCGGGTCGGCCGCGTGCGCGACCGGGCTGCCCATCACCACCGCGGCCGCAGCGGCCAGCGTTACGAACGTTCTGCGTTTCATCTCCAGAGTCTCCTTGTTTTCATCGAACAGGATGCAGCCGCTTGTTGGTTTCGACGCAGCGTGCGCGCGGCCGTCGCACGTGCGGTCTTTCGAATCGCTACGTCAATCGTGTCAGTCGTGATACAGCGCCGCGCGCCCGCCATCGACGGTGATGCACGCGGCATTGATGAACGGCGCCTCGTCGGACGCCAGGAACACGGCCGTCATCGCGACCTCCTCGGGGCGGCCGATCCGCTTCATCGGCTGCAGCGCGAGCGTCTCGGCGCGCGCGGCGGCCGGATCGGGCTGCGCGTCCCACCAGTCGCGCGTGAGCTGCGTCTCGATGTAGCCCGGCGCGATCGCGTTCACGCGCACGTTGCGCGCCGCGTATTCGATGCCGAGCGCACGCGTGAGGCCGAGCACGCCGTGCTTCGCGACCGGGTACGGAAAGCAGCCCGGGATGATCCTGAATGCATGCGTCGACGCGATGTTCACGATGCTGCCGCGCCCGCGCTCGACCATACCCTCCAGCGCCGCGCGGCAGCCATGCCACACGCCGTCGAGATCGACCGCGAAGCAGCGCCGCCAGTCGTCGTCGGTCATCGTCAGCGGATCGGCGAACACGTTGATGCCCGCGTTGTTCACGAGCACGTCGAGCGGGCCGAACGCCGCTTCAGTCTGCGCGAGCGCATCGCGCACCGCCTGCTGCCGCGCGACATCCGCCTGCAGCGGCAGCACGCGCGCGCCGTCGCAATCTTGTGCAATCGCGGCGGCCGTGTGCTGCGCCTGCGGGAAGTCGAGATCGACGAGCGCGACGGCCGCGCCTTCGCGCACGAACGCGCGCGCGATCGCGGCGCCGATGCCGCGGCCCGCGCCCGTCACCATCGCGACCTTGCCCGCGAGGCGGCCCATCATGCGGCTCCGCCGCGCGCGACGCGCAAGCCGGCCTGGAACGCGCGCGCATTCGCCGCGGTCGTGTCGGCCGACTGGCCGGGGCGGTACAGCGCCGAACCGAGCCCGAAGCCGTTCGCGCCGGCGTCGAGGAACGGCCGCATGTTGTCCGGCGCGATCCCGCCGACCGGAATCAGCGGCACCGCGCGGTCGATCACCGCGCGCCATGCCTTCACGACCGTCACGCCGAGTTGCTCGGCCGGGAACATCTTCAGCACGTCGGCGCCGTTCGTCAGCGCCGCGAACGCTTCGGTCGGCGTCGCGACGCCCGGCGCGCTCGCCAGCCCGCGCTCGCGCGCGCGGCGAATCACGGCCGCGTCGCTGTGCGGCATCACGATCAGTGCGCCGCCCGCGTCCTGCACGCGGTCGACGTACTCGGCGCGCAGCACGGTGCCCGCTCCGACGATCGCGTCGTCAGGCAACGCGCGCCGCAGCGCCGCGATGCTGTCGAACGGGTCCGGCGAGTTGAGCGGCACCTCGACGATCCGGAAGCCGGCTTCGTAGAGCGCGCGGCCGTGATCGGCCGCTTCGGCGGGCGCGATGCCGCGCATGATCGCGATCAGCGGACACGCGTCGAACGCGCGCATCAGTGCGGCGTGGGGCGTGTACGGTGCGGGCAATGTCAGGTCGGTCGGCATCGAGGGTTCCTCTACAAGCAGTTCAGTGGTCGGCGCAGACGGGCTCGCCGTCCGCGCGCACGAGCCCGGCGCGCGACGCGATCCGCCACAGGCCAAGCTCGGTCGCATGCGCGGCCACACGCGCGTGCGCATGGCCGAATACCTGGAGCGCATCGACGTAGCGCGAACACAAGCCGCCGTCGCCGATCAGCAGCAGCGGCTGGTCCGCGAGCGCGATGCCGCGCTCCGCGAGCATCGCGTCGAGCGCATTGAGCTCGTGGCCGATCAGCAGGCCGGACAGGTAGTCGCCCTGCGCGTCGGGTGCGAGCCGGTCGGTCAGCCCCAGCGTGCGCGTGCTGAAAATCGTCGCGAGCAGCCCCGTGTGCTGCGCGCCGCGTGCGACCGCTACGCCGCGGACGAACGCGGCGCGGTCGGGCGACGCACCCGTTCGCATCGTGCGGCCGAGGATCGTGTGATCGCGCAGCACCGCGAACAGCTCGCCGGTCATGAAGGTCTGGAAACGCTCGATCAGCCCGTCCTTCACCCACGCCCATTTCGCATGCGTGCCCGGCAAGCCGATCAGTACCCCTGAACGATCGGCGCCAAGCGTCGGATCGCTCGCGAGTGCGCCGACGATCTGCGTTTCTTCGCCGCGCATCACGTCGGGCAATTCGCCCGTCGCGATCACGCCCGGCACGATCGAGACAGTCGCGCCGCGCGACGTCGTCACCGTGATGAGGCCCGCGACGAGCGCGTCGGCCCCGGCCGGCACCGCGACGTACGGCGCCTCGCGCCAGCCCTGCGCGCTGCCGACCATTCCGGCGGCGAGCACCGGCAGGCCGGGCGCACGGTCGAGCCAGTCGCCGCACGCTTCCTCGAACACCGCGTCGAACGCACGCGCGCCGCCGCCCGGCACGTGCATCACGCCGGCTGCCCGGCTGCGCGTGTCGATCGGCACGCCGTGCGCGTCGTACAAATATGCGCGCAGCGACGTGGTGCCCCAGTCGAGCGCGATCAGCGACGGGGAAGCGGAACTGGCATCCGGAACGGGCCGGGTCGAAGTCGTCATCGTTTGATCCTGCGGGTACCCTGCGGCGGGCTCCAGCCCAGTTCCGCGGAAATGGCTCGCGCTTCGCGCTGCACGAGCGGAATCAGTTCGTCCATGCGGTCGTGCGGCATGTACGGAATCGTGCTCGCCACCGACACCGCCGCGACGACCGCGCCCGACGCGTCGCGGATCGGCGCGGCCACGCAGCGGATCGACGCCTCGTTTTCCTCGAGATCGAACGTATAGCCGCCGGCCGCGTAATGGGCCATGCGCTGCAGGAACGCGCTCGTCTCGGGCCGGTTGTCGGGCTTGAAATTGACGCCGGCCAGCGCGCGCCGCGCGGCTTCGAACAGCGAGCGCCACAGGTCGGGATCGAGGTCGAGCATCATCGCCTTGCCGATGCCGGTCGACGCGAGCGGCATCCGGTGGCCGACGCGCGAGCGCATCTCGAGGCCGCGCGTGCCGGGAATCTTGTCGATGTACAACACGTCGTCGCCGTCGCGCACGCCGAGATGGATCGTGTCGAGCGTCGCTTCCGCGAGCGCCTCGAGATGCGGACGCGCCACCGCGGTGAGCGGCATCTGCTCGAGCGCGATCGTGCCGAGCTCGATCAGCTTCGGGCCGAGCAGGTAGCCGCCCTGCACCTGGCGCAGATAGCGCGCCTGGACGAGGCTGCTGACGAGCCGGTGCGTCGTGCTGCGCGTCGTGCCGAGCGCGGCGCCGATCGCGCGCATGTCGCGCGCGCCGTTGGCGATCGCTTCGAGAATCGCGAGGCCGCGCAGCAGCGTCTGCGTGCCGGCCTGTTGCGCGGCGAGGTCGAGCGGCGTGCTGGTCGCGCCGATGCTGTCGGTCAGCGACGCATTGACCGGCATCGCGCGCCGGGCGTCGAGGGCAAGGGAATCTGGCATCTTGGTCATGGGGCGGGGCTTCTTCAACGGAATCGGTGAAGCCGCTCGCGCGGCGCCGGAACTGCGTCCGGTGCCGCGGCGTGGCGGCGGTCGATGCACCGAGTAAAGCGCCCGGCAAACTTCATGGAAGGTGTCTCCGTGTGCGACGGGCGCCGCGCGATGCGTGGGTCCGAAGCTGTCGATGTGCTTCGGATTGTAGGAGCGCACGCACTCGTCTCCAATATTTGAATGCGTTGTCCAGATAATGAGAATGGCGGCGAAATCGCCCGCGGGCTCGACGCAACGGCCGCGTCATGCGCACGGGGGCGGAACCCGCCGTGTCGCAGGTTCCGCCCCCGTTTGTTCAACGCGTCCCGCGCTTACTGCTGGCTCGTGCTGCGCGCCTGCATGTAGCGCTGGACGTCGGCGAACGACACGCGGCCGTTGCCGCCCGCGTCGATCTGCCGGAAGTGGTTCGCGACATAGCCGAGGCCGGCCGCGCGCGCCTGCGACTCGGTGATCGAACCCGTGTTCTGCGTGTCGGCCGCACTGAACTGCCGCGCGAGCTTGCGCACCACCTGCGCGTGCAGCGCGGCGCCGGTCGTTTGCGTGCCGGCGGTCGCGTGGCGCGCGGCCGGCGGCACGTACGGGTCGCCGAGCTGCGCCTGGCGCGCACGCGCCGGCGCGACGGCGTCGCTCGCCTGCGCGGAAAGGGATGCTGCGGCGCCGACGCATGCGAGCGCCGCGGCAACGACGATGAAACGATTCTTCATGTCAGGCTCCAGTCTGGAATGGGATCGACGGCCGGCGAGCGGCGCCGGGGGGCGCCTGTCGCCGGCGTGGCGCAATCAATGCGCGGCCGCGCCGTAGAAGGTCACGAGGTCGGCTTTCTCCTGCGGACGCGACGTATCGTCGAGATAGACCATGTGCCCGCCCTGATAGTCCTTGATCGTCAGGTTCGGTTGTGTCCCGAGCCGCGCGAGGTCGAGTTCGGTCTGGTAGAACGGCGTCGCGATGTCGTGATACCCGTTCAGCGACAGCACCTTCAGCGCCGGGTTCAGCGTCAGCGCCGCGGCCAGATCGGGGATCGTGTCGGGCATCGCCAGGCCGTCGTGCGTCCAGTCCCACGTGTTGATCGCGTTGCTGCTCACCGAGTAGGCCGACTGCGCGGTGTACTTCAGTTCGTTCGGCAGGTAGCTGCCGATCGTGTCGGTGAACGGCTTCGTGATGAACGAGCTGGACGGATCGCCGTCGGCCGCGAGCGGGCTCGACACGGGCACGTTCACGCGTGCGTCGTAGCGGCCGATCAGCGTGCCCGGGACCAGCGACAGCTGGAAGCTGTTGTCGAAGAAAGTCGGGACCACGTTGAAGTCGGCATTCCACAGCGCCTGCTTCACGCCGGTCGAATTCGCCATCGTCGTGACGAGATTCGGCGGCGGCGGCGTGTGGCTCGCCAGATACGCGTTCACGGCGGGCGCATAGCTGCCGGCCGTCAGCAGGCGCATCTGGTCCGCATACTGCGG
Source organism: Burkholderia sp. BE12 (assembly GCF_002959955.1). Classification (NCBI taxonomy): domain Bacteria; kingdom Pseudomonadati; phylum Pseudomonadota; class Betaproteobacteria; order Burkholderiales; family Burkholderiaceae; genus Burkholderia; species Burkholderia sp. BE12. The sequence goes on along the minus strand of NZ_PREY01000015.1, from coordinate 67,242 downwards.
CAGGTTCGACGGGTTGGGGTTGTCGAGCTGGTAATACGCGCCGACCGTGCCGTACGACGGCACGAAGCCGGCGCAGCTCACCGGGCTCGCCCCGTTGTTCGAGTTGCCGACATAGTCGCTCGCCATGTCGCAGTTCGTGTTGTAGTTCAGGATCGACGATTGCAGCACGATGCCGTCGAGCTTCACGCCGGCCGTCTCGAGCAGGTTCGCGAGCACGTCGGTGCGCGGCGTGCCGTACGATTCGCCGAACAGGTATTTCGGCGAATCGTTGCGCTGGTTCACGCTCAGGTAGCGCGTCACGAAATCGCGGAACGCGCCGGCGTCCTGGTCGACGCCCCAGAACGTCTGGTTCGTGTTCGGCGCGACCGCTTCCGAGAAGCCGGTGCCGATCGCATCGACGAACACGAGGTCGGTCGTGTCGAGCAGCGTTTCCTGGTTGTCGACGAACGGGAACGTCGACGTGTTCGCGTTCGGGTCGCCGGTCTGGATCCGGCGCGGGCCGAACGAACCGAGGTGCAGCCACACCGAGGCCGAGCCCGGGCCGCCGTTGTACAGGAACGTGACGGGCCGCTTCGCCGCGGGCTGGTTGTCGGCCGTGTACGCGACATAGAAGAACGATGCTTCGGGCGCGCCCGTCTGCGGATTGCGTGCGACGAGGTGGCCGGCGGTGGCCGTGTACCGGATCGTCTTGCCGTTCAGCGTGATCTGGTGGTGCGTGACGGCGGCTTTTTCGACCGCGGCGGACGCGTCGAGCGACGCGGTCGCGCTCGACGAATAACTGTTGGGATCGTTGTACGCACGGTCGACCTGACCGGCGGGATCGGCTGAATCGGCGGCGCTCGCAGCGGCGGACGACGTCACGTCGTCGTTGCAGGCCGTCAAAATCAGCGAAGAACACACCACCCCCAACAACAGCTTCGCTTTGCTCGCTGGCATCGTTGCGTTCCTTCTCTCGGATGTTTTTCGTGTCGAGCAGCCGGATAAGCCACCCCCCGCCTCGATTGCGGCCGATAAGCCGAGGCGCTGGCCAATATACGCGAGCCCGTCAGCTTTGAAAAATTTGGAAATATTTGGCGCGCCGGCGGTGCAGCGCACACCTTTCAGAAATGCTTCGATTCGCGAAACGTTGCATTTCACGTCGCTTTCATCGGCTTTCGCGTTTAGCCGTGCGGACTAAAAAAGCACGGATTTCACGCGCTGCCCACCAACAAAATCGCGCGGTCGCCGGCATTGCTCAGCAAAGCGAAATAGACGGATTCGTCTAAGGGATGTGGCCCGAAATGGCGGCGACACGAATCCGCTGCAGCGCGTCAATCGCGCGTCGACGGCGCAACGGACAATGCAGCGGCGCGGGCGCGCCGCTTACTCGGATTGCGGAAGCTCGGCCGCGCCCATCCGGCGCGCGATGACTGCCGCACGCTGCGCCTGGTAGGCCGAGCCGCGATGCGCATCGAACCAGCGCGGCTTCGGCAGCATCACCGCGAGACGCGCCGACTGCCACGCGCCGAGCCGGCTCGCGGGAATCCTGTAGTAATAGCGTGCGGCCGCTTCGGCGCCGTACACGCCGCGCCCCCATTCGACCGAATTCAGGTAGATCTCGAAGATGCGCTCCTTGTCGAGCACCGTTTCGAGCATCCACGTGATGATCAGCTCCTGCCCCTTGCGGATGTAGCTCTTCTCGCGCGACAGGAACAGGTTGCGCGCGAGCTGTTGCGTGATCGTCGAGCCGCCCGCGACGATCCTGCCGCGCGCCTTGTTCTTCTCCCACGCCTGCAGGATCGCGTCGACGTCGTAGCCGTTGTTGGTCGCGAAGGTCGAATCTTCGGAGGCGATCAGCGCACGCTTCAGGTTGCGCGAGATCTGGTCGTACGGCACCCACTGGTGCCGGATCTGCGCGGGCGGCGTGTCGCGCGACAGCCACCACGCGTCGGTGCGCATGAACGCGGTCGAGCCCGGGTTCACGAACGACCACAGCGCGATCTGCCCGAGATAGAACAGTTGCGTCGCGAGCCATGCGCCCGCGAACACCGATCCCGCGTAGACGATCCAGCGAGCGAGGCTCGTCGTCCGCGTGCGCTGCGTGCCGCTCACCGCCACCACGTGCCGCGCTCCGTTCAGCTCGCCGCGAGCGCCTGGCGCAGCGCGGCCAGCACCGGTGCACCGTCCGGCCGCACGCCGCGCCAGATGAAGAACGATTCGGCCGCCTGCTCGACCAGCATCCCGAGCCCGTCGGCCGTGCGCGCGCCGAGCGACGCCGCGTGCTGCATGAACACGGTCGGCTGCGCGCCGTACATCATGTCGTACGCGAGCGTGCCGGCGCCGAACGCGGCAGCGTCGCATTCCGGCAGCGCGGCGTCGAGGCTGCCGGCCGTCGCATTGATCACCACGTCGTACGGTTCGGCCCGCACGACGCCGGGGCCGCCCCCCGCGAACGTGCAGCCCGCATCGTGCGCGGCCTGCATGAACTGGCCGACGAGCGCCTCGGCCTTGCTCGCGGTGCGGTTCACGATCGTGATCGACAGCGGCGCGCGGTCGAGCAGCGGCAGCACGACGCCGCGCGCGGCGCCGCCCGCGCCGAGCAGCAGGATGCGCGCACCCGCCAGCGACACGCCGAGATTCGCTTCGATGTCGCGCACGAGGCCGACGCCGTCGGTGTTGTCGCCGTGGAGGCGGCCGTCGGCGTCGATACGCAACGTGTTCACCGCGCCTGCCGCCGCCGCGCGCGGCGACAGCGTGTCGGCGAGCGCATGCGCGTCGAGCTTGAACGGCACGGTCACGTTCGCGCCGCGACCGCCTTCGGCGACGAACGCGCGCACGGCGGCCTCGAAACCGTCGACCGGCGCGAGCCGGTGCGTGTACTCGATCGGCTCGCCGGTCTGCGCGGCGAATTGCGCGTGGATGAACGGCGACTTGCTGTGCGCCACCGGGTTGCCGAACACGACATAGCGGTCGGCGCCGCTCGTCGACGCAACTGCGTTCATGATGCGCGCCCCTCTTCGCCGTCGTTGCCGCTCGCGGCTTCGCCGCCTTCTGCCGCCGCGTCCGCCGCGTCGCCCGATTCGGCCAGCGCCTCGGCCTCGGCCTGCGCCGACGCGTCTTGCGCGTCGACCAGCGTATCGTCGCCGCCTTCGGCGTCGTCCTCTTCGTCGGCCGCGTCGCCGCTCGTCACGGTCGGCGCGTCGAGCACGTTGAGCAGGCGCACCGACGCCTCGATCGTCAGCTCGTCGAGCGACATCACGTCGAGCAGCACGCGCGTGCCGCGCGCATGCACGCCGAGCCCCGGCACGTGCAGCAGCAGCGGAATGTCCTCGAGGCGCACGAGATCACCCTTCACGACGCTCGCGACGACCTGCTTCTTCTGTTCCTGCTTGAGCCAGCGCAGGCACCAGAAGTACTCCATCCGGCGCTGGTAGTCGGCGTAGGCCGTATACGTATCGTCGAAGCCTTGCACGACCGCGTACAGGTCGGCGTCCTTCGGCTTGAACGGCGCGGCGAGCTTCGCGGTGACGCCGTGCTGCACGCACGCGAGCAGTTGCCACTGGTTCACGAGGTCGACGTAGCGGCGCAGCGGCGACGTGCTCCACGCGTACTGCGCGACGCCGAGGCCTTCGTGCGGCGCGGCCGTCGTCTGCATCCGCGTGCGCTTCGGGCCCGGCGCGCCGAAGCCGCGCTGCGAGCGGTAGATGCCCGGCACCGTGTGGTCGTGCAGGAACGCGCCCCAGGTCGAGTTCGCGAGAATCGCGAGCTCCGACACGATCAGATCGAGCGGCGAGCCGCGGCGGCGCGGCGTGATCGTCACGTGCTCGCCTTCGACGTAGAAGTTGTAGTCGGTGTTGCGCTGCACCTCGCGCTTCAGGCCGTAGCCCGCGCGCGCGACCTGGCGCTTCTCGAAAAGCGCCTGCGCGAGCGGCCACAGCACGGCGATGTCGTCCTTGTGCGGATAGTCGCCGGTGCCGGCCGCGAGCGTCTCTTCGTTGACGAGCTCGTCGAGCGTGTTGTGGCGCAGGTTGTTCTTCACGAACACGAGCTCGGCGCGCGTCTCGTTCGCGACGATGTCCTGCGTCTCGCGGTTGACGATGATGTACAGCGACAGCGCCGGGCGGTAATCGCCCTCTTTCAGCGTGAACACGTCGACGACGTCGTCCGGCAGCATCGTGATCTTGTCGCCCGGCATGTAGACGGTCGACAGGCGCGCGCGCGCGATCGCATCGACCGCGTCGCCGCGCACGATGCCGAGCGCCGGCGCCGCGATGTGCACGCCGATCCGCACCCGGCCGTCGGACAGGTGCTCGACCGAAAATGCGTCGTCGATTTCGGTGGTCGTGATGTCGTCGATCGAGAACGCCTCGACGTTCGCGCGCGGCAGGTCGTCCGGCAGCGGGCCGACCGTGACGGGCGGGAAGCCCGTGCCGTGCGGGAAGAATTCCGAGAGGAAGCGCGCCTCGTGCAGCGCGCGCGGCGACTCGATGCCGCCGCAGTCGAGCATCAGCCGCGCCGGCGACACGCCGCGCGCGCCGGCCGCCGCTTCCATCGCCTTGTACTCGATCGAATTCTTGTCCGGGCGCGTCAGCAGCCCGAGCACCTTGCCCGCGAACGCTTCCGGCAACTTGCCGGCCTTCAGTTCCTCTTCATACTGCGCCTGCACGAGCGCCTGCTGGCGCTTGCGCTCGAGCGACGCGAGCGCCATCTTGAGCTGGTCTTCCGGCGCGCGCTGGTACTGGCCGCGCCCCTTGCGGCGGAAATAGACGGGCGAGCCGTGCAGCCGCAACACGAGCGCCGCGCGCTCGACCGGGCCATACGTCGCGCCGAAGTATTCGGCGGCGAGCGCCGTGTACGCGAACTCGTCGGCCGGCGCGCATTCCCACAGGAAGTCCAGATCGATCTGCTGCGCGGCCGTATCGGCCTCATGCATCAGCTCGCCGGCGGCCGGCTTGTCGAATTCGATCAGCACGTCTTTCGCGCGTACCTTCGCGCGCCGCCCGCCGGGCAACTCGACCTGAAACGCGTCGCCCTGGCGCGACAGCACGCTGCCCGCCTTGAAACTGCCCGATTCCTCGAAGAAAACGTTCACTCAGTACTCTCGTTCAGACTGCCGGGCGCCGCATCGGCGGCGCCGCATGATGATGGGAATTCGATCGGCACGTGGCCGGTTTATGACGTCTTTCCGTCGCAAAACGCGAGAACGTCGTCGACATAGTCGGCAAATTCGCTGATTCCGTGATCGCTGCCGTCGATCACGCGGGTTTTCGCGCCCGGGTAATGGGCGAGCATCTCGCGATAGTCGAGCACTTCGTCGCCGGTCGCCGCGAACAGATAGTAGCGGTCGGCGCGCGTGATCGCCGGCACGCGCAGCGCGTCGAGCTCGTGCAGGTGACGGCGCTCGACGACGATCGTGCCGCCGCCGTGCCACAGCGGCTGTTCGCCCAGATGCTGCTCGAGATCGCGCTGCGGCACGATCGCCGGATTCAGCAGCACGGCCTTCCAGCCATGCTTTTCGGCGAGCCACGTCGCGTAATAACCGCCGAGCGAGCTGCCGATCACGGTGACGTCGCGGGCGCCCGCGACCTCCGACTCCGCGACGGCGATCGCCTCGAGCGGCGACACCGACAGCGACGGGCACCGCCACTCGTCGGTGCGGCCGAGTTCGGCCATGCGCGCGGCGAGCAGCCGCGACTTCTGCGATTCCGGCGACGACCGGAAGCCGTGCAGATACAGGATCACGTGCGGCTCCCGAGCGCGTCGAGCAGCTTCTGGTGCACGCCGCCGAAGCCGCCGTTGCTCATCACGAGCACGTGGTCGCCCGGACGTGCGGCCTCGACCACCGCCTTCACCAGCAGATGCAGATCGTCGAATGCGCGCGCGCGCGCGCCGAGCGGCGCGAGCGCTTCGGCGAGATTCCAGCCGAGCGCGTCGCGCCCGGCGGGCGCGCCGTAGCCGAACACGAGATCGGCATCGGCGAGGCTTGCCGGCAATTGCGACTTCATCACGCCAAGCTTCATCGTGTTCGAACGCGGCTCGAGTACGGCGAGGATGCGGGCATTCTCGCGGCCGATGCGCGCACGAAGGCCGGCGATCGTGGTGTCGATCGCGGTCGGATGGTGCGCGAAATCGTCATAGACGGTCACGCCGTCCACGCTGCCGCGCACTTCCATGCGGCGCTTCACGTTGCGGAACGATGCGAGCGACTCGGCGGCCTGCGCGGGCGGCACGCCGACGTGGCGCGCGGCGGCGATCGCCGCGAGCGCGTTCATCCGGTTGTGGTCGCCCTGCACCTGCCAGGCGACTTCGCCGACGCGCTCGGCGTGCGAATACACCGCGAAGCGTTCGTCGACCGGCACGCCGTCCTCCGCCGGCAGCGCCTGCCAGCCGCCGTCGACGCCGAAGCGCTCGACCTCGCTCCAGCAGCCGCGCGCCAGCACGCGCTCGAGCGCGTCCGCGCGACCGTTCGTGACGATCCGCCCGACGCCGGGCACGGTGCGCACGAGATGATGGAATTGCGTTTCGATCGCGGCGAGATTGGGGAAGATATCGGCGTGATCGAATTCGAGGTTGTTCAGCACCGCGGTGCGCGGCCGGTAGTGCACGAACTTCGAGCGCTTGTCGAAGAATGCCGTGTCGTATTCGTCGGCCTCGATCACGAAGAAGCTCGAATCGGTGAGCCGCGCGGACACGCCGAAGTTCAGCGGCACGCCGCCGATCAGGAAGCCCGGGTTCAGCCCCGCGTCTTCCAGCAGCCACGCGAGCATCGACGACGTGGTCGTCTTGCCGTGCGTGCCCGCGACCGCAAGCACCCATTTGCCGGCGAGTACGTGCTCGCCCAGCCACTGCGGGCCGGACACGTAAGGCAGGCCGCGATCGAGGATCGCCTCCATCAACGGATTGCCGCGCGTGACGACGTTGCCGATCACGAACAGGTCCGGTTTCAGGTCGATCTGCTCGGCGCCGTAGCCCTCGGTCAGCGTGATGCCCTGCGCCTCGAGCTGCGTGCTCATCGGCGGATAGACGCCCGCGTCGCAACCCGTCACCGTGTGGCCGGCCTCGCGGGCGAGTACGGCGAGACCGCCCATGAAGGTGCCGCAGATGCCAAGAATATGGATGTGCATAGATGAATGCTTTCGCGCCGCCGGGGCGCCGTCGATTCGGAAAGGATGCGTGTGCGGCGCACCGGCGAGGCCGTGCGGCCGGCGCCCGGCCAACGACCTGGCCGCGACACAAAGGACAGTATTGTAACTGACGGCCTGCGATGCCCGGCGGCCCGAACGATGCGCGCGAACGGCGCCGGCACCCTCGGGCGGCAGGCCGCCGCACCCGTGCTCGGGCGCCGCGACGATCGAGTATGATTGCCGGATCATGTCTCGCAAACCTCTTGTCGACCCGCGGCGCGTCCGCGAGGAAATCGCCCAATCCGCCGCCCGTCTGATCGCGGAGGATGGTCAGGACTATGCCGGCGCGAAGCGCAAGGCCGCGCGCCAGCTGCTGGGCGATTCGCGCGTTGCCGGCGAATGGCTGCCGGATAACGACCAGATCGAGGAAGAACTGCGCGAGTATCTCGCACTGTTCCAGAGCGACACGCAGCCGGACGAACTGCGCCGCCTGCGCGAGATCGCGCTCGACTGGATGCGCCGGCTCGCCGAGTTCCATCCTTATGTGACGGGCGCCGTGCTGAACGGCACCGCGAACGCGCATTCGGATATCCATTTGCAGGCATTCACCGACAACCCGAAGGACGTCGCGATCTATCTGCTGAACCAGAACGTCCAGTACGACGTGTCGGAGACGCGGCATTTCGCGGGCCGCGGCGACGTCGAGACGCTCAGTTTCCTGTGGCGCCCGCGGCGCGACGTGGACGCCATCGGCATTCATCTCGCGCTCTATGCGAGCGACGACCTGCGCGGCGCGGTGAAGGCCGACGCGCGCGGTCGCGTCGCCCGCGCGGACGCCGCCGCGCTGCGCGCGCTCGTCGACGCAAGCCAGGCCCCTTCCGAACCCAAATGATTCAACGATGATGATGAAACGCATGTTGGCGCTCGCGGTGGTCGCGGCCGCCGCCGTCGCCGGCGGAGTCGCCGCCGGTCACTGGTTCCGCGGCACGGACGGCGACGGCGTCGCCGTTGCCGCGCCGGCCACCCACGGCAACCCGGTCGACCAGCTATGGGCGTCGTCGCTCACTGGCGTCGACGGCAAGCCGGCCACGCTGGCCGCCTTCAAGGGCCAGAAGGTCGTCGTCAATTTCTGGGCGTCGTGGTGCGGCCCGTGCGTCGAGGAGATGCCCGAGCTCGTCGCGTTGTCGCATCAATACAAACAGAAAGGCATCCGATTCATCGGGATCGGCGTCGATTCCGGGCAGAACGTGAAGAACTTCCTCCAAAAAGTGAAGGTCGACTATCCGGTTTTCGTCAGCGGTTATGCGGGCGCGGATCTGGCCCGTAATTTCGGAAATACCGCTGGCGCGCTGCCGTTTACGGTCGTCATCGACGAAACCGGCAAGATTCGCGAGACAAAATTGGGACAAATCCAGCCGACCGAGCTGAAAAAGACGCTCGACGCGCTGTAAGCTCCCCGAACGCCGGCCCGCACGTTCGCAGCAATTTGTCCGTCGATCGCCGCGATTTCGCGTGAATTCGCCGATACTTTGCATCCGCACCGGTAATTCTTGCAGGTCCGACGAACCTGGCCGTTCGGCAAAACTAGACAAATTTCTCTAAATAGCGCTAAAGTTCGCGCAATTCCGCAGAAATAGAAGCGACCATGACACGATTGCTGGTGTTGCACGGCCCCAACCTGAACCTTCTCGGCACCCGGGAACCGGAGGTGTATGGCCGCGTCACGCTCGCGCAGATCGATCAGGCGCTTGCCGCGCGCGCCCGGGAAGCCGGCGCCGAACTGTCGTCGTTCCAGAGCAACCATGAAGGCGCGCTGGTCGACCGCATCCAGGCCGCGCGGGAGGAACAGACCGATTTCATCCTGATCAATCCGGCCGCGTACACGCATACGAGCGTTGCGATCCGGGACGCGATCGCCGGCGTTGGCATCCCGTTCGTCGAGGTTCACTTGTCGAACGTGCATCGCCGCGAAGCGTTCAGGCACCACTCCTACTTTTCCGACCAGGCCGAAGGCGTGATCTGCGGGCTCGGCTGGAAAGGTTATCTGTACGCGCTCGAGTACGCGCTGGACAAGCTGCAAGGCGCGTCGCGCGGCTGATTTCGCGATCTAGATTCAGCGCCGGCCCCTAACCGGCGCTTTCACGTATTGAAAGGGGAATTCCCGATGGATCTTCGTAAGCTGAAAACTCTGATCGACCTCGTTTCCGAATCCGGCATCTCCGAGCTGGAAGTGACGGAAGGCGAAGGCAAGGTGCGCATCGTCAAGAACGCGCCGCCGGTCTACGTGCAGCCGACGGCTGGGTATGCCCCGCAAGTCAGCGCGCCGCCTCCGTCGGCCGCGCTGCCGACCGACGGCGCCGCGCCGGCAGCCGGCGCCGCAGCCGCACCGGCCGTCCCGCAAGGCCACGTCGTGACGTCGCCGATGGTCGGCACGTTCTACCGCGCGCCGTCGCCGGGCGCCGACCCGTTCGTGCAGGCCGGCGACACGGTCAAGGAAGGCCAGACGATCTGCATCATCGAAGCGATGAAGCTGCTCAACGAGATCGAGTCGGACAAGGCCGGCGTGATCAAGGAAGTCCTCGTCGAGAACGGCCAGGCCGTCGAATACGGCCAGCCGCTTTTCGTGATCGGCTAAGCCCGCCGCGCGGCCCTGTCGGCCGCGCGCCGCCGATGCTCGCCAGGCGCCGTTCGCGCGCCCCTCGAAGAGACGAATACTCGCTATGTTTGAAAAAATCCTCATTGCCAACCGCGGTGAAATCGCGCTGCGCATCCAGCGCGCGTGCCGCGAACTCGGCGTCAAGACGGTGGTCGTCTACTCGGAAGCCGACAAGGAAGCCAAGTACGTGCGCCTCGCGGACGAAGCCGTCTGTATCGGCCCGGCCCCGTCGAACCTCAGCTACCTGAACATGCCTGCGCTGATCAGCGCCGCGGAAGTCACCGATGCCGAGGCGATCCACCCCGGCTACGGCTTCCTGTCGGAGAACGCCGATTTCGCGGAGCGCGTCGAGCAGTCGGGCTTCACGTTCATCGGCCCGCGCCCGGAAACGATCCGCATGATGGGTGACAAGGTCACCGCGAAGCAGACGATGATCAAGACCGGCGTGCCATGCGTGCCGGGTTCGGAAGGCGCGTTGCCGGACGATCCGAAGGAGATCGTCAAGATTGCGCGCGCGATCGGCTATCCGGTCATCATCAAGGCGGCGGGCGGCGGCGGCGGGCGCGGGATGCGCGTCGTGCACACCGAGGCCGCGCTCGTCAACGCGGTCAACATGACCCGCGAGGAAGCCGGCCGCGCGTTCGGCAACCCGCAGGTGTACATGGAGAAGTTCCTCGAGAACCCGCGCCACATCGAGATCCAGGTGCTGTCGGACGCGTACAAGAACGCCATCTGGCTCGGCGAGCGCGACTGCTCGATGCAGCGCCGCCACCAGAAGGTGATCGAGGAAGCGCCGGCGCCCGGCATTCCGCGCCGCCTGATCGACCGCATCGGCGACCGCTGCGCGGACGCGTGCAAGAAAATGGGCTACCTCGGCGCAGGTACCTTCGAATTCCTGTACGAAAACGGCGAGTTCTACTTCATCGAGATGAACACGCGCGTGCAGGTCGAGCACCCGGTATCGGAACTGATCACCGGCGTCGACATCGTGCAGGAACAGATCCGCATCGCAGCCGGCGAGAAGCTCGCGCTGCGCCAGCGCGACATCCAGTTCCGCGGACATGCGATCGAGTGCCGGATCAACGCCGAGGATCCGTTCAAGTTCACGCCTTCGCCGGGCCGGATCACGTCGTGGCATACGCCGGGCGGCCCCGGCGTGCGCGTCGATTCGCACGCCTACAATGGCTATTTCGTGCCGCCGAACTATGATTCGATGATCGGCAAGCTGATCACCTACGGCGCGACGCGCGAGCAGGCGATCAGCCGGATGCGCATCGCGCTGTCGGAAATGGTCGTCGAAGGCATCCAGACCAACATCCCGCTGCACCGCGAGCTGATGATCGACTCGAAGTTCGTCGAAGGCGGCACCAGCATCCATTACCTCGAAAACCGGCTCGCGCAGAAGCTGCAGGTCGCACCGGAAGAAGCGTAAGCATGAGTTATCGCGAACTCGTCGTCGAACTGGCCCGCGAGCATGCGGAGGCCCTGTCCGACGCACTGCTCGATCTCGGCGCGCTGTCGGTGTCCGTCGAGGACGCCGACGCCGACACGCCCGACGAACAGCCGCTCTTCGGCGAGCCGGGCCTCGTGCCCGATCGCACCGCGTGGCAGCACTCGCGCGTGGTCGCGCTGCTGTCGGCCGACCATGAGCCGGCCGTGCTGCTCGCGGCGGCCGCGAACGAAATCGGCATCGCCGAGACGCCGACGTTCGTCGTGCGTGAAGTCGAGGAGCAGGACTGGGTGCGGCTCACGCAGTCGCAGTTCGAGCCGATCCCGATCGGCGAGCGGATCTGGGTCGTGCCGTCGTGGCACGATGCGCCCGATCCCGATGCACTCGTCCTCGAGCTCGACCCCGGCCTCGCGTTCGGCACCGGCAGCCACCCCACCACCCGTCTGTGCATGGAGTGGCTCGAACAGTCGGTGAAGCCCGGCCAGTCGGTGCTCGACTACGGCTGCGGCTCGGGCATCCTCGCGATCCTCGCGAAGAAATGCGGGGCGAACCCCGTGATCGGCATCGACATCGATCCGCAGGCGGTCGAATCGGCACGCCAGAACAGCGAACGCAACCGGGCCGAAGTCACGTACGGGCTGCCCGATGCATGCCCGGACGGCGAATTCGACATCGTCGTCGCGAACATCCTGTCGAACCCGCTGAAGCTGATGGCATCGATGCTCGCATCGAAGGTCAAGCCGGGCGGGCGCATCGCGCTGTCGGGCGTGCTCGCGCGCCAGGCGGACGAGGTCGCGGCCGTTTATGCGCGCTACGTCGACATCTCGGTCTGGCGCGAACACGAAGGTTGGGTATGCCTCGCCGGAACCCGCCGCGAAAGCCATTAGAATAGCGCTGTCCTTCACTCTGGCCAGCAGGCCGCCCGCCTCGACATGCTTCTTGCGACGCGCTGCCCTCATTGCGAAACCGTCTTCCGGCTGCAGCAGGAACAGCTCTCGCTGCATCAGGGGCTCGTGCGCTGCGGGCATTGCCACGAAGTCTTCAACGCTTCCGAATCGCTCGTTCCCGAATACGCGCAGCAGCCCGAGCCGGCCTTGACGGAACCGGCTGCCGCGCCGCATGGCGGCGACGCACACCAGCAGGCCGCTCCGGTTCGGCTGTTTACCGCCGACGCGCCGGCCGGACTGCCGACCGGCACCGATTACAAGCCGGAAGGCTGGGACATGTGGGCGCCGTGGCTCGACGCAGGCGTCGATCCGACGCTGCAGCACAGCGTCGAAACCGTGCGCACCGAGCCGCTGATACCGCTCGCGCTCCCGTCCACGGAAGCCGGCGTCGTCCATCTGTCGGGTACGCCCGCGCCGTTCGCGACCTCTCCGGCCGAGCTCGATTCATCGGCTGCCGTCGAGCAACCGGCCGAACCGCATTCGCCGCACGAACCGCACGAAATCGAAGAAGCCGCGCCGTCGCCGTCGCCGTCGCCGTCGCCCTCGCCCTCGCCCTCGCCCGCGCCCGTCGAGCGCGACCCGCGCGAGCCCCGCTTCGTCGCCCACCTTCCGTCGGAACCGGAAATCGCGGCCGAACCGGCCGAACCCGTCGGCCACGCGCACTTCGCCGTGCCGGACGACGAACGCGCGCCGCGCGAACCGCGCTTTGCGTTCACGCCCGCACCGGCCGTCACCGAAGCCGAAACCGCATCGGAATCCGACGCCTTCGCCCGACACGACACGGCCCCGGCCGCGGCGGCAACCGATGAACCGGCCGTCGAACCGGTCGCCGAATCGGCCGCCCAACCGGCCGTCCAACCGGCCGTCCCGTTCCCCGCCGCACTGACCGACGACGATCGCCCGCCCTTCGCCGTCACGCGCGAGACGCGCGCGCCGCAGCGCCGCGGGATGCTCGGCGGCTTTTTCGGCGGCCTCGTCGCGGCCGCGCTGGTCGGGCTGCTCGTCGTGCAACTGGCGTGGTGGCAGCGCGAAACGCTGATGATCTACTGGCCCGTCACGCAGAGCTGGTTCCGGCAGGCCTGTGCGCCGCTCGGCTGCACGGTCACGCCGCCGCGCGCGATCGACGGCCTTCGGCTCGACGCGACCGACCTGCGCCAGCTCGACGGCCCGCGCGAACTCGAACTGAAGGTGCCGCTGACGAACCGCTACCGTGTCGCGCTCGCATACCCGTCGCTCGAACTCACGCTGCTCGACGACACCAATCACGTCACCGTGCGCCGCGTGCTCGCGCCGCGCGACTACGTGCGCCCGGGCACGCCGATCGACGCCGGGCTGCCGCCCGGCACGACGCAGACGATGGTCGTCCGCCTCGAAACGAACGGTACGCCCGCCTCGAATTTCCGCGTCCAGATCTTCTATCCGTGACGCACCGCGGCGCGCTTGCGCGCCGTCTCAACCCGCGCGCCGTGCGGCGCGCTATTTCGGAGCACGAACATGAGCAAAGTTACGCTGGGTGGCAACCCGATCGATCTCGCCGGCACGTTCCCGGCCGTCGGTGCACAAGCCGCCGATTTCAAGCTGGTCGGCAAGGACCTCGCCGACCTGTCGCTCGCCAGCTTCGCCGGCAAGCGCAAGGTGCTGAACATCGTGCCGAGCCTCGACACGCCGACCTGCGCGACGTCGACCCGCAAGTTCAACGAAGCCGCGTCGTCGCTCGACAACACGGTGGTGGTCGTCGTGTCCGCCGACCTGCCGTTCGCCGCCACGCGCTTCTGCACGACCGAAGGCCTCGAGAACGTCGTGACGGCATCGACGTTCCGCACCGGCCGCGCGTTCGCGAACGCGTACGGCGTCGACGTGACGAGCGGCCCGCTGAACGGCTTGACCGCACGCGCGGTGGTCGTGCTCGACGCGCAGGACAAGGTGATCCATGCGGAACTCGTCGGCGAAATCAAGGACGAGCCGAACTACGATGCAGCGCTCGCCGCACTGAAGTAAGCTTTCTTCCGCTTTCCCCTGCCGCGCCGCGCCCTTCGCGCGGCGTTGTCGCGCAGGGCCCCTCATTTCTACAGGAACGCACACCTTGGCTACGCTGATTTGCGGCTCGATCGCCTACGACTCCATCATGACCTTCGAAGGGCGGTTCCGCGAGCACATCCTGCCCGACCAGGTGCACCTCATCAACCTGAGCTTCCTCGTGCCGACGATGCGCCGCGAATTCGGCGGCTGCGCGGGCAACATCGGGTACGCGCTCCACCTGCTCGGCGGCGACGCGCGCATCATGGGCACGATGGGCGCGCTGGATGCGCAGCCGTATCTCGACCGGCTCGACCAGCTCGGCCTGCGCCGCGATCACGTTCGCGTGCTGCCCGATACGTACACCGCGCAGGCGATGATCACGACCGATCTCGACAACAACCAGATCGCGGCGTTCCACCCGGGCGCGATGATGCAATCGCACCTGAACCACGCGGGCGACGCGCCGGACATCAAGCTCGCGATCGTCGGCCCGGACGGCTTCGACGGGATGGTGCAGCACGTGGAAGAGCTCGCCAAGGCCGGTGTGCCGTTCGTGTTCGATCCGGGCCAGGGCCTGCCGCTGTTCGATGGTGCGACGCTGCGCCGCAGCATTGAACTTGCGACCTACGTAGCGGTCAACGACTACGAGGCCAAGCTGGTGAGCGACAAGACGGGATGGTCCGAAGATGAAATCGCCAGCCGGGTCGACGCCCTCGTCATCACGCGTGGCGAGCATGGCGCGACCATCCGCCACAAGCAGGGTGCGGAACAGATTCCAGTCGTGCCGGCCGAGCGCATCGCCGATCCGACGGGCTGCGGCGACGCCTTCCGGGGCGGCCTGCTGTACGGCATCGAGCATGGCCTCGACTGGGCCACCACCGGCCGTCTCGCGAGCCTGATGGGCTCGCTCAAGATCGCCCATCAAGGGCCCCAGACTTATGTACTGACGCGCGCCGAAATCGACGCACGCTTCGAGACTGCATTCGGTTACAGTCTCAAATGAATATTGTGGGAGAGCAAAGATGTTGACGAAAAAAACCCTCACGCTCGCGGCCATGCTGACGGCCACGCTGACGCTCGCCGGCTGCTTCACGGCGCCCGGCTCGGCGGATGTCTATAGCGTCGGCCAGGCGCAACGCGAACAGACGGTCCGCATGGGCACGGTCGAAAGCGTCCGCGCGGTGCGCATCCAGTCCGACGGCGGCGGCAGCGCGATCGGCACGCTCGGTGGCGGCGCACTCGGCGCGGTCGCGGGCAGCGCGATCGGCGGCGGCAAGGGCTCGATCCTGACGGCGATCGCCGGCGGCCTCGTCGGTGCGGTGGCGGGTAACGCGGTCGGCGAAAACCTCAGCACGGCGAACGGTGTCGAAATCACCGTGCGCCTCGACAACGGCGATCTGCGTTCGATCACGCAGGCGGCAAACGGCGAAGCATTCCGCGCCGGCGAGCGCGTACGCCTGCTGTCGAGCGGCGGCGTCACGCGCGTCACGCACTAACCGGTACCTCAGCACGCGGCGCAAGCCGCGGTCGAACGCATGTGCGAAGCCGCACATGCGTTTTTTTTCGTCCGCCCGTTCTTGTCCGCGCTCGCGGCGGCCAGCCGACCGGCGCCCCGTCGGCGCCCCATACGGACGAAAAAAAATCCCGCCACCTGAGCCAGATGGCGGGACTGATTGAGTAGCGCTACTCAACCCACGGACACCACGTGAGTGTCCGGGTGATGCTGCTCAGCCGCGATTACGGACGGCTGCCGGTCGGGAACGGCCATGCTGCTGCCGGGTTGAGCGCGGTCTTCACGCCCGATGCCGGCGCAACCGATGCGGTCGACGCGGTCGTTGCCGGCGCAGCCTTCTTCACGACGGCCTTCTTCGGCGCAGCAGCCTTCTTCGCCGGTGCGGCAGCCTTCTTCGCAGGGGCAGCCTTCTTGGCGGGCGCAGCCTTCTTCGCGGCAGCCTTCTTCGCAGGCGCGGCCTTCTTCGCGGCAGCCTTCTTCGCCGGCGCAGCCTTCTTGGCAGCAGCCTTCTTCGCCGGTGCGGCCTTCTTCGCAGCAACCTTCTTCACTGCGACTTTCTTGGCTGCAACCTTCTTCGCGGCGGCCTTCTTCGCCGGTGCTGCCTTCTTCGCAGCAACCTTCTTCACCGCGACTTTCTTCGCTGCGACCTTCTTGGCTGCAACCTTCTTCGTTGCGACCTTCTTGGCTGCGACCTTCTTTGCAGCGGCCTTCTTCGCCGGTGCTGCCTTCTTCGCGGCAACCTTCTTCACCGCGACCTTCTTCGCAGCAACCTTCTTCACCGCGGCCTTCTTCACCGGAGCAGCAGCCTTCTTCGCAACGGTCTTCTTGGCAGCAACCTTCTTAGCAGCCGGTTTCTTCTTGGCAGTAGCCATGTTGTTCTCCTTCAGGTTCAGATGAGAGTCAGTTCAAACTACACCCTTCGTCAAAACCCGCTTCCCGCGGACGCTGTTCAGGACGTGCGCTTCGAAGCGGGCTATTCATCGGCGTACGCAGGTACCGCGCGCTTACGCTAATGAATACGGTATGGCGCGCGTGACCACTCGGCCTCGCGCGCCAAATCAAGTCGGTAGCCGGCGCACCTCGCGCCGCTACCCCTAATCGCTTGATCAAGCGGACCGCCACACGGCCGTCCGCTTTTTCCGGAGGGAAGTTTGCCCATCCCACTGAAGGGTTCGCAAAGTGCCTGTCGTATCGTTGGGCCGTTAAGGCACCGGGCATGCTTTGCATCAGGCGTTCTTGCTCCTAAACCTTGGGCCGGGGCCGAGAGGCCACCGGCTGCTCCATCATGTAACGGGTTCGCTGCTGCGGGTTATTCCCAGGACAGCGCGCCCCCCGTCTGATACTCGATCACACGCGTCTCGAAGAAGTTGCGTTCCTTCTTCAGGTCGATCATCTCGCTCATCCACGGGAACGGGTTTTCCTCGTTCGGATACAGCGGGTCGAGGCCGATCTGCTGGCAACGGCGGTTGCTGATGAAGCGCAGATAGCTCTTGAACATCGACGCGTTCAAACCCAGCACGCCGCGCGGCATCGTGTCTTCGGCGTAGCGGTATTCGAGTTCGACAGCCTGCTTGAACAGCTCGCGGATCTCGGCGCGGAATTCCGCGGTCCAGAGATGCGGATTCTCGAGCTTGATCTGGTTGATCAGGTCGATGCCGAAGTTGCAGTGCATCGACTCGTCGCGCAGGATGTACTGATATTGCTCTGCAGCACCCGTCATCTTGTTCTGGCGGCCGAGTGCGAGGATCTGCGTAAACCCGACATAGAAGAACAGGCCTTCCATGATGCAGGCGAACACGATCAGCGACTTCAGCAGCTTCTGATCCGCTTCGAGCGTGCCGGTCTTGAAGGCCGGGTCCGTCAGCGTATGAATGAACGGGATCAGGAATTCGTCCTTCGCGCGGATCGACGTGACCTCGTGATACGCGTTGAAGATCTCGCCTTCGTCGAGACCGAGCGATTCGACGATGTATTGGTACGCGTGCGTGTGGATCGCTTCCTCGAACGCCTGGCGCAGCAGGAACTGCCGGCACTCGGGCGCCGTGATGTGGCGGTACGTGCCGAGCACGATGTTGTTCGCCGCGAGCGAATCGGCCGTCACGAAGAAGCCGAGGTTGCGCTTCACGATGCGGCGCTCGTCCTCGGTCAGACCGTTCGGGTCCTTCCACAGTGCGATGTCGCGGGACATGTTGATTTCCTGCGGCATCCAGTGGTTCGCGCAACCGGCCAGATACTTTTCCCACGCCCACTTGTATTTGAACGGCACCAGCTGATTGACGTCAGTCTGGCCGTTGATGATGCGCTTGTCGGCGACATTGACCCGCGCTTCCGTGCCGCCGGCGGGAACAGCCGATGCTTGCGGCGGCACCGCAAGATCGCCTTCGAAAATGTCGCGGACCTGATGGGCGGCAGGCGACGCAGCCTGCATTCCGACAGCCACTCCGGCGGGGGCGCGCATCGCGTTGTGCTGCGCTCCGCTCGCGGGAGCTACGGCAGTCTTCTCGTCATCCCAGTTGAGCATAAATTCTCACCATCAATTTAGAACGGTTTGTACCATCTTTTCCTGAGCGATAAAAGGGTTCGCTCACGAAAAATCCTTTTTTCGATTCGCGTTGCGACCTCGATACAACACTTTGAGCAACGCATCGTCGTTCATGCAGCGCGCGATGTGAGTCGCGCTTGTATCGCGAGGTGCGCTCGACGCATCGAACGCTGATCGAAACGCGACGCCGTCGGGGATGTTTCGATCGCTCGTCACTGCCTGCAACGCAGGTGTCGCGTTACAGATTCCTTATCATTTTTTTAGTTGAGAGCGGCGCACACTTCAACCTCGATCGGTCGCCGTGTGCGCCGCCCTCGCCTGCTTCTCAGGTCAGGCGCACTGCGTTACTGGCACGCTTCGCATTCGTCGAAGCCGGGATCGCCCGGACGCATCGTGCACACCGGACCGTCTGCTTCGACCGGCGCGAGTGCCGGCGCCGCGCTGATCGCGCCCGACGATGCATTGCCGCCTGCCGCACCGAAGCCGCCCGCTGCGCCTTGCGCGCCACCGCTGCCCGAGCCGCCGCTACCCGCACCGCCCGTCGGCACCGCGTTCAGCGCGCCGTGCGCGACCGTCGACTTCTCGACGTGCGTCGCCGCCATCGTGCGCAGGTAGTAGGTCGTCTTCAGGCCGCGCAGCCATGCGAGCTTGTAGACCTCGTCGAGCTTCTTGCCCGATGCGCCGCCCATGTAGATGTTCAGCGACTGCGCCTGGTCGATCCACTTCTGGCGACGCGAGGCCGCTTCGACCAGCCACGTCGGGTCGACTTCGAACGCGGTCGCGTAGATCGCGCGCAGGTCGGCCGGGATGCGGTCGATGCGCGACAGCATGCCGTCGAAGTACTTCAGGTCGGAGACCATCACTTCGTCCCACAGGCCGCGCTCCTTCAGGTCGCGGACGAGATACTCGTTTACCACCGTGAATTCGCCCGACAGGTTCGACTTCACGTACAGGTTCTGGAAGGTCGGCTCGATACAGGCCGACACGCCGATGATGTTCGAGATTGTCGCCGTCGGCGCGATCGCGACGCAGTTCGAGTTGCGCATGCCGTGCGAGGCGATCCGCGAACGCAGCGTCGTCCAGTCGAGCGATTCCGACGTGTCGACCTCGACGTAGCCGCCGCGCGCTTCGGCCAGCAGCTTCAGCGTGTCCTGCGGGAGGATGCCGCGATCCCACAGCGAGCCGCGGTAGCTCGAGTAGCGGCCGCGTTCTTCGGCCAGCTCGGTCGACGCGTAGTACGCGTAGTAGCAGACGGCTTCCATCGAACGGTCGGCGAACTCGACCGCCGCTTCCGACGCGTACGGCGTGCGCAGCAGATGCAGGCAGTCCTGGAAGCCCATGATGCCCATGCCGACCGGGCGGTGCTTCAGGTTCGAGTTACGCGCCTTCGGCACCGCGTAGTAGTTGATGTCGATCACGTTGTCGAGCATGCGCATCGCGACGCTGATCGTGCGCTTCAGCTTGTCGTGGTCGAGCGCGTAGCTGCCGTCCGCCTGCTTCACCAGGTGGGCGACGAGGTTCACCGAGCCGAGGTTGCACACCGCGATTTCGGTGTCGCTCGTGTTCAGCGTGATTTCCGTGCACAGGTTCGACGAGTGGACGACGCCGACGTGCTGCTGCGGCGAGCGGATGTTGCACGGATCCTTGAACGTGATCCACGGGTGGCCCGTCTCGAACAGCATGCCGAGCATCTTGCGCCACAGCTGCGCCGCCGGGATCTTCTTGAACAGCTTGATCTCGCCGCGCGCGACCTTGTCTTCGTAAGCCGTGTAAGCCGCCTCGAATTCCGCGCCGAACTTGTCGTGCAGGTCCGGGCAGGTCGACGGCGAGAACAGCGTCCAGTCGCCGCCTTCCATCACGCGCTTCATGAACAGGTCGGGAATCCAGTTCGCCGTGTTCATGTCGTGCGTACGGCGACGGTCGTCACCGGTGTTCTTGCGCAGCTCCAGGAACTCCTCGATGTCGAGGTGCCACGATTCGAGGTACGCGCAGACCGCGCCCTTGCGCTTGCCGCCCTGGTTCACCGCGACGGCCGTGTCGTTCACGACCTTCAGGAACGGGACCACGCCTTGCGACTTGCCGTTCGTGCCCTTGATATGCGAGCCGAGTGCGCGCACGCGCGTCCAGTCGTTGCCGAGGCCGCCGGCGAACTTCGACAGCAGCGCGTTTTCCTTCAGCGCTTCATAGATGCCGTCGAGGTCGTCCGCGACCGTCGTCAGGTAGCACGACGACAGCTGCGAGCGGTGGGTGCCCGAGTTGAACAGCGTCGGCGTCGAGCTCATGAAGTCGAAGCTCGACAGCACGTTGTAGAACTCGATCGCGCGCGTTTCGCGGTCGATCTCGTTCAGCGACAGGCCCATCGCGACGCGCATGAAGAATGCCTGCGGCATTTCGATGCGGGTGCCTTCGACGTGCAGGAAGTAGCGGTCGTACAGCGTCTGCAGGCCGAGGTAGCCGAACTGCAGGTCGCGGTTCGCGTCGAGCGCTTCGCCGAGGCGCTTCAGGTCGAACTGCAGCAGCTTGTCGTCGAGCAGGCCGGCGTCGACGCCGCGCTTCAGGAACTGCGGGAAGTATTCGGCGTAGCGGGCCGACATCTCCGACTGGAGCACTTCCTCGCTGAGGATCTCGCGACGGATCGTATGCAGCAGGATGCGGGCCGTGACCTGGCTGTATGCCGGGTCCTTTTCGATCATCGTGCGTGCCGCGAGGATCGCCGAGTCGTAGACCTGGCTCATCGGTACGCCGTCGTACAGGTTCTTCACCGTCTCCGCGACGATCGGGTCAGGGTTAACCGCAGCGCCGAGGCCGTCGCACGCCGACACGATCAGCGAGCGCAGCGCGTTCAGGTCGAGCGGGCGCGACACGCCGTTGTCGACGACGTTGATGCCGGTGGTCGACTCGCCGCCCGCGGCCGCCGCTTCCTCGCCCGCATGCTGGCGCTCGAGGTGACGCTTCTCGCGATACAGCACGTACGCACGCGCGACGTTGTGCTCGCCGCCGCGCATCAGCGCGAGTTCGACCTGGTCCTGGATGTCTTCGATATGGAACGTACCGCCGTTCGGGCGGCTGCGCACGAGCGCGCGCACGACGTTGTGCGTCAGTTGTTCGACCTGCTCGCGTACGCGCGCCGATGCCGCGCCCTGCCCGCCATTGACGGCCAGGAAAGCCTTGGTCACCGCGATCGCGATCTTCGAAGGTTCGAACGACACCACGCTGCCGTTGCGGCGGATCACCTTGTAGTCGGCGAACGTGGCCTGCGGCGCGAGCGCCTTCGCGCCCTGTTCGGTCCCGCCGAGCGGACGGCTCGAGGCGCTCTCGTACTGGGACGTCGCGTTGTCGGTGGTTTGCATGTGCAAAGCTCCTGGTGTTGGATGGTGCGGAGAGAACCGCGGATTAAAACGAACGCCGCGCAATGTGGTGCGCGAGCGGTAAGAGGCGAGCGATGCGCCGGGGAAGCCGGTTCGGTCGATGCGCGACAACCCAGCCGGTCGTGTGCTTCGTCATGTATACCCTGCCCCGTCGATATTCGCTGCGCTGATCGCGACGCCCTGACCGCCCGGCCTGACGCGCCGCCTTGAGAACCCCGTCCGCCGGCGTTGCCCGCCGGCCGGTGCCGCTCGGGTTTTCCCCTGCGACACACACTATATCTAGTACAAAACCGCTCAACTGGCACCAAGTATAGTGGACATTCGGAGGACGTCCAAACGGATAATTTGCGATAGAGGTCTTGACATCGCTCACGCGCAGACACGGCAAGGCATTGATCGGAGAAAAAACTTTCTCCGATCAAAAAACCCCGCGATCAGTGCTGACGGAAAGGAAAGTATTCGGCGGAAAAACCGGCATCGCTCGCGAAGCGTTGCCAATCGAAGTGCGGGCCCGGGTCGGTCTTGCGGCCCGGCGCGACGTCCGAGTGCCCCGCGAACGCGTCGACCGGGTAGCGCGCGGCGAGCGCGCGGGAGAGCGCGGCGAGCACCGCGTATTGCGCATCGTCGAACGGTACGTCGTCCGCGCCTTCGAGCTCGATGCCGATCGAGAAGTCGTTGCAGCGCGTGCGGCCGAAGAACTCGGACGAGCCCGCGTGCCACGCGCGCTCGTCGCACGACACGAACTGCACGAGCTCGCCGCCGCGCCGAATCAGGAAATGGGCGGACACGCGCACGCCGCGCAGGTGGCTCTGGTAATAGGGGTGCGCATCGCAGTCGAGGCGATTCAGGAACAGCGCCTCGATCGCGTCGCCGCCGAATTCGCCGGGCGGCAGGCTGATGTTGTGGACGACCACGAGCGTCGGCACCGCACCCGCGGGCCGCACCTCGAAGTTCGGCGACGGCGCATGACGCGCTTCGCGCACCCAGCCGTTCGCGTCGACCGACAACACCGGCGCGTCGCTCATCGCGCGTCGCGGCCGTCCACGCGCGCGGCGTGGCGCCGCGCATGCTCGGCGCTGCAGAAGTATTCGCCGCTCGCGGCGACGGCGTCGCCCTTCGGCGCATGCACGCCGCATTCGGCGCAGCGCACCATCGGCTCGGGCAGCGACCGCGCGTCGCCGTTCGGGCGCGCGGCACCGCCGCCGGCACCCGCGCCGGGCGCACCGTCGTAACCGGCGCCGCGGCCGGCGCGCGCCTGCGCCTGTTCCTGTGCATGGCGCAGCTTGCGCGCGAGCCACGAACCCGCGAAGAAGAGAAGAATCAGGAGAAGAATCTGTCGCATCGGAAACCTGCGGTCAAACCACGGAGCGGTGCAGCAGCACCTCGAAAACGAACCGGCTGCCGACATACGCGAGCAGCAGCGCGGCGAACGACACGAGCACCCAGCGCGCGGCGCCACGGCCGCGCCAGCCCGACGTCTTGCGGGCCACCAGCAGCCCGCCGAACATCAGCCACGACAGGATCGCGAACACCGTCTTGTGGTCGAGCCGCAACGCGCGCGCGTCGACCTGCTCGCTGAACAGGATGCCCGACGCGAGCGTCAGCGTCAGCAGCACGAAGCCGGCGCCGATCAGGCGGAACAGCAGCTTCTCGAGCGTGAGCAGCGGCGGCAGCGTTTCGAGCCAGCTCGCGATCCAGCCCGTCGAGCCGTCGCGCCCGCCGCTGCGCAGCGACTGCAGGCGCCGCTCGACCATCAGCATCAGGACCGCGTGCAGCGCGGCGATCGCGAACAGCCCGTAGGCGATGTTCGCGATCAGGAAATGCAGCTTGAACAGCGGCGCCGCGGCATAAGGAAGCACCCGCACGCCGCCGAACACGAGCGGCAGCAGCGACGCGCCGCACGCGAGCGGCAGCACCAGCAGGCGCAGGCTGTCGAGCGGGAAGAAGAAGCTCTCGATCCAGTAGATGCCGGCGCCGAGCCAGAACATCGCGGACAGCGCGAATGCGAAACCGAACACCATCGCGTCGTTCGGAAAGATCGTCATGTGGAGCAGCACGCCGTGCGCGACCAGCGCGGCAAACAGCAGCGCGCGGCCGGCCCCGCTCATCCCGGACGCAGCGGACGCGGGGACCGGCACGGCCGGCACGCTCGCGACGAGCGGCGTCGCGCCCTGCCGATGCGTGCGCCAGCCTGCGACGGCGAGGCCGCCGTACAGGAATGCGGTGAGGGCATACAGTACAATATCCATGTTCGAAGTTTACACTAGGCCCCCTTCCCGCGACGGCTCCCTTTGTTCGGTTCCGCCGCGCCTTCGGGCCCCACTGTCCACCGCTCCCCATGCTCGACAATCTCACTCAACGGATGGCCCGCGTCGTCAAGACGCTGCGCGGCGAGGCCCGGCTCACCGAGGCGAACACGCAGGAGATGCTCCGCGAGGTGCGTCTCGCGCTGCTGGAAGCCGACGTGTCGCTGCCGGTCGTCCGCGAATTCATCGCCAAGGTCAAGGAAAAGGCGCTCGGCGAAGAAGTGATCAGCAGCCTGTCGCCGGGCCAGGCGCTCGTCGGCGTGGTCCAGAAGGAACTGACCGCCGTGATCGGCGGCGACTACGAAGGCAAGGCCGCCGAGCTGAACCTCGCGGTCACGCCGCCCGCCGTGATCCTGATGGCCGGCCTGCAGGGCGCCGGCAAGACCACGACCGTCGGCAAGCTCGCGAAGCTGCTGCGCGAGAAGCACAAGAAGAAGGTGCTGACCGTGTCGTGCGACGTGTATCGCCCGGCCGCGATCATGCAGCTGAAAACGGTGAGCGAACAGGTCGGCGCCGACTTCTTCCCGTCCACGCCGGATCAAAAGCCCGTCGACATCGCGGTCGCGGCCGTCGACTGGGCGAAACGCCACTACCATGACGTGCTGATCGTCGACACGGCCGGCCGCCTCGGCATCGACGAAGCGATGATGCAGGAAATCGCCGCGCTGCACGGCACGCTGAAGCCGGCCGAAACGCTGTTCGTCGTCGATGCGATGCTCGGCCAGGACGCGGTCAACACCGCGAAGGCGTTCAACGACACGCTGCCGCTCACCGGCGTCGTGCTGACCAAGCTCGACGGCGATTCGCGCGGCGGCGCCGCGCTGTCGGTGCGCCACATCACGGGCAAGCCGATCAAGTTCGTCGGCGTCGCCGAGAAGCTCGACGGCCTCGAGGTGTTCCACCCCGACCGGATGGCGAACCGGATCCTCGGCATGGGCGACATCCTCGCGCTCGTCGAGGAAGCGCAGCGCGGCGTCGATGTCCAGGCCGCGCAGAAGCTCGCCGACAAGGTCAAGAAGGGCGGCGATTTCGACCTGAACGATTTCCGCGCCCAGATCTCGCAGATGAAGAACATGGGCGGCCTGTCGTCGCTGATGGATAAACTCCCCGCGCAGTTCCAGCAGGCGGCGGCCGGCGCCGACATGGGCCAGGCCGAGAAGTCGATTCGCCGGATGGAAGGCATCATCAGCTCGATGACGCCCGCCGAGCGCGCGAAACCCGAAATCATCAAGGCGACGCGCAAGCGCCGCATTGCAGCCGGCGCGGGCGTGCCGGTGCAGGAAGTCAACCGGATGCTGAACCAGTACGACCAGATGCGTACGATGATGAAGAAGCTGAAGGGCGGCAACATGCAGAAGATGATGCGCGGCCTGAAGGGCATGATGCCCGGCATGCGCTGATTTCGCCCGCCGGCCGGCGCGCGGGTTTTTGCCGTAGCGCGCGCCTGCCGTTCTGCTTCATCCTTATTTGTATACCGACTGCCCGCCAGAACACATGAACCGCGAAGAAGCCCTCCACATTTTCGACCACTCCGAAGAGATCGTCTCGGCCGACGCCGTCAATGCGTCGATCTCGAAGATGGCCGACGCGATCCGCGCCGAAATCGGCGACGCGTTCCCGCTCGTTCTCTCGGTGATGGGCGGCGCCGCGGTGTTTACCGGGATGCTGCTGCCGCATCTCGATTTCCCGCTCGAATTCGACTACATCCACCTGACCCGCTACCGCAACACGACGCAGGGCAGCCCGGAGATGCACTGGCGCGTCGCGCCGCGCGAATCGGTGAAGGACCGCATCGTGCTCGTACTCGACGACATCCTCGACGAAGGCGAGACGATGGCCGCGATCCGCGACCGCATCCTCGACATGGGCGCGCAGCGCTTCATGTCGGCCGTGCTGTGCGAGAAGACGCTCGCGAAGGCGAAACCGCTGCACCCCGACTTCTGCGGCTTCTCGGTGCCGGACCGCTACGTGTTCGGCTGCGGGATGGACGCGAAGGGCTACTGGCGCAACCTGCCGACGATCCGTGCGCTGACCGCGAACGTCTGACAGCCGCCCTGCCCGCCATATAAAAGAAAGCGGCGCTCCGGTTTCCCGGAACGCCGCTTTTTTGTGCACGCACCGCCTGCCTTACAACTGACGCACGAACGCCCGGATGCCGGCCAGCAGCATCTCGACCGAGATCGCGACCAGCACGAGGCCCATCAGCCGCTCGAACGCCGCGACCGTCCGTTCGCCGAGCCACTGCTGGATCCGCTCGGCCAGCACCAGCGTGATCGCGCAGACGATCATCGTGACCGTCAGCGCGCCGACCCACTCGAGCATCTTGCCGGGCGCCTGCGACGTCATCAGCATCACCGTCGCGAGCGCGGACGGCCCGGCCAGCGCCGGAATCGCGAGCGGCACGATGAACGGCTCGCCGCCCGCGCGCGGATCGCTGCCGAGCGCGCCGTCCGGATGCGGGAAGATCATCCGCAGCGCGATCAGGAACAGCACGATCCCGCCGCCGAGCCGCAGCGACAGATCGGTGAGGCTCATCATCCGCAGGAAGCGGTCGCCGACCAGCATGAAGAACAGCAGGATCACGAACGCGATTCCCACTTCACGCAGGATCAGCTTCACGCGCCGCTCGCGCGGCACATCCCGCATCGCCGTAATGAACAGCGGGATGTTGCCGAGCGGATCCGTGATCAGCACGAGCAGCACGGTGGCCGACAGGAACGTGTATTCCATCGTGTCCGCCGGTCGCCGCGCTTAGTGCGCGAGCGCGGCGCGGATCTTCTCCGCGACCGTCGCCGCGGCCGTGTCGGCCGGCAGCAGCGTCGCTTCGGCGTCGCGGCGGCCCTGGTACTCGATCTTGCCTTCCTTCAGGCCGCGCTCGCCGATCACGAGACGATGCGGCACGCCGATCAGTTCCCAGTCGGCAAACATCACGCCCGGGCGTTCGCCGCGATCGTCGAGGATCACGTCGATGCCGGCCGCGACGAGTTCCGCGTACAGCTTGTCGGCCGTCTCGCGCACCATGTCGCTGCGGTCATAGCCCATCGGGCACAGCACGACCTCGAACGGCGCGATCGACTCGGGCCAGATGATGCCGCGATCGTCGAAGTTCTGTTCGATCGCCGCGCCGAGAATACGCGTGATGCCGACGCCGTAGCAGCCCATCAGCATCGGCTGCGGCTTGCCCGACTCGTCGAGGAACGTCGCGCCCATCGCTTCCGAGTACTTGGTGCCGAGCTGGAACACGTGGCCGACTTCGATGCCGCGGCAGATGTCGATCGCGCCCTTGCCGTCCGGCGACGGGTCGCCCTTCTTCACGTTGCGCACGTCGGCGACTTCCGGCTCCGGCAGGTCGCGGCCCCAGTTCACGCCGGCGATGTGATAGTCGACCTCGTTCGCACCGACGACGAAGTCGCTCATGTTCGCGACCGTGCGGTCCGCGATCACCTTCACGGGCTTCTTCGTGCCCACCGGGCCAAGGTAGCCCGGCGGCGTGCCGAACCACTCGACGATTTCCTGCTCGGTCGCGAAGCGGTGGTTCTGCAGGCCCGGCAGCTTCGATACCTTGATCTCGTTCAGATCGTGATCGCCGCGCAGCATCACGAGCCAGATGGTCGGCTCGGCGCCTTCGTTGTCGGTCGCGAGCACGATCGACTTGATCGTGCGCTCGAGCGGGATGGCCAGCAGTTCGGCGACGGCCTCGCACTTCGCCTTGCCGGGCGTCGCGACCTTTTCCATCGCTTCGGCCGGCGCCGCGCGCTCGGCAATCAGCGGCAGCGCTTCGGCCGCCTCGACGTTCGCCGCGAATTCGGAGGTCGGGCAGTACGCGATCGCGTCCTCGCCGGTATCGGCGATCACGTGGAACTCGTGCGAGAAGTTGCCGCCGATCGAGCCGCTGTCGGCCGCGACCGCCCGGAACTCGAGGCCGAGGCGCGTGAAGATGCGCACGTACGCGTCGTACATCTTGCGGTACGACTCGTTCAGGCCCGCCGCATCCTTGTCGAACGAATACGCGTCCTTCATGATGAATTCGCGGCCGCGCATCACGCCGAAGCGCGGACGGATCTCGTCGCGGAACTTCGTCTGGATCTGGTAGAAGTTCACCGGCATCTGCCGGTAGCTCTTGATCTGGTTGCGCGCGATGTCGGTGACGACTTCCTCGTGCGTCGGCCCGATCACGAAATCGTTGTCCTTGCGGTCCTTGAAGCGCAGCAGCTCGGGGCCGTACTGCTCCCAGCGGCCCGACTCCTGCCACAGCTCGGCCGGCTGCACGGCCGGCATCAGCAGCTCGATGGCGCCCGCCCGGTTCATTTCCTCGCGCACGATCGCCTCGACCTTGCGAATCGAACGCAGGCCGACCGGCAGGTAGTTGTAGATGCCGCCGGCGACGCGACGGATCATGCCGGCGCGGACCATCAGCTTGTGGCTGACGATCTCTGCGTCGGCGGGTGCCTCTTTCAGGGTGCCGATAAAGAAACGGGAAGCTTTCATGCGGACGGTTCCAAAAACGGCGCCCCAACGCGGGGCGCCCGAAAAAGTTTCAAGGTGAAAAAGCTGCGCGCCGCGAACAACGATGGCGCAGATGACGTAACAGACTAATCAGGGACAATTCAGCCGGTGTACCCCGTGCGGATTCGCTCCGTCACGGTGCGCAGCGCCCGTTATCTGTTTATAATCAAAGCAATTTTAAAGGATTCGAAGGTGGTTGTATGCTGGATCGTGAAGGCTTTCGCCCGAACGTCGGCATCATCCTCTTGAACGCGCGCAACGAGGTGTTTTGGGGCAAGCGGCTCCGCGAGCATTCCTGGCAGTTTCCTCAAGGTGGGATCAAGTACGGCGAGACCCCCATGCAGGCGATGTACCGGGAGCTGCACGAGGAAACGGGCCTGCATCCGGAACACGTCAAGATAATCGGCCGCACCCGCGACTGGTTGCGTTACGAGGTGCCTGACAAGTTCATCAAACGCGAAGTACGCGGTCATTACCGCGGCCAGAAGCAGATCTGGTTCCTGCTGCGGATGGTTGGACGCGATTGCGACATTTGCTTGCGCGCGACCGACCACCCGGAGTTCGATGCGTGGCGCTGGAACGAGTACTGGGTGCCGCTCGATGCGGTGATCGAGTTCAAGCGGGATGTCTATCAGTTGGCGCTGACGGAACTGTCGCGCTTCCTGCGCCGCCCGGCGCAGCGAGCCGAGAAGCCGCGCGGGCCGCGTGTGTCGCGCTATCCGCGCGTCATTGGCGCACAGGCCCAGACGCTGACGATTGTCGACACATCGGTGGTCTGTTCGGAGATCGAAATGGAGGCGAGCACGCTCGACGAGATGCCGCCCCAGGTGATCGTCGGCAAATGACGAGTCGGACTGCATGACCGGGCGCGACCTTGGTGTCGCGCCCTTTTTTTACGAGGAATGCATATTGAAAGCGATTGCTCTCGCGCTCGCATCGATCGCCGCAGTGGCCACCCTGGCCGGCTGCGCGAACTCGAAAGCGCCGTCCAACAAGGATGACAGCGAGTTCGTGTACCTGCTCGACCGTCAGGGAACCTGGAAGGAAAACGCCGTCGACACGCTGCCCCCGCTGCCGCAAACGGGCGATCTGCTGCCGTTCAACGTGTCGCAGAACACGCCGCTCAAGTTCTTCGTCGATGCGAAGTCGCTCGAAGTCGGCACCGACGGCGTCGTGCGCTACGCAGTCGTCATCACGAGCCCGGCCGGTGCGCGCAACGTGAACTACGAAGGCATCCGCTGCGACACCTACGAATGGCGCCAGTACGCCGGCCTGAACTCCGACCACAACGGCTGGGATCGCACGGTCGAGAACGACTGGCGGCGCATCGAGAACGGCGAGCTGAACGCGTACCACTCCGCGCTCTACCAGGACTATTTCTGCTCGAACAAGATGCCGCAGGGCTCGACCCGGCAGATTCTCGAAAACATCCGGTTCCACCGCACCGCGATGACGCAGTTGCGCTGACGGCACGCGATGCGGGCCGCCCGCATCGTCCCGTCGCACAAAAAAGCCCGCATCGCGCGGGCTTTTTCATTTGAACGATGGCATTCGGCCGGCGATCACACCAGCACGAGGTTGTCGCGATGAATCAGTTCGGGCTCCAGCATGTAGCCGAGCACGGTCTCGATCTCGCCGCTCGGCTTGCGGTGAATCAGCTTCGTTTCCGCGCTGCTGTAGTTCGTGAGCCCGCGCGCGACCTCGCGCCCGTCCGGGCCGACACACGCGATGACCTCGCCGCGCGCGAACGCGCCCTGCACGTCGATCACGCCGATCGGCAGCAGGCTCTTGCCGCCGGCCGTCAGCTTCTCGACCGCGCCCGCGTCGATCACAACGTGGCCGCGTACCTGCAGATGGTCGGCCATCCATTGCTTGCGTGCCGCCATCCGCGCGGTACGTGCGATCAGTTGCGTGCCGATCGCCTCGCCGGCCGCCAGACGCACGAGCACGTCGGCCTCCCGGCCGCTCGCGATCACGGTATTCGCGCCGCTGTGCGCCGCACGCTTCGCCGCGAGGATCTTCGTCAGCATCCCGCCGCGACCGAGACTCGAACCGGCCCCGCCCGCCATCGCCTCGAGCTCGGGTGCGCCCGCATTGGCCTCGCCGACGAGCGTCGCGTTCGGGTCCTTGCGCGGATCGGCCGTGAACAGCCCCGTCTGGTCCGTGAGGATGATCAGTGCATCGCCTTCGATCAGGTTCGCGACGAGTGCGCCGAGCGTGTCGTTGTCGCCGAACTTGATTTCGTCGGTGACGACCGTGTCGTTCTCGTTGATGATCGGCACGACGCCGAGCCGCAGCAGCGTGAGCAGCGTCGATCGCGCATTCAGGTAGCGCTCGCGATCGGCCAGATCGGCGTGCGTGAGCAGGATCTGCGCGGTGCGGATGCCGTGCTCGGTGAAGCGGCTTTCGTAGACTTGCGCGAGCCCCATCTGGCCGACCGCGGCCGCAGCCTGCAGTTCATCGATTTCCCGCGGGCGCTTGCTCCAGCCGAGCCGTTGCATGCCTTCGGCAATCGCGCCCGAACTGACCAGCACGACTTCCTTACCCTGCGCACGCAGCGCAGCGATCTGAGCGGCCCAGCGGCCGATTGCAGCATGATCGAGCCCCTTGCCGTCGTTGGTCACGAGGCTGGAGCCCACCTTCACCACCAATCGCTTCGAATCCGCGATGATCGAACGCATCCTGCACTGTCTCCTGTATCTGATGCCTGCCCGGCCGGGCGCGATTGAACGCCAACGCCGGGCGGCACGCCCGGCGCGTTACGCACCGTTCAGGCGTCGTCGTCCGGCGCCGCACCGCCCTTCGCCGGCGGCGCATCGCGGAAACGCACGTCCGCCGCGAGATCCTCCTCTTCCGCCGCGCGATGCGCGTCCGAATGTTCGGAGAGATAGTCGTAGATCGCGTAGCACAGCGCTTCGCAGCCCTGGCCCGTCAGCGCCGAGATCTCGAACACGGGGCCGTCCCAACCAAAGCGGTCGAGGAAATCGGCGACGCGCGCCTCGCGCTCGTCTTCCGGCACCATGTCAAGCTTGTTGAGCACGAGCCAGCGCGGCTTCTCGTAGAGCGCCTCGTCGTACTTGCGCAGCTCGCCGACGATCGCCGTCGCTTCCGCGACCGGATCGACGTTTTCGTCGAACGGCGCGAGATCGACCAGATGCAGCAGCACGCCGGTACGCTGCAGGTGACGCAGGAATTGGTGCCCGAGGCCCGCGCCTTCGGCCGCACCTTCGATCAGCCCCGGGATATCGGCGATCACGAAGCTCTTGCTCGGGCCGACACGCACCACGCCGAGATTCGGCGCGAGCGTCGTGAACGGGTAGTCGGCGATCTTCGGCTTCGCGTTCGACACCGACGAGATGAAGGTCGACTTGCCCGCGTTCGGCATGCCGAGCAGGCCGACGTCGGCGAGTACCTTCAGCTCGAGCTTCAGCATGCGCCGCTCGCCCGGCTTGCCGTCCGTCTTCTGGCGCGGCGCGCGGTTCGTACTCGACTTGAAATGCAGGTTGCCGAGACCGCCGGCGCCGCCCTGCGCGAGCATCACCTGCTGGTCGTGCTCGGTCAGATCGGCGATCAGCTCGCCCGTATCCATGTCGCTGATGACCGTGCCGACCGGCATGCGCAGCGTGACATCGTCGCCGCCCTTGCCGTAGCAATCCGAGCCGCGACCGTTTTCGCCGTTGCGCGCGAGGTGCTTCTTCGCGTAACGGTAGTCGATCAGCGTGTTGATGTTGCGGTCGGCGATCGCGTAAACGCTGCCGCCCCGGCCGCCGTCGCCACCGTCCGGCCCGCCGAACGGGACGAATTTCTCGCGGCGCATCGACGCGCTGCCATCGCCTCCGTCGCCGGCGATGACTTCGATTCGTGCTTCGTCAATGAACTTCATTCGTCACTCCGCCCAGTATTTCCGCTATTGTGCCGCGCGCCGGCACGCTTGAACAATCTGCCGTTCGGCCGATCGCATGCCGGTTGCGCGAGGGTCGCCGGCACGCAAATGCGCCCGGCGACCCAATAAAAAAGGCCCCGCGAAGACTGCGGGGCCTTTCGGCTACGAAGCCCGTGAGTGCCTAAACTTAGGCAGCCGCCGGGACGACGATGACCAGATGCTTCTTGTCCGCGCCCTTCGTCGCGAACTTGACGTGACCGTCGATCAGCGCGAACAGGGTGTGATCCTTGCCCATGCCGACGTTCTCGCCAGCGTGCATGCGCGTACCGCGCTGACGCACGATGATGCCGCCGGCATTGATCGCCTGGCCGCCGTACACTTTCACGCCGAGACGTTTCGACTCGGAGTCGCGGCCGTTCCGGGAAGAGCCGCCTGCCTTTTTGTGTGCCATCTGATTGCTCCTTAACCGAGGCGCTTACGCGTTGATCGCGTCGATGCGCAGCTCAGTGTAGTTCTGGCGGTGGCCGCCATGCTTTTGGTAGTGCTTCCGGCGACGCATCTTGAAGATGGTGACCTTGGCATGACGACCGTGCGACACAACGGTGGCCTTGACGGAAGCCCCACTGACCAGCGGCGCACCGAACTTAATCGATTCGCCTTCGCCCACTGCGAGAACCTGGTCGAGCGTGATTTCAGCGTCAATGTCAGCCGGTATCTGTTCTACTTTGAGTTTTTCGCCAACGGCAACCTTGTACTGCTTGCCGCCGGTTTTTATGACCGCGTACATTGAGAACCTCACTCTGGATCCAATTTTTCCGCACACCACGCGCGGAAAACACGTGATTATACATGGGCTTAGCACCCAAGTCAAAGCCGATCGACGATTGCCGCGCGCGGGCCTCGGCCGGACGGCCAAAAATCGCGCCGCGGCGCGTCTGACAGACCGGCATATCGCGGATTCGACTTATAATCCGCGGCATCACCCAATTCCATCATCATGTCGTCGTCCACCGCCTCCCCCACCCTCAGCGCCGCCCACCTGCTCGCCCCGATCGCCAGCGACATGGAGCAGGTGAATCGCGTTATCCGGCAAAGCCTCGCGTCCGACGTGCTGCTGATCAACCAGATCGCCGAGTACATCATCGGTGCGGGCGGCAAGCGGCTGCGTCCGGCGCTGCTGCTGCTCGTCGCCGGCGCGCTCGACGAAACGTCGCACCAGCGGCACGTGCTGGCCGCCGTCGTCGAGTTCATCCACACGGCCACGCTGCTGCATGACGACGTCGTCGACGAATCCGAGCTGCGCCGCGGCCGCCAGACCGCCAATGCGCTGTTCGGCAACGCGGCGAGCGTGCTGGTGGGCGATTACCTCTACTCGCGCTCGTTCGAGATGATGGTCGGCGTCGGCAAGATGCGCGTGATGGAAATCCTGTCCGAAGCGACGACGATCATTTCGGAAGGCGAGGTGCTGCAGCTCCTCAACATGCACGACGCGGACGTCGACGAAGCGCGCTACATGCAGGTGATCCGCTACAAGACCGCGAAGCTGTTCGAGGCGTCGGCGCGCCTGGGCGCGGTGCTCGCGGGCGCCGATGCGCCGACCGAGGCCGCCGCCGCTGAATACGGCCGCCGGATCGGCACCGCGTTCCAGATCATGGACGACTGGCTCGACTATGCAGGTACCGCCGAGGCGATGGGCAAGAATGCCGGCGACGATCTCCGCGAAGGCAAGCCGACGCTGCCGCTCATCTATCTGATCGAGCGCGGCACGCCCGAACAGTCGGCGCTCGCACGCGAGGCGATCGAACAGGGCGGCACCGATCGCTTCGACACGATTTTCGAAGCGATCACGCGCTCGGGCGCACTCGATCACACGCTCGAATGCGCACGCCAGGAAGCGCAGGCGGCGGCCGCGGCGATTGCCGCGTTTCCCGATTCGATCTACAAGGAAAGCCTGCTCGGGTTGTGCTCGTATTCGACGTCGCGTCAATCGTAAACACGCCGCGAACGGGAAGCGATGTCTTGTCTCGAAAATTTTCTTCGTCCAAGTATTCCCTTTTAGAAAAAACATCGTTATAGTTACGTTCTTGCTTGAGACGACGCAGAAATCTTCACGAAGACGGCGAAGTCCGAGGAGCAAAAATCGGGGTGTAGCTTAGCCTGGTAGAGCGCTACGTTCGGGACGTAGAGGCCGGAGGTTCGAATCCTCTCACCCCGACCAGATTTAAAAAAACCGTGCACCACGTGCACGGTTTTTTTTCGTCCGGCCGCCGCGAGCCCCGTGTCGCGCGCGACACATCGCGGTCGCCGGCCTCTGCTATATTTCCCCCATCCCTGTCCTTCACTGCCCTTTCCAACGCGTGGACCAAATTCCCTTATGGGCGCAAATCGGCGCCGTCTTCCTGCTTCTCCTCTGCTCCAGCTTCTTTTCCATTTCCGAGACCGCGATGATGGCGCTCAATCGCCATCGGCTGAAGCATCTCGCCGGCCAGGGCGCGCTCGGCGCGAAAACCACGCAGGGGCTGCTCACGCGCACTGACTTGCTGCTCAGCGTGATCCTGATCGGCAACAACCTGTTCAACACGATCATCCCGGTCCTCACGACGTCGCTCGCGCTCCACACGTTCGGCCGCAACAACCTCGCGCTGTCGATCGCGACCGGCATCGTCGCGTTCCTGATCATCGTGTTCGCGGAAATCGCGCCGAAGATCGTCGGCGCGACGTTCCCCGAACGTATCGCGCTGCCCGCGAGCCTCGTGATCGCCCCGCTGATGCGCGTGTTCAAGCCCGTCGTCTGGTTCGTCAATGCGCTCGCGAACGGCGTGCTGTGGGTGCTGCGCATCAACACGAAGAAGGGTCGCGACCAGCGGATGTCGGCCGACGAGCTGCGGGCCATCGTGCTCGAGTCGAGCAGTTTCATGCCGACCAAGCACCGCAGCATCCTGCTCAACCTGTTCGACCTCGAGAACATCACGGTCGACGACGTGATGGTGCCGCGCCGCCAGATCGAGTCGCTCAACTTCTACGCGCCGCTCGACGACATCCTGCATCAGCTCGAAACCTGCTATCACAACCGGCTGGTCGTCTACGAAGGCGACATCGACAAGGTGCTCGGGGTGCTGCACGTGCGCAAGACGCTCACCGCGCTGCACAACCAGGATTTCGATCGCGAGACGCTGCGCGCGCTGCTCGCCGAACCGTACTACGTGCCGTCGGGCACGCCGGTGGTCCAGCAGCTCCAGTTCTTCCAGGAAATCCGGCAGCGCACCGCGCTCGTCGTCAACGAGTACGGCGAACTCGAAGGGCTCGTCACGCCCGAGGACATCATCGAGGAACTGATCGGCGAATTCACGACGTCGATGCCGCGCAGCGAACGCGCGGGCGGCTGGGACGAGAACGGCGAATGCATCGTCTCGGCCAGCATGCCGCTGCGCGAACTGAACCGCTGGCTGCACCTGAAACTGCCGACCGACGGGCCGAAGACGCTGAACGGACTGGTACTCGAGATCCTCGAGGAAATTCCGGAAGACGACGTGTGCGTGAAAATCGGCGACGTGATGCTCGAAGTGATGCGCAGCGACGATCAGGCAGTACGCACCGTCAAGCTCTTCAAGCCGCGCGGCACACGCACCGGACGCGCGGCCTCGCAGTAGGGCCTGTTCACGCTGATAACGGGCTTGCGCTGGCCCTAACCGAACGGCCGACTGCCGGCGCCGCCCGCGACGCGCGATCATCTGCGCATCACGGTCAACAGGCGGCCAGCGTGCCGGCTCACATGCATTTCCCTTCCTCCGGGGCGCCGCTGCGCACGCAGTCGTCGCCCGCGCATTCCGACGCGCCGCCCGCCGCCGCGCCCCCTGCACTCGATGCGGCCCAGCTCGACGATGCCCCCGCCGTACGCCTGCTGACGGACACGCTCCATGCGGCGCGCGTGCGCGACGCGTCGGACATCCACGTCGAGCCGTTCGAAGCCGGCTGGCGCATCCGTCTGCGCGTCGACGGCGTGCTGCATGAACAGGCGCGACCGCCGCTGCACCTGCGCGATGCGCTCGTCACGCGGATCAAGGTGCTCTCGCGCATGGACATCGCCGAGCGGCGGCTTCCGCAGGACGGCCGGCTGCGCATCGCGATCGACGGCGGCACGCGCGGCGACTACCGCGTCAGTTCGCTGCCCACGCTGTTCGGCGAAAAGCTCGTGCTGCGGCGGCTCGAAACGCTGCCGCCCGATCTCACGCTTGCCAGCCTCGGCTTCGACGCGCGGCAGGCGGCGGCGATGGAGGCCGCGATCCGCGCGCCGCATGGCCTCGTGCTCGTCACGGGCCCGACCGGCAGCGGCAAGACGCTGTCGCTCTACTGCGCGCTGCAGATGCTCGATCGCGACGCGCACAACGTCTGCACGGTCGAGGATCCCGCCGAGATCCAGCTCGACGGGATCAATCAGGTCGGGGTCGCCGACAAGGCGGGGCTCACGTTCGCGACGGCGCTGCGCGCGCTGTTGCGGCAGGATCCGGACGTCATCATGGTCGGCGAGATTCGCGATGCGGAGACGGCCGATGTCGCGATCAAGGCCGCGCAGACCGGTCATCTCGTGCTGTCGACGCTGCACACGAACGACGCACCGGCCGCCATCGCGCGGCTGCTCGACATCGGCGTCGCGCCGTACAACCTCGCCGCCGCGTTGCACCTCGTCACCGCGCAGCGTCTCGTCCGGCGCCTGTGCGTCGCCTGCCGCGTGCATTCGGACGCATCGGCGCGCGCGCTGCGGGAAGCCGGCTGCGACCCGGCGGCGCTGGCGGCCGGATGGCGGCCGTTCGTCGCGCGCGGCTGCTCCGCCTGTCACGGGATCGGCTATCGCGGCCGCATCGGTCTACACCAGACGATGCCGGTATCGCCCGGGGTGGCCGAGCGCATCGTCGCGCGGGCGAGCGTCGGCGAACTCGCGCGATGCGTGGCGGCCGAGGGCGTGCGCACCCTGCGCGACGCGGCATTCGCGCGCGTCATGGACGGCACGACGAGCATCGCGGAAGCCGTCGCCGCCACACCCGCGGCGTGAACATGCGCACGCCGCCGCGCGAAACCCGCTTTGCATGGCGCGGCCGCCATCGCGACGGCTCGCCGCGCCGCGGGATCGTCATCGCCTTCGACGCCGCGGCCGCGCGCGCCACGCTCGCGCGCGACGGCATCGCGGTACTGTCGCTCGACGTCCGCGGGCCGGCCCGTCCGCCCGTGGCGGCCGCACGCGACATCACGCGCTTCACGCGCCAGCTCGCGAGCCTGCTGCAAGCCGGCCTGCCGCTTGCGCCGTCGCTCGAGATGCTCGCGCGCACCCGCACGCGCGACGGCGTGCCGCGCATCGCCGCGGGGCTCGCGCGCGAGATCGTCGGCGGCCGGCGCTTCGCCGATGCGCTCGCACGCTATCCATCGCAGTTCGGCACGCTGTATCGCCAGTTGATCGAGGTCGGTGAGGCGTCCGGTTCGCTCGGCATCGTGCTGACGCGGATCGCGGAACACCGCGAGCGCGCCGATGCGCAATGGCGCAAGCTGCGCGCGGCACTCGCGTATCCGGTCGCCGTCATCCTGTTCGCGCTCGCGATCTCGGTGGCATTGATGGTGTGGGTCGTGCCGACCTTCCGGCAGACCTTCGACGGTTTCGGCGCCGCCCTGCCCGCCCCGACCCGCGCATTGCTCGCGCTGTCCTCCGCGCTGTCGGCATGGGGTGGCGTACTGCTGGCCGGTGCGGCCGCCGCGGGGCTTGCCGCACGGCACGCGCTTCGGCGCTCGGTCGCACTGCGTCACGCGCTCGCGCGGCGCCTGCTGCGCGCCCCGCTCGCGGGCAGCGCGCTGGAGCGGTTCGCGGCCGCACGCTGGTGCCGTTCGCTGGCGACGCTGCTCGGCGCCGGCGTGCCGCTCGCCGATGCATTCGCCACGCTCGAGCGCACGGCCGGCCATCCGGTGTTCGCGCACGCCACCGTACACATCGCCGCACGCGTGTTGCGCGGCGCGCGTCTGGCCGATGCGATGCATTCAGCCGGCTGCTTTCCGGACGACGTCGTGCAACCGATCGCCGTCGCCGAGGAATCCGGTGCGCTCGACACGATGCTCGCCGACATCGCCGCGTCGTGCGAACGCCAGCTCGACGCGCGCCTCGATGCGCTCGCGGCGCTCGGCGAACCGTTGATCGTGATCGTCCTGGGCGCCCTCGTCGGCGGCCTCGTGATCGCGATGTACCTGCCGATCCTTCAACTCGGCAACGTGGTGTAGCATCGCAACCGATTCTGTCGCCTTTTAGTCCGAACCTTGAGCCTCATGACGCCAGCGCACCTGTCCGCCGTTTCCGATTCGCCCGAGGGCACGCTGCTCGCGCTGGCGATGCTGCCGCCCGCGCTGCAGTATGCGTTCGCGGTCGCCATCGGCCTTTGCATCGGCAGCTTCCTGAACGTGGTCGTGCACCGGCTGCCCGTGATGATGCAGCGCGCATGGCAGGCCGAGATCGCCGAGGCGACGGGCGCCGCGAGCGCCCCGCCCGACGACGGCTATCCGCCGCGCTACGATCTGTGGCGCCCGCGCAGCGCCTGCCCGCATTGCGGCCACGTATTGCGCGCCTGGGAGAATATCCCGCTCGTCAGCTACCTGATGCTGCGCGGGCGCTGCCGGCGCTGCGGCCATGCGATCGGCGTCCGTTACGTGCTCGTCGAACTCGCGTGCGCACTGCTCGCCGCCGTCTCGCTCGCGGCGTTCGGCCCGAACGTCGCCGCGCTTGCCGCGTTCGCGCTGTGCGCGGCGCTGCTCGCGATGAGCGCGATCGATATCCGGACCGGCTACCTGCCCGACTCGATGACGCTGCCGCTGCTGTGGGCCGGGCTCGTACTGAACCTCGGCGGCACCTTCACGTCGCTGCGCTCGGCCGTGATCGGCGCGATGGCCGGCTACCTGTTCCTGTGGTCGATCTACTGGCTGTTCAAATGGCTGCGCGGCATCGAGGGCATCGGTTTCGGCGACCTGAAGCTGCTTGCCGCGCTCGGCGCGTGGATGGGCTGGGCCGCACTGCCGCAGGTCGTGCTGTTCGCGGCGGTGACCGGCGCGATCGTCGGGCTCGTCGCGACCTGGCGCGGCCGCATGCGCTTCGAGGAGCCGATTCCGTTCGGTCCGTTCCTCGCGGCCGGCGGCGTCGCCACGTTGTTTTTCGGCACCCCTTTCTATGCGGCGCTCGGAGGCTGACATGTTTTCCGTAGGACTCACGGGCGGCATCGGCAGCGGCAAGACGACCGTCGCCGATCTGTTCGGCGCCCGTGGCGCATCGCTCGTCGATACCGATCTGATTGCCCATCGCATCACCGCACCGGGCGGCCTCGCGATGCCGGCGATCGAGCAAGCTTTCGGTCGCGGCTTCGTGGCCGCCGACGGCTCGCTCGATCGCGCGAAGATGCGCACGCTGATCTTCAGCGACGACGACGCGCGGCGGCGCCTCGAAGCGATCACGCACCCGTTGATCCGCGCGGAAACCGATCGCGAGGCACGCGAAGCACGGGGCCCGTACGTGATGTTCGTCGTGCCGCTGCTCGTCGAGTCGGGTACCTGGAAGGCGCGCAGCGATCGCGTGCTCGTCGTCGACTGCCCGGTCGAAACGCAGATTGCGCGCGTGATGCGGCGCAACGGTTTCACGCGCGAACAGGTCGAAGCGATCATCGCGCGGCAGGCGACGCGCGAAGCACGCCTCGCGGCGGCCGACGACGTGATCGTCAACGACACGGTCACGCCCGCCGCGCTCGCCGCGCAGGTCGATGCACTGCACCAACGCTACGTCGGATTCGCGGCCGCCGGGCACTGAGCGTCGCGTGCAATCGTGATGGTGTACGAAATTGGCGCGTTGCTAGGGTAGAGAGGGGGCATTAGAATGTCCTTCATTGTTTCAATCCCTACCGAAGAGGCGAGCGCGCTTGATTCTTTACGAGTATCCGTTCAACGAGCGAATTCGCACGCTGTTGCGTCTCGAAGATCTGTTCGAGCGCTTCGCGTTCTTTTTGGCTCAGGAGGACCCGCGTGAACACCACGTCGCGTTGACGACGCTGTTCGAAATCGCCGAGGTAACGGGCCGCGCGGACCTGAAATCGGATCTGATGAAGGAGCTCGAACGTCAACGCCAGACGCTCGCCCCCTTTCGCGGCAATCCGGGCATCGAGCAGAACGCGCTCGAAGCCGTGCTCGGTGAAATCGAGCAGACGCTCGCGAATCTCGCGCAGATGCAGGGCAAGACCGGCCAGCACCTCGTCGACAACGAGTGGCTCGCCAGCATCCGCAGCCGCGCGGTAATTCCGGGCGGTACGTGCAAGTTCGACCTGCCGTCGTACTACGCGTGGCAGCAATGGCCCGCCGAGCAGCGGCGCCAGGACATCGCGAAGTGGATCCTGCCGATGCTGCCGTTGCGTGACGCCGCGGCGATCGTGCTGCGGCTCGCGCGCGAATCGGGTCAGGCGTCGAAGGTCATGGCGATGCAGGGCAGCTACCAGCAGATGCTGTCCGGCCGTACCTACCAGCTGATGCAGGTACGGGTGCCGCCGGAGCTGCGCGTCATTCCCGAAGCGAGCGCCAACAAATACATGTTGTGGGTACGGTTCACCATGCAGGACGGCGATGTACGGCCGCGCGCGGTGGACATCGACGTGCCGTTCCATCTGACACTGTGTAATCTGTAACGGCCGCGTGCCGGATCAATGCTTTCGTATGACTACCGTCGTGAAATGTCCGTCGTGCGGCGCCGAAGTGCGCTGGACGCCTGAAAATCAGTTCCGCCCGTTCTGTTCGGTCCGCTGCAAGCAGCTCGACCTCGGCGCATGGGCCGCGGAAAAGTACCGGATCGGGGGCGCCGCCGACGAGGGTCCGTCGTCGGAAGAAGACGGCACCGACGGCCGTCGCGACAGCTGACCGGCACCACGCCGGCCACCCGCGATATGGCCCGCCTTTCCGCAGGCCGCCGCGGCGTCAGTGCGACGCCGCTTCCTTCTCGAGCAGTGCCAGCACCGGCAGCGCCGCCGGCAGCAGCGGCGCGACTTCGACCGGCAGTCGCTGCCACACGAACGCCTGCCCTTCCTTGCTGTGCGGCTCTCCCGTCCAGCCCGTCACCTTGCAGAAATAGAGCCGCACGTACGCGTGCGGATAATCGTGCTCGAGCGTGTGCCAGCGGTGGCTGGCCGTGACTTCGATGCCGAGTTCCTCATGCAGCTCGCGCGCAAGCGCGTCCTCGACGCTTTCGCCGGCCTCCAGCTTGCCGCCCGGAAACTCCCAGTAGCCTTCATACGGCTTGCCCTGCAGGCGTTGCGCGAGCAGATAACGGCCGTCCGGCTGCACCATCACGCCGACCGCGACTTCCGTCACCTTACGGCCGTCCGGCGCCCGCACGCCGCCCTGTGCCAAGTTCGCGCTCATGCCTGCTCCTTGCGGCCCGACCAGTCACGCGCGAACTGCCATGCGACGCGGCCCGAGCGCGAACCGCGCTCGAGCGCCCATACGAGCGCGTCGCCACGTGCCGTCTCGATCTCCGCATCCGGGCAGCCGAAGTGACGCAGCCAGTGCGCGACGATGTCGAGGTAGTCGTCCTGCTTGAACGGATAGAAGCTGACCCACAGGCCGAAGCGCTCCGACAGCGAGATCTTCTCCTCGACGACTTCGCCGGGGTGAATCTCGCCGTCCGGGAGATGCTTGTACGACTCGTTGTCGCTCATGTACTCGGGCAGCAGATGGCGGCGGTTCGACGTCGCGTAGATCAGCACGTTGTCCGACTGCGCGGCGATCGACCCGTCGAGCGCGACCTTCAGCGCCTTGTAGCCCGATTCGCCATCCTCGAACGACAGGTCGTCGCAAAACACGATGAATCGCTCCGGACGCTGCGAAATCAGGTCGACGATATCGCCGAGATCGTGCAGGTCGTCCTTGTCGACTTCGATCAGGCGCAGCCCGTCGTTCGCGTACGCATTCAGGCACGCCTTGATCAGCGACGACTTGCCGGTACCGCGCGCGCCGGTCAACAGCACGTTGTTGGCCGGCTTGCGCTGCACGAACTGCCGCGTGTTCTGGTCGATCAGCGCTTTCTGGCGATCGATGTTGTGCAGGTCGCCGAGCGTGATCGACGACACGGCCGGCACCGGCTGCAGGTAACCGCGCCCCTGACGCTTGCGCCAGCGGAACGCGTGGGCCGCGTTCCAGTCGATGGCCGCCGGTGCAGGCGGCAGCATCCCTTCGAGACGGCCGAGCAGCGCTTCCGCGCGCGTCAGAAACTGTTCAAGCTTGTCCATGTCGTTCGAGCGCTCCCGATCAGGAGCGGTAATCCGCGTTGATACTCACGTAATCGTGCGACAGGTCGCACGTCCAGACGGTAGCCTGCGCGTCGCCACGGCCGAGCAGCACGCGGATCGTGATCTCGCTCTGCTTCATCACGCGCTGGCCGTCCTCTTCCTGGTAGGCCGGGTTGCGGCCGCCTGCCTTCGCGACGAGCACGTCGTCGAGATAGAGGTCGATCTTGCCGACGTCGAGATCCGCGACGCCCGCATAGCCGATCGCCGCGAGAATCCGGCCGAGGTTGGGGTCGGATGCGTAGAAGGCCGTCTTCACGAGGGGCGAATGGCCGATCGCGTACGCGATCTGGCGGCATTCGGCGACGCTCTTGCCGCCTTCGACCTGCACCGTCATGAATTTCGTCGCGCCTTCGCCGTCGCGCACGATCAGCTGCGACAGCACCTGCGCGACGTCCGTCACCGCGTCGCGCAGCGCCGCATAGGCCGGCGAATCGGTCGACGTGATCGCGGGCAGCGTGCTCTTGCCCGATGCGATCAGGATGAACGAGTCGTTCGTCGACGTGTCGCCGTCGATCGTGATGCAGTTGAACGAGCGGTCGGCCACTTCCTTCACGAGCGTGTCGAGCACCGGCTGCGCGACGTTCGCATCGAACGCGAGGAAGCCGAGCATCGTCGCCATGTTCGGCTTGATCATGCCCGCGCCCTTGCTGATGCCCGTGAGCGTGACCGTGTGGCCGTCGATCGTCACCTGGCGCGACGTCGCCTTCGGCAGCGTGTCGGTCGTCATGATCGCCTGCGCGGCGTCGAACCAGTTCGCGGCCTTGCGGTTCGCGAGCGCGGCCGGCAGGCCGGCCTTCAGGCGGTCGATCGGCAGCGGCTCGAGGATCACGCCGGTCGAGAACGGCAGCACCTGCGCCGGCTCGATGCCCGCGAGACGCGCGAGTTCCGTGCAGGTCTCGCGTGTGTTCACGAGGCCCGGCTCGCCGGTGCCCGCGTTCGCATTGCCCGTATTCACGACCAGCGCGCGAATGCCCGCGCCGCCGGCCCGTACCTTCGCCAGGTGCTCGCGGCAGACGGTGACCGGCGCCGCGCAGAAACGGTTTTCGGTGAATACGCCCGCGACCGTCGCGCCTTCGTCGACGGAGATGACCAGCACGTCCTTGCGATTCGGCTTGCGGATGTTCGCCTCCGCCCAGCCGAGCGTGACGCCGGCGACGGGATGCAGTTGGGCGGGATCGATCGACGGAAAATTGACAGCCATGGGGCACACCTGCCGGATGGAAAATGCCGGCACGCGCCGGCATCGATTGGAAGAACCGGCGGCCGCACGCGCGGGCCGCCGCAACTCACATCACTGACTCGAAGCTGCGAACGACGCGGCACGCGTGACGCGCGCCGCCGCCGATCATGACAGCTTCCCGTGACATTGCTTG
Source organism: Burkholderia sp. BE12 (assembly GCF_002959955.1). NCBI lineage: Bacteria > Pseudomonadati > Pseudomonadota > Betaproteobacteria > Burkholderiales > Burkholderiaceae > Burkholderia > Burkholderia sp. BE12. The sequence goes on along the minus strand of NZ_PREY01000015.1, from coordinate 23,230 downwards.
TACTTCTTGCCGCTGCCGCACGGGCACGGGTCGTTACGGCCGACCTTCGGCATTTCGCCGCCGGGGCCGCTGTGCGTCATCGCGCTGCCGACCATGTCGGCCGTCGCCGTGGCCGCCGCGGCCGCCGTGACGTTGGCCACCGGCGCGCCGCCGTCCGCGTAGTCGGCGTGCTGGTATTCGACGTTCTCGAGATGACCGCCGCGCTCCTCGATCTGCTCGGCCGCTTCCTCGAGCTGCTCCGGCGACTGGATCTGCACGTTCATCACGATGCGCGTGACTTCCTGCTTGATCGCGTCGAGCATCGCGGCGAACAGCTCGAACGCCTCGCGCTTGTATTCCTGCTTCGGGTTCTTCTGCGCATAGCCGCGCAGGTGGATGCCCTGGCGCAGGTGGTCGAGCGCCGCGAGGTGCTCGCGCCACAGGCGGTCGACCGTCTGCAGCATCACCGAACGCTCGAACGCGCTGAACGATTCGCGGCCGACCATCGCGACCTTCGACTCGTACTGCTCGTCGGCGGCCGTCATCACCGCGTCGAGGATCTCCTCGGCCGTGATCGACGACGACTCGTTCACCATTTCCTGGATCGCGAGGTCGAGCTGCCAGTCGTTGCGCAGCGCTTCCTCGAGCTCGGGCACGTCCCACTGCTCTTCGATGCTGCCTTCCGGCACGAACTGGCGGACGACTTCGGTAACCACGCCGTGACGCATCGCGGTGATCGTCTCGGTGATGTCGTGCGCTTCGAGCAGTTCGTTGCGCTGCTGGTAAATCACCTTGCGCTGGTCGTTCGACACGTCGTCGTATTCGAGCAGCTGCTTGCGGATGTCGAAGTTGCGCGCTTCGACCTTGCGCTGCGCCGATTCGATCGACCGCGTGACGATGCCCGCCTCGATCGCCTCGCCTTCCGGCATCTTCAGGCGATCCATGATCGAGCGCACGCGGTCGCCCGCGAAGATGCGCAGCAGCGGATCGTCGAGCGACAGGTAGAAGCGCGACGAGCCCGGATCGCCCTGACGGCCCGCACGGCCGCGCAGCTGGTTGTCGATGCGGCGCGATTCGTGGCGCTCGGTGCCGATGATGTGCAGGCCGCCCGCGGCCTTCACCTGCTCGTGCAGCGTTTCCCACTCGTCGTGCAGCTTCTGGATGCGGCGCGCCTTTTCGTCGGCCGGGATCGCATCGTCGGCCTCGATGAACGCAGCCTGCTTCTCGGCATTGCCGCCGAGCACGATGTCGGTGCCGCGACCGGCCATGTTGGTCGCGATCGTCACGCGGTTCGGACGACCGGCTTCCGCGACGATCGCCGCTTCGCGCTCGTGCTGCTTCGCGTTCAGCACTTCGTGCGGCAACCCGGCCTGCTTCAGCAGGTGCGACAGCAGTTCGGAGTTCTCGATCGACGTCGTGCCGACCAGCACCGGCTGGCCGCGCTCGTAGCAGTCGCGGATGTCGCGGATCACCGCGTCGTAGCGCTCCTTGGCCGTCTTGTAGATCTGGTCCTGCTTGTCGATCCGTTTCGGCGGGCGGTTGGTCGGGATCACGACCGTCTCGAGGCCGTAGATCTCGTTGAATTCGTACGCTTCGGTGTCCGCGGTACCGGTCATGCCGGCCAGCTTCGCGTACATCCGGAAGTAGTTCTGGAACGTGATCGACGCGAGCGTCTGGTTCTCGCTCTGGATCTTCACGTGTTCCTTCGCCTCGACGGCCTGGTGCAGCCCGTCGGACCAGCGGCGGCCGGCCATCAGGCGGCCCGTGAATTCGTCGACGATGACCACTTCGCCGTTCTGCACGACGTAGTGCTGATCCTTGTGGAACAGCGTGTGGGCGCGCAGCGCCGCGTACACGTGGTGCATCAGCGTGATGTTCTGCGGCGCGTAGAGGCTCTCGCCCTCGCCGATCAGGCCCCATTCGGCGAGCAGGCGCTCGGCCTTCTCGTGGCCCGATTCCGTCAGGAACACCTGGCGCGCCTTCTCGTCGAGCGTGTAGTCGCCCGGCTTCTCCACGCCCGTGCCGTCGGCCTTCTCTTCGCCGATCTGGCGCTCGAGCAGCGGCGGCAGCGCGTTCATCCGCACGTACAGCTCGGTGTGATCCTCGGCCTGGCCCGAAATGATCAGCGGCGTACGCGCTTCGTCGATCAGGATCGAGTCCACTTCGTCGACGACCGCGAAGTTCAGGGCCCGCTGCACGCGCGCGTCGGTCTCGTAGACCATGTTGTCGCGCAGGTAGTCGAAGCCGAATTCGTTGTTCGTGCCGTACGTGATGTCTGCCGCGTACGCCTGCTGCTTCTGGTCGTGCTCCATGCCGGACAGGTTGATGCCGACCGACAGACCGAGGAAGTTGTAGAGGCGCGCCATCCATTCGGCGTCGCGCTGCGCGAGGTAATCGTTGACGGTCACGACGTGCACGCCGCGGCCGGCCAGCGCATTCAGGTACACGGGCAGCGTCGCGACGAGCGTCTTGCCTTCGCCGGTGCGCATTTCCGCGATCTTGCCGTAGTGGAGCACCATGCCGCCGATCATCTGCACGTCGAAGTGCCGCATCTTCAGCACCCGGCGGCTCGCCTCGCGACAGACCGCGAAGGCCTCGGGCAGCAGCTTGTCGAGCGACTCGCCGGCCGCGACCCGCTGGCGGAATTCGTCCGTCTTGCCGCGCAACTGGTCGTCCGTCAGCTTCTCGATCTGCGTTTCGAGCGCATTGATCGTCGTGACGGTCTTTTGGTATTGCTTGACGAGCCGCTGGTTGCGGCTGCCAAAAATTTTCTGGAGAAAACCGGTTGTCATCGGATCGGATCCTGCGTCGCAGCACCGGCGCCCGGCGCGTGTTGCGCGCCCCGGCGCCCGAGCCTCGGCGGCTTAGCGAATTAGTGGACTCAAACGTCGAATTTTAGCACGCGGGGACGCGTGCGCCTGCGTCCCGGCCAGACGGGCATTGCGCGCCCAAGCCGGGCGCACGGGGGCGAAAGCCGCCCGTGCGCGGGCCGGCGCGGGTACAATCGGCTGCAACGTCCGCGCGCGTGCGCGCTCGAAGAAAGCCTCGATGAACCGATTTTCCAAGCGTTTCGGCCCGCTCGCCGCCTATCGCCCGCAACCCGTGTCCGAAGTGCTCGGTCGTACCGACGCATTCGCGGCGCTGCGCGCCGGCGTCGAGCAGATCGCATCGCTGCAGCGCGACCTGGGCGCGTGCCTGCCCGACTATCTCGCGAATCATGTCGAACCGGGCTTCATCAAGGATGGCACCCTGACCCTCTTTGCCGCGCACAATGCGCTGGCCGCCCGATTGCGACAGGTCGAAGTGCGGCTGCTCGGCGATCTCCAGAAGCGCGGCTGGCCCGTGACGACGCTGCGCGTGCGCGTGCGGCCGAAGGACGCGCCGGAGCCGCCGCAGGTGAAGCAGGCACGGATGACCTCGACCGGCGCCGCCGCGCTGCGCGACCTCGCCGACCACCTCGAACCGTCGCCGCTGCAGGCCGCGCTCGCGCGGATGGCGGCACGGCACGGCGCGAAGCCGCGTTGACCGCACGGGCCGCGGGCGGCCCCAGCCAACAAAAAAGCGACCCGAGGGTCGCTTTTTTATCGCTTGCGCTGAACGCCGGTCACGCGAAGGCCGTCTGCGCGTCGAACGCAAACCCTTTCGGCGCAGCCTGGGGATCGTCGAACGTCACGATCTCGTACGCGTCCTCGTGTGCGAGCAACTCGCGCAGCAACGCGTTGTTCAGGCCGTGGCCCGACTTGTACGCGGTGTACGACGCCAGCAGCGGGTGGCCGATCACGTACAGGTCGCCGATCGCGTCGAGCATCTTGTGCTTCACGAACTCGTCGTCGTAGCGCAGCCCGTCGTTGTTCAGGATCCGGTACTCGTCGAGCACGATCGCGTTGTCCATGCTGCCGCCGCGCGCCAGGCCGATCTCGCGCAGCATCTCGGCCTCGTGCGCGAAGCCGAACGTGCGCGCGCGCGCGATCTCGCGCACGTACGACGTGGTCGCGAAATCGACTTCGAGCTCCTGGCCCGTCTTGTCGACGGCCGGGTGGCGGAAGTCGATCGAGAACTTCAGCTTGAAGCCGAAATACGGATCGAGACGCGCGAACTTGTCGCCATCGCGGATTTCGACCGGCTTCTTCACCTTGATGAAGCGCTTCGGCGCGTTCTGCTCCTCGATGCCCGCGGACTGGATCAGGAACACGAACGTGGCGGCGCTGCCGTCCATGATCGGGATTTCCTCGGCCGTCACGTCGACATACAGGTTGTCGATGCCGAGACCCGCACACGCGGACATCAGGTGTTCGACCGTCGACACGCGCACGCCATCCTTCTGCAGCACCGACGCGAGCCGCGTGTCGCCGATCGACATCGCCGATGCGGGAATGTCGACCGGCGTGGGCAGGTCGACGCGTGAAAAAACGATGCCCGTGCCGGGGGCGGCGGGACGGAGCGTCAACTCGATCTTGCGGCCCGAGTGGACACCGATACCCACGGTCTTCACGATGGATTTGATGGTGCGCTGCTTCAACATGGTCTTCTTCGTCTTGATTGAAGATATCAATCAGGAGTTATATTCGATAGACGGGATTATAGCGTAATTCCCTATTCAACGCTGTCTGAAACTGCGTATCAATCTGTTTCGACAGTTTACCCGCGCCGATACGGGACGGGCCGATGCCCGGAACGGAGGCGTTTCCGGTCATCGGCCCGTGTTACAACTGCCCTGAGGCTTGGCGAGCAGCGTTGCCGGAAGGCAACGGCGCACCGCACGATCAGGACGTCAACGTCGCGAGAACACTCGCCGCACCACTCACTTCGAATTTGCCCGGTGCTTCGACGGCCAGCGTCTTGACCACACCGCCGTCAACCACCATCGCGTAGCGCAGGGAACGAATTCCCATGCCACGCGCGGACAAATCCTGCGTCAGCCCCAGCGCATGAGTGAAAGCCGCGCTACCGTCCGCCATCATGCGCACCTTGCCCGCGGTGTGCAGATCACGTCCCCATGCGCCCATCACGAATGCGTCGTTGACGGACACGCACCAGATCTCGTCGATCCCCGCCGCGCGCAGTCGCTCGGCGTGCTCGACGTAGCCCGGTACATGCTGCGCCGAGCAGGTCGGCGTGAAAGCGCCCGGCAATCCGAAGATCACCACCCGCTTTCCCGCAACCTGGTCGCGCACGCTGCAGGCGTTCGGCCCCAGCGTGCACCCTTCGCGCGCATCGTCGATGAACTCGAACAATTGCGCGTCGGGCAGCGCGTCGCCCACTTGAATCATGGCTGGTCCCTCATAGCGATACGGTTTTTCAGCGTGTTGCGGACAGCACGGCCCATCCCGCCTCGCTCGAGCGAAGAGGGCACCTTTCCCGGCCCGGCGTCGCATCCGACGCGGCCTGTCGTGGTCCGTAGCATCCGTCACGCCGGCGATACCGCGGCAGTTTCGCCGCGGCTTCGCCTGTGTTTGCGTCAGTCAGCCTGCTTGCGCAGGAAAGCCGGGATGTCGTACGTGTCGACACCCTTCTCCTGCAGCGCCTGCACGTGCGATGCCGCGGTTTCGCGCGAATTGCGCCACACCGCCGGCGTATCGAGCGCGCCGTAGTCGGCCGTGCTGACGTGATGCGGCTGCGCATAGCCGTGCGACACCGCGCTGACCGGCTGGTTGTCCGTACCCGTGCGCAGCAGCGTCATCGGAGCCGACTGCTGCTTCTTCGCCGCACGGCCCAGACCCGTCGCCACGACCGTCACGCGCAGTGCATCGCCCATCGCGTCGTCGTACACCGCACCGAAGATCACCGTCGCATCTTCCGCCGCGTAGCTCTTGATCGTGTTCATCACTTCGCGCGTTTCCGACAGGCGCAGCGAACGGCTCGACGTGATGTTGACCAGCACGCCGCGCGCACCCGACAGATCGACGCCTTCGAGCAGCGGGCTCGCCACGGCCTGTTCCGCCGCGAGGCGCGCGCGATCGACGCCGGCGACCGTCGCCGTGCCCATCATCGCCTTGCCCTGCTCGCCCATCACCGTCTTCACGTCTTCGAAGTCGACGTTCACGAGGCCGTCGACGTTGATGATTTCCGCGATACCTGCCACCGCGTTGTTCAACACGTCGTCCGCGCACTGGAAGCACTTGTCCATCTCGGCGTCGTCGCCCATCACGTCGAACAGCTTGTCGTTCAGCACGACGATCAGCGAGTCGACGTGATCCTCCAGTTGCTGCGAGCCTGCTTCGGCGACGCGCATGCGCTTGCCGCCTTCGAACTCGAACGGCTTGCTGACGACACCGACCGTCAGAATGCCCATCTCCTTCGCGATCTGCGCGACCACCGGTGCCGCGCCCGTGCCCGTGCCGCCACCCATGCCGGCCGTGATGAACACCATGTGCGCGCCGCGCAGTGCGTCGGCGATGCGCTCACGCGCTTCTTCCGCTGCCGCACGCCCCATTTCCGGCTTCGCACCGGCGCCAAGACCCGTGTTGCCGAGCTGGATCACCGACGATGCGCGCGAACGCGACAGCGCCTGGGCGTCCGTGTTCATCACGATGAAGTCGACGCCCTGCACGCCGCGGTTGATCATGTGCTGGACGGCATTGCCGCCAGCGCCGCCAACGCCGACCACCTTAATGATGGTGCCGTTGGTTTCGGTTTCCAGCATTTCGAATTCCATTGTTGCCTCCGTCAAGAGAATGACTGCTACTCGGCCGTTATTCGGCAGGAGATCGGGCAACCCCCTGTCGCGCGCCAGCCGCCGGCACCAGCGCGAATTTCGATTCGGTTTGTCCCCAAGAAAACGCCGGGCCGCCCCGGGTTTTCCTGGCCCCTCAGGGGGCAGGCTCGGCATGCCGAGCCGTGGGGATACTTAAAAATTGCTCAGGAACCATTCCTTCATCCGCGAGAACACCTGCCCCGCGTTGCCGGACTGCACGGCGACCTTGCGGCCGCGCATGCGCTGCGCACTGCCTTCGACGAGCAGCCCCATCGCCGTCGAGTAGCGCGGATTGCGCACGACGTCGGAAAGACCGCCTGCATATTCCGGCGCACCGATGCGCACCGGCTTCAGGAAAATGTCCTCGCCGAGCTCGACCATGCCCGGCATCATCGACGCGCCGCCGGTAATGACCACGCCGGAGCTCAGGAGTTCTTCGTAACCCGATTCGCGCACGACCTGCTGCACGAGCGAGAACAGTTCCTCGACGCGCGGCTCGATCACGGCCGCGAGCGCCTGACGCGACAGCGTGCGCGGGCCGCGTTCGCCGAGGCCCGGCACTTCCACCATTTCGTCCGGATCGGCGAGCGCCTGCTTCGCGATCCCGTAGCCGACCTTGATGTCTTCCGCATCCGGCGTCGGCGTGCGCAGCGCCATCGCGATGTCGCTCGTGATCTGGTCGCCGGCGATCGGAATCACCGCCGTGTGGCGGATCGCGCCTTCGGCGAAGATCGCGATGTCCGTCGTGCCGCCGCCGATGTCGACCAGCACCACGCCGAGATCCTTCTCGTCTTCGGTCAGCACCGCGAGCGACGACGCGAGCGGCTGCAGGATCAGGTCGTTCACTTCCAGTCCGCAGCGGCGCACGCACTTGACGATGTTCTGTGCGGCGCTCACCGCGCCCGTTACGATGTGCACCTTCACTTCCAGCCGGATGCCGCTCATCCCGATCGGCTCGCGCACGTCTTCCTGGCCGTCGATGATGAATTCCTGCGTGAGGATGTGCAGCACCTGCTGGTCGGTCGGGATGTTGATCGCCTTCGCGGTCTCGATCACGCGCGCGACGTCCGTCTGCGTGACTTCCTTGTCCTTGATCGCGACCATCCCGCTCGAATTGAAGCTGCGGATGTGGCTGCCCGCGATCCCCGTGAACACGTTGGTGATCTTGCAGTCGGCCATCAGCTCGGCTTCCTCGAGCGCGCGCTGGATCGACTGCACGGTGGCCTCGATGTTCACCACCACGCCTTTCTTCAGACCCTTCGACTCGCTCTGGCCGAGACCGATCACCTCGTAGTGACCCTCGCCCTTCAGCTCGGCGACGATGGCCACCACCTTCGACGTGCCGATGTCGAGGGAAACCAGCAGATCCTTGTAGTCTTTGCTCATAAAGTGCTCTTGCGTGTGATCTCTCGTTACTTCTTGCGCTTGTCGGTATCGGTCAGGAACCGCATGCCTGCCGCGCGAATCGCGAATCCGTTCGGATAACGCAGATCCGCGTACTCGATGTCGTTGCCCCAACGCTCCGTGACGGCCGGCCACGCGGCGACCAGGCGCTGGCTCCGGTCATGCAGCGTGTCGCTGTTGCGCTCCTTGCCCAGCTCCACCTGCATGCCATTCGACAGCTTCACCGTCCACGCGTACCGCGCCGACAGCGTCACTTCTTCCGGCGCCGCCTTCAGCGGCGCAAACCATTTCCCGAAGTCGCGATACCGCGTGACGACTTCCTTCGCACTGCCCTCCGGGCCGTCGAACGCCGGCAGCTCCTGCTCCAGCTCGCCCTGGTTCGCGGTGAACAGTTCGCCGTCCACGCTCACGAGCTGATCGCTGCCCCAGGTCCCGAGCGGTTTGTACTCCTCGAGCGTGACAGCCAGCGCATTCGGCCACACCCGGCGCACGCTCGCGTGACGCACCCACGGCATCTGCTCGAACGCCGCGCGCGCCGTATCGAGATCGACCGTGAAGAAATTGCCCTTCAGCCGGCCGACCACGCCCGCGCGCACCGTCGGCGAATTGATGTGCTCGGTGTCGCCGTCGATCCGGATTTCCCGCAGCGCGAACGTCGGGCGCTGGATCAGCCAATAGCAGCCGGCCGCCGCCAACACGAGCAGCAGCAGCGCGTACAGCGCGCTGGCGGCAAGGTTGAGTTGGCGAACGTTGTTCCACATACGTCGTTCCGTTCCTGCGTCAGTCGTTGAGGGTGAGCGACAGCACCTTCACGACCAGCTCCGAATAGCCGATGCCGACCGCGCGCGCGGCCTTCGGCGGCAGCGAGTGGTCGGTCATCCCGGGGGCCGTGTTCACTTCCAGGAAATACGCATTGCCGGCCGCGTCGAGCATGAAATCCGCGCGGCCCCAGTCGGTGCAGCCGAGCACGTCGAACGCGCGGCGCGCGATGCGCTTCAGTTCCGCTTCCTGTTGCGCCGGCAAGCCGCACGGGATCAGGTACTGCGTATCGTCGGCGACGTACTTCGCGTGGTAGTCGTAGAACTCGCCGGCCGGCACGATCTTGATCAGCGGCAGGTCGAGATCGCCGGCGATGCACGCGGTGTATTCGCCGCCGCCTTCGATGCTCTTCTCGACGATCACGATCTTGTCGTGCGTCGCGGCTTCCTCGAGCGCGGCCGGCAGCGCGTCGGCCGTCTTCACCTTCAGCACCGCGACGCTCGAGCCTTCGCTCGCCGGCTTCACGAACAGCGGCAGGCCGAGCTTCGCGACAATGTCGGTCGCGCGCGCGGCCAGGTCGTCGCCGCGCATCACCGTCTCGAACGGCGGCGTCGGCACGCCCGTCTGCTGCCACACGAGCTTCGTGCGGAACTTGTCGAGGCCGAGCGCCGAGCCGAGCACGCCGCTGCCCGTGTAGCGAATGCCGTAGAAATCGAGCGCGCCCTGAATCTGGCCGTTCTCGCCGTAGCCGCCGTGCAGCGCATTGAACGCGCGCACGAAGCCTTCGTCCTTCAGCGCCGACAGCGGCCGCTCGGCCGGGTCGAACGGATGCGCGTCGATGCCCGCGTCACGCAGGCCCTGCAGCACGAGGCGGCCCGAGGTGAGCGACACCTCGCGCTCGGCGGATTCGCCGCCGAACAACACCGCCACCTTGCCGAAACGTTTCGGATCGATCCCGCTCATGTCAGCCTCCGCCGGGCCGCCCCAAGGAGGCTGACCGCCCCCGCGGGGGGCAGCGAACGAAGTGAGCGTGAGGGTAGTTTCATGTCATGCCTTCTGTTGAATGTGTTGCACGAGCTTCGCCGGCACGCCGCCGATCGAACCCGCGCCCATCGTGATCACCACGTCGCCGCTCTGCGCGACCTTCGCCAATGCATCCGGCACGTCGTCGACCGTCGCGACGAACACCGGGTCGACCTTGCCCGCCGCGCGCAGCGCACGCGACAGCGCATCGCCGCTGGCCGTCGGGATCGCGGCCTCGCCGGCCGCATAGACTTCCGTCAGCACCAGCGCATCGACCGTCGACAGCACGTTGACGAAATCGTCGAAGCAGTCGCGCGTGCGCGTGTAGCGGTGCGGCTGGAACGCCAGCACGAGGCGGCGGCCCGGGAACGCGCCGCGCGCGGCCGCGATCGTCGCCGCCATCTCGACCGGGTGATGACCGTAATCGTCGATCAGCGTGTACTGGCCGCCGTCCGCGCTCGGCACTTCGCCGTAACGCTGGAAGCGTCGGCCGACGCCGTTGAATTCCGCCAGCGCCTGCTGGATCGCGTCGTCCGACACGCCGAGGTCGGTCGCGATCGCGATCGCCGCGAGCGCGTTCTGCACGTTGTGCAGGCCCGGCATGTTCAGCACGACCGCGAGCGGCGCACGCCCTTCGCGGATCACCGTGAAATGCATCCGGCCGTCGCGCGCGTCGATGTCTTCCGCGCGCACCTGCGCGTCCGGCGACAGGCCGTAGCGCACGACCGGCTTCGAGATGAACGGGATGATCTGCCGCACGTTCGGATCGTCGACGCACACGACCGCGCTGCCGTAGAACGGCAGGCGCTGCGTGAATTCGATGAACGCCTGCTTGAGCCGCGCGAAATCGTGGCCGTAGGTGTCCATGTGGTCGGCGTCGATGTTCGTGATGACTTCGATCACCGGATACAGGTTCAGGAACGACGCATCCGACTCGTCGGCCTCGGCGACGATGAAATCGCCCGTGCCGAGCCGTGCGTTCGCACCGGCGCTGATCAGCCGGCCGCCGATCACGAAGGTCGGGTCCAGGCCGCCCGCCGCGAGCACGCTCGCGACGAGGCTCGTCGTCGTGGTCTTGCCGTGCGTGCCGGCGATCGCGATGCCCTGCTTCAGCCGCATCAGTTCCGCCAGCATCACCGCGCGCTGCACGATCGGCACGCCGCCGTGACGCGCGGCCAGCACTTCCGGGTTGTCCGAACGCACGGCCGTCGACACGACGACCGCGTTCGCGCCCTCGATGTTCGCCGCGTCGTGGCCGATCGCGATCCGCGCACCCAGCGCCGCGAGGCGATCGGTCACCGCATTGCGCGACAGGTCCGAGCCGCTGACCGTGTAGCCGAGGTTGACGAGCACTTCGGCGATGCCGCTCATGCCCGCGCCGCCGATCCCGACGAAATGAATGTGTTTGACGATGTGTTTCATTGCAGTTGTTCCAGGTTCGCGCCGGCCGCCTTCGCGCAGACGCGCGCGACTTCGTCGGTGGCCTCGGGCTTCGCGAGCGAGCGCGAACGTTCCGCCATGGCCGCGAGCGATGCCCGCGACTGGCCGCGCAGCCAGTCGGCGAGCAGTTCCGCCGACAGGTCGCGTTGTTGCACCAGCACGGCCGCGCCCGCATCGGCGAGGAACGCGGCGTTGGTCGTCTGGTGATCGTCGACCGCGTACGGGAACGGCACGAACAGCGCCGCCACGCCCACCGCCGCGATCTCCGACACCGTCATCGCGCCCGACCGGCAGATCACCAGATCCGCCGCCGCATACGCGGCCGCCATGTCGTCGATGAACGGCACGAGCCGCACGTCTTCGCCGGCCGCGAAACCGGCCGCTTCGTAATTCGCCTTCAGTGCCTCGATGTGCTTCACGCCGGCCTGGTGCACGACGCGCGGGCGCTCGCCCGGCGTCAGCAGCGCCAGCGCGCGCGGCACGACTTCGTTCAGCGCGGCCGCCCCGAGGCTGCCGCCGACGACCAGTACGTTCAGCGCGCCGCTGCGCGACGCATAGCGTGCTTGGGGCGGTTCGGTGTGCGCAAGTTCCGCGCGAATCGGGTTACCCGTCCATTCCGCATGCGGCAGCGCGCCGGGGAACGCGACGAGCACGCGCTTCGCGAGTTTCGCGAGCACCTTGTTCGTCAGGCCCGCGATCGAATTCTGTTCATGCAGCACGAGCGGGCGCCCCGACAACGCGGTCATCACGCCCGCCGGGAACGTGATGTAGCCACCCATCCCGAGCACGACGTCCGGTCGCACGCGGCGCAGCGCGCCGAGGCTCTGCCAGCATGCACGCAGCAGGTTGACCGGCAGCGTCAGCTTGGTCTTCAGGCCCTTGCCGCGCAGGCCGCCGAACCGCACGTACTCCATCGGAATGCCGTGCTTCGGCACGAGCGTCGCTTCCATCCCGGCCGGATTGCCGAGCCATACGACACGCCAGCCCGCCGCTTCCATCCGGTGCGCGACCGCGAGCCCGGGGAACACGTGGCCCCCGGTGCCGCCTGCCATCACCATCAGCGTGCGTTGCGACGCGGTCATACCTTCCCTCCGCGCATCAGCACCCGGTTTTCGTAATCGACCCGCAGCAGCACCGCGAGCGCGACGCAGTTCAGCAGGATGCCGGAGCCGCCGTAGCTCACGAGCGGCAGCGTCAAGCCCTTGGTCGGCAGCAGCCCGAGGTTCACGCCCATGTTGATGAACGTCTGCGCGCCGAACCAGATGCCGATGCCCTTCGCCATCAGGCCCGCGAACGTGCGATCGAGCGCGAGCGCCTGGCGGCCGATCTCGAACGCGCGGCGCACGATCCAGTAGAACAGCAGGATCACGACCAGCACGCCGACGAAGCCGAGTTCCTCGCCGATCACCGCGAGGATGAAGTCGGTATGCGCTTCCGGCAGGTAGTTCAGCTTCTCGACGCTGCCGCCGAGGCCGACGCCGAACCACTCGCCGCGGCCGAACGCGATCAGCGAGTGCGTGAGCTGGTAAGCCTTGCCCTGCGCGTAGCGCTCGTCCCACGGATCGAGATACGCGAAGATCCGCTCGCGACGCCACGGCGACAGCCACACGAGCATCGTGAAGGTGCCGACCGCCGTCGCGACGAGGCCGCCGAACAGCTTGCCGTTCACGCCGCCGAGGAACAGCACGCCCATCGCGATCGCGGCGACCACCATGAACGCGCCCATGTCGGGCTCGAGCAGCAGCAACGCGCCGACCAGGCCGACCGCGAACGCCATCGGCAGGAAGCCCTTCGCGAAGCTCTGCATGTATTCCTGCTTGCGCACCGTGTAGTTCGCGGCGTAGATCGTCACCGCGAGCTTCATGATTTCCGACGGCTGCATGTTCGTGATGCCGAGCGGAATCCAGCGGCGCGCACCGTTCACGCCCTTGCCGACGTGCGGGATCAGCACGATCACGAGGCCGACCAGCGCGATCAGGAAAAGATGCGGCGCGTATTTGTCCCAGGTCGACACGGGCACGCGGAACGCGATCACCGCCGCGACGAATGCGACGGCGAGCGACACGCAGTGGCGCATCAGGAACGCGTAATCGTGATACGACGCGTATTTCGGCGAATCGGGCATCGCGATCGACGCCGAATACACCATCACGACGCCGAGCCCGAGCAGCGCGATCGCGACCCACAGCAGCGAATAGTCGAAATCGAGCATCCGCGAACGGCTCGGGCGCACGCCGTTGACGACGCTCGCGAGGCCGCCCGTCGCGGCGCGCGTGGCCGAAGCGACGCGGCCGCCCGCGGCGTTGCCGCCGGCATCGCGCCGGTCGTTGAAACGGGAGACGAGGCGATCGGACCAGCTCATGGCGTCGCTCCTTTGTCGATGGCGATTTCGTCGACCGCCGCGCGGAACACATCCGCGCGATGGGCGTAGTTCCGGAACATGTCGAGGCTCGCGCACGCGGGCGACAGCAGCACCGCATCGCCCGGCTCGGCCAGCTCGGCCGCCGCGTGCACCGCGCTTTCGAGCGTCGCGTGGTCGGCGAGCGGCACGCCCGTTTCGGCGAGCGTGTCGCGGATCGCCGGCGCGTCGCGGCCGATCAGCATCACCGCGCGGCACCAGCGCGCGACCGGCGCGACCAGCGGCGCGAAATCCTGCCCCTTGCCGTCGCCGCCGGCGATCAGCACGATCTTCTGAGCGAGCCCGTCGAGCGCGGCCACCGTCGCGCCGACGTTCGTGCCCTTGCTGTCGTCGACGTAATCCACGTCGTCGATCGTCGCGATCACTTCGACGCGATGCGCTTCGCCGCGGTATTCGCGCAGCGCGTGCAGCAGCGGCGCTGCGGCCAAGTCGATCGCACGCGCGAGCGCGAACGCGGCCAGCGCGTTCGCCGCGTTGTGCAGCCCGCGGATGCGCAGCGCGTCGGCCGGCATCAGGCGCTTCTGCGCGATATCGGGCGTATGCGCGGCGTCGCGCTTACGCCGGCGAGTCGGCATCGCTTCATCCGGCGCGTCGCGATCGACGGCTTCCACCAGCCATGCGATACCGTTGTCGCGCGACAGCCCGTAGTCGCCGTCCTGCGTCGGTTCGTTTAGGCCGAACGTGACCGTGCGCGGCGCGTCGGCCGCGCCGGCTGCCGGCGCGAACTTCATCACGGCCGCGTCGTCGCGGTTCAGCACGCGCGTCGTCGTCGCGCCGAAGATCCGGCCCTTTGCCTGCGCGTATGCGTCGAAGCTGCCGTGCCAGTCGAGGTGGTCCTGCGTGATGTTGAGGATCGCCGCGGCATCGGGCGCAAACGTGCGCGCGGTCTCGAGCTGGAAGCTCGACAGTTCGAGCACCCATACGTCGGGCAGCGCGGTTTCGTCGATCGCGCTCGCGAGCCGGTCGAGCATCGCCGGGCTGATGTTGCCCGCGACGGCGACCTTCTTGCCCGAGCGCTGGCACAGCAGGCCCGCGAGGCTCGTCGTCGTGGTCTTGCCGTTGGTGCCGGTAATCGCGAGCACCTTCGGCTGGTAGCCGCTCGTGCCGAGCGCGCGCAGCGCCTGCGCGAAGAATTCCAGCTCGCCCCACACCGCGACGCCGCGCTCGTTCGCGGCCGCGACCAGCGCCGCGAGTGCCGGCTCCAGCGGCGACAGCCCGGGGCTCAGCCCGACGATCTCGATGCCGCCGTCGAGCAGCGCGGGCGTGAACGCGCCGCCGACGAATTCCGCGTCGATGCCTTCGGCCTGCAGCGCGGCAAGGTTCGGCGGCGCCTCGCGGGTATCGGCAATGCGCAGCCGGCACCCGTGCCTCGCGCACCATCGCGCGATCGCGAGACCCGATTCCCCGAGCCCCAGTACGAGCACCATCGGCCGTTGCCGATCTCCAAACATCTCGCCAGACATCCTTGTTACCTTTCCTTTACCGCAGCTTGAGGGTGGTCAGACCGAACAGGCACAGCATCAGCGTGATGATCCAGAAACGCACCACCACCTGCGTTTCCTTCCAGCCGGACAATTCGAAATGGTGATGCAGCGGCGCCATCTTCAGCAGCCGCCGCCCTTCGCCGTAACGCTTTTTCGTGTACTTGAACCACGAAACCTGCAGCATCACCGACAGCGTTTCCGCGACGAAGATGCCGCCCATGATGAACAGCACGATTTCCTGGCGCACGATCACCGCGACCGTGCCGAGCGCGCCGCCGAGCGCCAGCGCGCCGACGTCGCCCATGAATACCTGCGCGGGGTGCGTGTTGTACCAGAGGAACGCGAGCCCTGCCCCGCCCATCGCGGAACAGAAGATCAGCAGCTCGCCGGCGCCCGGGATGTGCGGGAACAGCAGATATTTCGAATAGACCGCGCTGCCCATCACGTACGCGAACACACCGAGCGACGCGCCGACCAGCACGACCGGCATGATCACGAGGCCGTCGAGGCCGTCGGTCAGGTTCACCGCGTTGCTCGCCCCGACGATCACGAAGTAGGTCAGCACGATGAAGCCCCAGACGCCGAGCGGGTAGCTGATCGACTTCAGGAACGGCAGCATCAGGTCGGCGCGCGCCGGCAGCCCCATCGACAGGCCGCTCCTCACCCACGCCATGAACAGGTCGAACACGCGCACGTTGTTCGCCTCGGACACGCTGAACGCGAGATAGACGGCCGCGAACAGCCCGATCACCGACTGCCAGAAATACTTCTCGCGCGACGACATCCCGCGCGGGTCCTTGTGGACGACCTTGCGGTAATCGTCGACCCAGCCGATCACGCCGAAACCGAACGTGACGAGCATCACGATCCAGATGAAACGGTTCGTCAGGTCGCCCCACAGCAGCGTCGCGACCGCGATGCCGATCAGGATCAGCACGCCGCCCATCGTCGGCGTGCCGGACTTGACGAGGTGGGTCTGCGGGCCGTCCTTGCGCACGGCCTGCCCGACCTTCATTTGCGTCAGCTTGCGGATCACCCACGGTCCGCACACGAGCCCGATCCCGAGCGCGGTGATGGTGGCCATCACCGCACGGAACGTGAGGTACGTGAACAAGCGCAAAAAGCTTGCGTCACCTTGCAGCCATTGCGCCAGCGCCAGCAGCATGCTTCCTTCCTTCTACTCAGTGTGCGGCGGGCACGGTGCCCGCCGCGGGTTGGTTCGTCAGCGCGTCGATCACGCGCTCCATCTTCATGTACCGCGAGCCCTTCACGAGCACCGTCGCCTGCGCGCCGTAACCGGCCGCGAGCAGCGCCGACACGAGCGCGCCGACGTCGTCGAAATGGCGCGCCGTGTCGCCGTATGCGGTGCACGCGTCGCGCGACGCGTCGCCGAGCGCGAACAGCGCGTCGATTCCGCGTTCGCGCGCGTACGCACCGATTTCGCGGTGGAAGGCCGGCCCTTCGTCGCCCACTTCGCCCATGTCGCCGATCACCAGCACGCGCGGCGCCGGATGCGCGGCGAGCACGTCGATCGCGGCACGCATCGAATCGGGGTTCGCGTTGTACGTATCGTCGACGACCGTCGCGCCCGCGAGGCTGCCGACGCTCGCCTGCTTCACCTGCAACCGGCCCTTGACCGGCTCGAACGATTCGAGACCCTGCCGGATCGCGGACAGCGCGACGCCGGCGCCGAGCGCCGCAGCCGTCGCGGCCAGCGCGTTACGCGCGTTGTGCTCGCCGAGTGCACGCAGCCGCACCGTGACGGCGCCGACCGGCGTGTCGATCGCGAGTTCGCCGCCGTGCACGCGCCCGACGACCTGCGCGTCGTTCTGACGTTCGGCGTCGTGCAGCGCGAAATCGAGGATCCGGTTGCCGGTCGACGCGACCCGCCAGATGCCCGCGTACGCGTCGTCGGCCGGGAACACCGCGACGCCGTCCGGCGGCAGCGCGTGGATCACCGCCGCGTGTTCGAGCGCGACGGCCTCGACCGTCGCCATGAATTCCTGGTGCTCGCGCTGCGCGTTGTTGACGAGCGCGACCGTCGGCGCGGTGAGGCGCGCGAGGACTTCGGTTTCGCCCGGGTGGTTCATGCCGATCTCGATCACCGCCAGACGATGCGCGGCCGACAGGCGCAGCAGCGTCAGCGGCAGGCCGACATCGTTGTTCAGGTTACCGGCCGTCGCGAGCCGCGCGTCGGCACCGACCGCCGCCGCGAAGATGGACGCGATCATTTCCTTGACGGTCGTCTTGCCGTTGCTGCCCGTCACCGCGACGAGCGGCAGCGGGAATCGCATCCGCCAGCCGTGCGCGAGCGCGCCGAGCGCGGCGCGCGTTTCGCCGCCTTCGATCATCGGCATCGCGACGCCTGCCGGCGCATGCGCGACGAGCGCCGCGGCAGCCCCGCGCGCGGCGACGTCGCCGAGGAAGTCGTGCGCGTCGAAGCGCTCGCCCTTCAGCGCGACGAACAGGTCGCCCGGGCCGGCCGTGCGGCTGTCGGTCGACACGCGGTCGAAGGTGATGCCCGCGTCGCCGCGGACGGTGGCCCCGGGAATCAGGCGGGCGGCTTCGCCGAGACTGAGCATCGTCATTCCGCGCCTCCCTTGCCGTGCGTCGCGCGCGCTGCGAGCGCGAGCCGCGCGTGATCCTGGTCGGAGAACGCCCGCTTCTTGCCCATGATTTCCTGCGTGGCCTCGTGGCCCTTGCCGGCCAGCACGACGACGTCCTCGCGCGCGGCGCCGCGCACCGCCTGCAGGATCGCGCTCGCGCGATCCTCGATACGACGTGCGCGATCGGATGCGGTCATGCCCGCGACGATCTGGTCGATGATGTGCTGCGGATCCTCGCTGCGCGGGTTGTCGCTCGTGACGACGACTTCGTCGGCGAGCCGCTCCGCGATCGCGCCCATCAGCGGACGCTTCGTCGCATCGCGATCGCCGCCGCAGCCGAACATGCAGACGAGCCGGCCGCCGCGCGCCGCGGCGATCGGGCGCAGCGCGTCGAGCGTCTTTTCGAGCGCGTCGGGCGTATGCGCGTAGTCGATCACGACGAGCGGCTCGTCGTTCTGTAGCCTGCCGCCGAGCCGCTGCATCCGGCCGTTGACCGACTCGAGCCGCTCGATCTCGGCGAGGGCCGCCGCAAACGGCACGTCGGCCGCGAGCAGCGAGCCGAGCACGGCGAGCAGGTTGCTGACGTTGAACGTGCCGAGCGTGCCGACCTCGACATCCGCGTCGCCCCACGACGAACGCAGACGGAATGCGGTAGCCGTCGCGGTCGCGCGCACGTCGAGCGCGACCAGCTCGCGATCGGCGTCGGGCGCCGGTGCGTCGCCGATCCCGTACGCGATCGTGCGCACGCGGCCGGCCAGCTTCTCCAGCAGACGGCGGCCTGCTGCGTCGTCGCGGTTGATCACCGCCGCGCGCAGGCCGCGCCACGCGAACAGCTTCGCCTTCGCGGCCTCGTACGCATCGAACGTGCCGTGATAGTCGAGGTGATCCTGCGTGAGATTCGTAAACACCGCGATGTCGAACGCCGTCCCGTTCACGCGCCCCTGGTGCAGCGCGTGCGACGACACTTCCATCGCCACGGCCTGCGCGCCCGCGTCGCGCAATTGCGCGAGGCTGCGCTGAAGTTGCGGCGCGTCGGGCGTCGTGAAGCCGGTCGGCACGAGCTGGCCGGGCATCCCGCTGCCGAGCGTGCCGATCACCGCGCACGGTTGGTGCAGCGCCGTCAGCGCGGTGGCGATCCACTGCGTGCACGACGTCTTGCCGTTCGTGCCCGTGACACCGATCGCGAGCAGGCTGTCGCTCGGATCGCCGCACCAGCCGCTGGCGATCTCGCCGGCGAGCTGGTCGAGCGCCGGCACCGCGAGCGCGACGGGCACGGCCGGCGCGGCCGGTGCGTCGGTCAGCCCTTCCGGCTGATACAGCACGGCGGCCGCACCGCGCGCGACGGCGTCGGCCATGAAAGCACGGTTATCCGCCCCGTCGACCGCATACGCGACGAACACGTCGCCGGCCTTGAGGCTGCGCGTGTCGGCATGCAGTTGCGCCGCGGGGGCCACATGCTGGCGCAGCCACGCGAGCGCGGCTGCGATCTGCTGATGCGCCGGATGGGAACTGCGGGCGGCGCTCATCGAACAACTCCTGGTGAATTACGCGTCGTGCTGGACACGATCATATGCTTCGCGCCGCTCCCCGCGGCCAGCTTTTGCGGGCCCTTTGCGGCAGCCGATTCCGGCGAATCGTCGGACACGACGAGCTGCTTGATCGGCATGTTCGGCGGGACGTTCAGCGCACGCATCGTGTCGCCGGCGATCGCCGAGAATACGGGGCCGGACACCTGGCCGCCGAAGTGGCTGCCGGCGGTCGGCTCGTCGACCGACACCGCGACGACGATGCGCGGATTCGGCATCGGCGCCATCCCGACGAACGACGCGCGGTACTTGCGCGTGTAGCCGTGACCTTCGTGCTTGTACGCGGTACCGCTCTTGCCGCCGACGCGGTAGCCCGGCACGGCCGCATCCGGCGACGTGCCGCCCGGCGCGACCACCGTCTCGAGCATCGCACGCACTTCGCGCGCGGTGGTCGGGTTGAACACTTGCGTGCCCGCGATCGGCTGATTGGGGTCGGTCTTGAAAATGGTCACGGGCATCAGTTCGCCGTCGTGCGCGATCGCCGTGTACGCCCGTGCGAGCTGGAACAGCGACACCGACAGGCCGTAGCCGTACGACATCGTCGCCTGCTCGATGCGGCGCCAGCTCTTCCACGGACGCAGCCGGCCGGCCACCGCGCCCGGGAACCCGACCTTCGGCGCCTGGCCGAGGCCGATGCTCGTATACATATTCCACATTTCCTCGGGCCGCATCGTCATCGCGATCTTCGTCGCGCCGATGTTGCTCGACTTCTGGATCACGCCGCCGACCGTCAGCGTGCCGAAACCCGCGTCGTCGGTGATCGGCGCGCCGTCGAGCACGAAGTGCCCGTTGCCCGTCTCGACGAGCGTGTTCGGCGTCACGCGGTGCAGATCGAGCGCGAGCGACACGGTGAACGGCTTCATGATCGAGCCCGGCTCGAACACGTCGGTCATGATCCGGTTGCGCAACTGCTCGCCGGTCATGCGCGAGCGGTCGTTCGGGTTGTACGTCGGGTAGTTGACGAGCGCGAGCACTTCGCCGGTACGCACGTCGACGACCATCGCCGCGCCGGCCTTCGCCTTGAACTTCTCGACGGCGGCCTTCAGGTTCGCGTACGCGATGTACTGGATCTTGCTGTCGATCGACAGGTCGACGTCGGTGCCGTTGTGCGGCGGAATCTGCTCGGCGACGTCCTCGATGATGTGCCCCATCCGGTCCTTGATCACGCGGCGCATGCCCGACGTGCCGGACAGCATCTTCTGGTCGCCCAGTTCGACGCCTTCCTGCCCTTCGTCCTCGACGTTCGTGAAGCCGATCAGGTGAGCGGTGATCTCGCCTTCCGGATAGAAGCGCTTGTATTCGTTGCGCTGATAGATGCCGGGAATGTCGAGCGCGGCGACCTTGTCGGCGACGTCGATCGGCACCTGACGCTTCACGTAGACGAAACCCTTGTCTTCCGACAGCTTCACGCGCAGTTCCTTCGGCGTCATGCCGAGGAGCTTGCCGAGCTGGTTGATCTTGTCGGCGTCGAGATCGTCCGGCACCGCGTCGGGAATCGCCCAGATCGCGCGCACCGGCAAGCTCGTCGCGAGCACGAGCCCGTTACGGTCGAGAATCTTGCCGCGCGTGGCCGGCAGCTCCAGCGTGCGCTGGTAGCGGCTTTCGCCCTGCTTCTGGTAGAACGCGTTGCCGGGCCCCTGGATCCAGAATGCCCGCGCGGCCAGCGCGACGAACGCCATGAACAGCATGAACACGACGAGCTTCGAGCGCCACATCGGCAGATGCACGCCCAGCACGGGGCTCGACGAGAATTTCACGTTCTGGCGCTTCGGGGACGGTTTCATCGCGCGCCTCCCTTGCCCTTGCCGGCGGTATCGGCCGAAGCAGGGATCGGCGCGTCGATCGCCTTCGCGGCGCCCGGCGGCAGCGTCAGGTATTGCGTGCGGCCGGTCGAGATCGGCTGCATTTTCAGCGAATCGTTCGCGAGCTGCTCGATGCGGGACGTCTTCGACAGCGCGCTCTGCTGATATTGAAGCTGCGCATAGTCCTGCTGGAGTTGACG
Source organism: Burkholderia sp. BE12 (assembly GCF_002959955.1). Classification (NCBI taxonomy): domain Bacteria; kingdom Pseudomonadati; phylum Pseudomonadota; class Betaproteobacteria; order Burkholderiales; family Burkholderiaceae; genus Burkholderia; species Burkholderia sp. BE12. The sequence continues at coordinate 1,834 of NZ_PREY01000015.1, read as the reverse complement.
CTCCTGCGACTGCGCGCGCTGCAGCTGGATGAATATCTGGCGTTGCTGGTTCGTCGAGTTGACGACCGACAGCGCGCAACCCATCACGATGATCAGCAGGAAGATGTTGAGGCGGCTCATGGCGTGACGCGCTCCGCGATGCGCATCACGGCCGAGCGGGCGCGCGGATTCGCGGCGACTTCCGCTTCGCTCGGAAACTGGCGGCTGATGATCTTGAGCGGCGGGCTCGGGAGGTCGACGGCGCGGATCGGCAGACGACGATCGACCGCAGGCGCACTCGCGTGCGCCTGCATGAATCGCTTGACGATCCGGTCCTCGAGTGAATGAAAGCTGATGACCACCAGCCGCCCCCCTTGCTCCAGCAACGACAGTGCCGCGTCTAGTACGACTTGCAGGTCCGCAAGCTCTTGATTGACGTGAATCCGTATAGCCTGAAAGGTGCGGGTTGCCGGATCCTTGCCCTTCTCACGGGTTTTGACGACGTGACCCACGATTTGGGCAAGCTCGCCCGTGGTGTCGAGAGGCCCAAGACGGTCGGACTCTGCCCGGCGAGCAACAAGCGCCTTTGCAATCTGAAAAGCAAACCGTTCTTCCCCATAATCCCGTATCACCTCCGTCAATTCCTGCACCGAAGCCCGCGCGAGCCATTCGGCCGCCGACTCGCCACGCGTCGGATCCATTCGCATGTCCAGCGGACCATCGGCGCGGAAGCTGAAGCCGCGCGCCGGATCGTCCACCTGCGGCGAGGACACGCCCAGGTCCAGCAACACCCCCGACACCTTCTCGACGCCGCGCGCCGCAAGCGCGTCGCGCATCGATGCAAAGCTGTCATGCACGATCGAGAAGCGCGCATCCTCGATGCCCTGCGCCGTCTCGATCGCCCTCGGATCCTTGTCGAACGCGATCAGCCGCCCGGCCGCCGCCAGCCGCGCGAGCACCGCGCGGCTATGGCCGCCGCGCCCGAACGTGCCGTCGACATACACGCCGTCCGGCCGCGTCACGAGCGACTCGACCGCCTCATCCAACAGCACCGTCCGATGCCGCAATTCATTTCCCATCGCGGGCGTCTCCGTCACCGCAATCAGAACGTGAAATTCTTCAGCGCGTCGGGCATGCCCTGCGCCATCGCTGCCTGCTCCTTCGCGTTGTAGGTCTGCGAATCCCACAGCTCGAAGTGACTACCCATTCCCAACAACATGACTTCCTTTTCCAGTCCGGCTGCCATGCGCAGCTCGGGCGATACAAGAATCCGGCCCGCGCTGTCGAGATCGACGTCCATCGCATTGCCGAGAAAAATTCGCCGCCACCAGTGCGCGTCCATCGGCAGCGCGGCGATCTTGGCGCGGAACACTTCCCATTCGGGGCGCGGAAACAGCAACAGGCAGCCGTCCGGGTGCTTGGTCACAGTCACCCGTCCTTCTGCCTGTCCTTGCAGCGCTTCGCGATAGCGAGCCGGCACCGACATCCGGCCTTTCGCATCGAGCGTCAGCGCCGACGCCCCTTGGAACACTTTCCGCTCTCCCGTTCAGGGCACCGAAGCACCCGCTCAATGCTGAGAATTTAGCCGGAACAGCCTGCTAAATCACACAAAAATACACTTTCTCACACTGTCTCCCACTTTAGAGGAAGGGTGTGGCACGGTCAAGGGAGCGGCCCGCTTTTTTGACGAATTTTGTTAGTTAGAACAAGGACTTACGCGCACATGCTCATGCGGCCCCTCATTCCAAAAACCGTTATAAATGAAAGAGCTAGTGCAACTTGTGAAGGTGATACGTGAGAAAGATGGGCCAGACGGGCGTGCGGACGGGGCTTTCGGGGGCGGGAAAACGAGGAG
>NZ_PREY01000014.1:0-180386 GCF_002959955.1 Burkholderia sp. BE12 | reverse complement strand
CGCGGAAGCTATGCGCAAATCCGCATCGAATGCGCGGCAAATTTCCAAGACCCGTGCATATCGGCGACCTATATATCGAGGCAATCGGGGCTCTTCGCGGAGCCTGACGGGAGATGTTCCGAGGATCACGATGCCGACCTCCCCGCCCGATTCGGAGAAGCGGTCGAACCGCCCGCCCGTCGCACGCGCCCGGCCCGCCCGAACGCGTGCGGTACCCACTCGCAGGTGTCGAACAAGAGGAACAACATGAAATTCCGTCATTCCCTGCTGTCGGTGTCGATTGCATCCGCGCTTGCCCTCCTCTCGCAACAGGCCGCCCAGGCTGCCGACGCAACCGACGTGAAGGTCGGCTTCGCCGCGCCGCTCACGGGCGTGAACGCCGGCTACGGCAAGGATCTGCAAAACGGCGTACAGCTCGCGCTCGACGACGCGGTCGCGCAGAAGGTGCAGATCGCCGGCAAGCCTGCCCACTTCAATCTCGTCGTGCAGGACGACCAGGCCGACCCGCGCATCGGCGTGCAGGCCGCGCAGGCGCTGGTCGACCAGAACGTGTCGGTCGTGGTCGGTCACTTCAACTCGGGGACGACGATCCCGGCGTCGGTGGTCTACGACAAGGCCGGCGTTCCGGTGATCGACCCGGCCGCGACCAACCCGACGCTCACGTCGCGCGGGCTCGCGAACATGTTCATGGTGATCGCGACCGACGGCCAGAATGCCGGCAACGCGGGCAAGTACGCGGTCGACGTGACGAAGGCGAAGCGCATCGCGATCATCGACGACCGCACCGCGTTCGGCCAGGGCGAGGCCGACGAATTCGAGAAGGCCGTGAAAGCCGCCGGCGGCAACCTCATCGGGCGCGAGTTCACCAGCAACCAGGCGGTCGATTTCCGCGCGCAGATCACGAGCCTGAAGGGCAAGAACCCCGACCTGATCTTCTTCGGCGGCCTCGATTCGCTCGCCGCGAACTTCATCAAGCAGATGCGGCAGCTCGGGCTGAACGCGCAGTTCGTCGGCGGCGGCGGCGTGAAGGACAACGAGTTCATCAAGATCGCGGGGCCGGCCGCCGAAGGCGCGATGGCGTGGGAATACGGCCGGCCGCTCGACGAGTTGCCGCAGGGGAAGGATTTCGAGGCGCGCTTCAAGAAGCGCTTCGGCGTCGACGTGCTGTCGTATGCGCAATTCGGCTACGACGCCGCATGGGCGGCGATCAAGGCGATGCAGGCGGCCGGTTCGACCGACCCGAAGGCCTATCGCCCGGCGCTCAAGAAAATCGACTTCGAAGGCGTGACCGGCCGTATCTCGTTCGCGAACGACGGCTCGCTGAAGAGTGGGATGTCGACGCTGTACCAGGTGAAGAACGGTGCGTGGAAAACGATCGTGACGAAGGGAGGCTGATCGACGAGGCAGGCGGCCGGCGGCGTCAACGCCGTCTGGCCGCGGAGATCGAGATGGTCATACCGATCTTGTATGACGACTGATGTTGAAGCGATGCGGCCGGGCTCGCAGCCGCGCGAGCCCCACGACGCAACGGTCAGCCGGCTTCGGCCTCGGCTGCCTCGTGCGCGCGGCGCAGCCGCTCGCGGCTGTTCGTGAGGTGCGTGCGCATCGCGGCGCGGGCGGCTTCCGGGTCGTGGCGCGCGATCGCCTCGTAGATGTCCTCGTGCTCGTGGTTCAGCCGGCCGACGTAGCGCTCGAGGTCGTCGCCGGCAAAGCGCGCCGAATTCACCCGCGTGCGCGGGATGATCGAGGTGCCGAGCTGCGTCATGATGTCGACGAAATAGCGGTTGCCGGTGGATTGGGCGATCTGCAGGTGGAACTGGAAGTCGAGCTGCGCGGTGTCGCGGCCGCCGCCCGCGCCCGTCGCGATCGCGTCGAGCGCGCGCCGCAGCGCGGCGAGGTCGGTATCGTTCGCACGCTGCGCGGCGAGGCTCGCGCACTCGCTTTCGAGGCTGATGCGCAGCTCCAGCACCGCGAGCACGTCTCGCAGCGTCGTGATCGTCGCGGGATCGATGCCGAGCGTCTGGCGGCGCGACGGCTCCAGTACGAAGCTGCCGATGCCGTGGCGCGTCTCGACGAGGCCGCTCGCCTGCATCCGCGAGATCGCTTCGCGCACGACCGTGCGGCTCACGCCCTGCGCCGCCATGACTTCGGTTTCGGTCGGCAGCTTGTCGCCGGGACGCAGCGTGCCGTTTTCGATCTGCGCGGTCAGCGCGTCGACGACATCTTGTGCGAGGCTGCGTGCGCGACGGCGCGGCGCTGCGGGAAGCGTAGGCACGGACATGTGGCCGGTTCCTTTTTGAATGATCGTAATGTGAGCCGAGGGTTTACGCGGGGTTTGAGCGAAAGCCGATGATTCATTATACTGCGTCACAAGTCATCCGACGACTGATGATCGGCGCACGGATCTCCTGTCGACTCAGGTCGGCTGTTCAGCACCGCCCGGTCCCGTGCGTGACGATCGACCTGCGTTCGCGTTCTGCGCTCCGCCGGCCGGTTGTCGCTCCCACCCCTCTTTCGGGTTGCGTCGACATGCGGGGCTTGCGCGCCGCGCACGTCGGTTGTCGAATGATCGCACCTCCCGCCGCGCGCGGCAAAGCTTTTGCCGCACGGCATCGCCCACTCTTTCGCCATCGCCGCCCATGAACGCCGTCACTGCCTCGCCTTCCCACGACACGCCGCGCATCGTCGACCTGCAAGCGATTCCGGTCGCCGGCCACGACAGCATGCTGCTCAACCTGAGCGGCGCGCACGGCCCGTTCTTCACTCGCAACCTCCTGATCCTGAAGGACAGCGCGGGCCGCACGGGCGTCGGCGAAGTGCCCGGCGGCGAAAGCATCCGCCGCACGCTCGACGACGCGCGCGCGCTCGTCGTCGGCCAGCCGGTTGGCAACTATCACGCGGTGCTCAACGATGTGCGGCGCACCTTCGCCGACCGCGACGCGAGCGGCCGCGGGCTGCAGACCTTCGACCTGCGCACGACGATCCACGCGGTCACCGCCCTCGAAGCCGCGCTGCTCGACCTGCTCGGCCAGCATCTGGGCGTACCGGTCGCCGCGCTGCTCGGCGAAGGCCAGCAGCGCGAGCGCGTCGAGATGCTCGGCTACCTGTTCTACGTCGGCGATCGCACGAAGACGGCGCTCCCCTATCGCGACGGCCGCGGCGCGACCGACGACTGGACGCGCGTGCGCGACGAAGCCGCGCTGACGCCCGAAGCCATCGTGCGGCTCGCCGAAGCCGCGCATGCGCGCTACGGCTTCAACGACTTCAAGCTGAAAGGCGGCGTATTCGACGGCGCAAGCGAGATCGAAGCCGTGACGGCGCTCGCGGAGCGCTTCCCCGACGCGCGCGTGACGCTCGATCCGAACGGCGCATGGTCGCTCGACGAGGCCGTGCGGCTGTGCCGCGACCAGCATCACGTGCTCGCGTATGCGGAAGATCCGTGCGGCGCGGAGAACGGATACTCGGGCCGCGAGGTGATGGCCGAATTCCGCCGCGCGACGGGGCTGCCGACGGCGACCAACATGATCGCGACCGACTGGCGGCAGATGGGCCATGCGGTGCAGTTGCACGCCGTCGACATCCCGCTCGCCGATCCGCACTTCTGGACGATGCAGGGGTCGGTGCGGGTCGCGCAGATGTGCCGCGACTGGGGCCTCACGTGGGGTTCGCATTCGAACAACCACTTCGACGTGTCGCTCGCGATGTTCACGCACGTCGCAGCCGCGGCGCCGGGCCAGGTCACCGCGATCGATACGCACTGGATCTGGCAGGACGGCGAACGGCTGACGCGCGAGCCGCTGAAGATCGAGAACGGGCTGGTGGAAGTGCCGAAGCGGCCGGGGCTCGGCATCGACATCGACATGGATGCGGTCGCGCTCGCACACGAGCTGTACAAGCAGCACGGCCTCGGCGCCCGCGACGACGCGGCGGCGATGCAGTATCTGATCCCGGGCTGGACGTTCAACAACAAGCGCCCCTGCCTCGTACGCTGAGCACAGCGCGAGCCGGGCGGCGAAACCGCCCGATCGGATGGGAATCGGCAGGCATGATGCGGTGCGTGGTCGGTCCGGCTGGCGCCGGGCTTGAAACGCCTCGCGGGTGGAACGGGATCCGGATGGTTGTCGCCATGCCGGACCTGAGTGGCCGCACTTGGCTGGGCAGCCCTAGTTGGGCGCCCTAGTTGGGCGCCCTAGCCGGGCGTCCCTAGCCGGGCGTCCCTAGCCGGGCGCCCCTAGCCGGGCGCCCCTAGCCGGGCGCCCCTAGCCGGGCGCCCCTAGCCGGGCGCCCCTAGCCGGGCGCCCCTAGCCGGGCGCCCCTAGCCGGGCGCCCCTAGCCGGGCGCCCCTAGCCGGGCGCCCCTAGCCGGGCGCCCCTAGCCGGGCGCCCCTAGCCGGGCGCCCCTAACCGGGCGCCCCTAACCGGGCGTCCCTAACCGGGCGTCCCTATCCCCCGCGCCATCCCCGACGCGGCGAACACGATGACGATCACCAGCAGCGCCTGCCAGTGGCCGATCCGCACATAGGTGCGCGCACGGCCGATATCGGGCATCTGCTGCCGCCGCGCGGCAACACGCCAGCGGATCAGCCCCAGCATCGGCGCGATCTCGAGCAGCAGGATCAGCACGAGCGCAGTCATCTTCAGGTGAAAGAGCGGTTCGTGCAGGTAGTACGCGGTCCCTTTCTCGAAACCGCCGAACGCGCGCGCAAGGCCCGTCGCGATCAGCACGAGCGCGGACAGTCCCCAGACCGCATCGGCCTTGAACACGCCGGGCAAATCTGCCGCCTGCGCCGATGCGACGAGCCGGCGCAACGCGCGGTTACGCCCCGCGATCGCGGCAAACGCGACGCCGAACGCACTCAGGTGAATGGCAGCCAGCAACCAACGGACGATCATCGCGCCTCCTTGTCGCCCGCAACCGCTGCGGGCCCTATCAGACGATCTGCTTGAGCGCCGCGTCGAGCGCGAGCACCGCGACCCGATCGCCTTCGGTCGCGAGCGGCGTGCGCATCACGATCTGCCGGTTATGGCCGACAGCCGCCGGCGAATCCCACAGCAGTTCCACCTTCGGTCGATTGAACAGGCTGCCGCGGCGCGGCGGCACGACCGCCGGCTGCGCGCCTTGCTCGCCCGCGGCGGGCGCCACGCGGCCGGGCCAGCGCACCGACAGTTCGCGCGCGTCGTACTGGCCCACCTTGCGGCTTTCCATCCAGACGATCGCGGTGCGCGTCAGCACGTCGAGCGAAATCGCATACCGGCCGACCGCGAAGCGGCGCGCGGCCACGTTGGTCCGCCACAGCGGCCGCGGCCGGCAGATCCATACGATCGCCGCGTACAGCGCCGGCGCGGCGACGAGCCAGCCGTTGGTCGCCGTCACCGCATGCAGCGCACGGCGCCAGCCGGCCGCCCACGTGAACGCGCCGATCGACCACACGGCGAACAGGAGACCGATCAGCGCGAACACGCGCAGCGCCTGGCGCAGCCACTGCGGCAGCGGATGGAACGGCCGCTCGGCCCGTGCGGCGGCGCCCGGCAGCGCGAGCAGCAGGAAGATCAGGATGAGATAGATGAATGCCCACGGCGACGACACCATCGCCGACAGCGACGAGCGATAACCCATCTGGGACATCGAGAACAGCCAGCGCGCGAGCAGCACGAGACCGATCGCGCGCAACGCGAAGATCACGCCGGCGCCGGGGGCCGGCGCTGCGCGCGTGGTTTTCGTTCTCGCCAAGACTGCTCTCCTCTGGATATTCGTACTGGGCCGGATTTCACGGCACGGCCATTATAGGGACATTACCGTCTGGACAGATGGCCGGATGGCGTGCCGGGCCGCTTCGGAGGCCGTTCGCAGCGCCGGGCGCGGCGAGAATACAACAGATCCGCGCCGCAGATGTGACAACGCCCCGCCGGAAAACCCGGACGGGGCGTCGTGACGGCCGCGCGCCGCCATGCGGCGGCGGCCCGCGATCAGCTTGCGTTGACTTCGCGGAGCACCGTGCGGCGCTTCTGGCGCAGCAGTTCCTCGTAGCCCTTCACGTAGTTCTGCGCCATCACCTTCGACGAGAAACGGGCTTCGAACGCGGCGCGAACCTTCTCGCGCGGCAGCGTATCGAGGCGCTTGAGCGCGGCGACGGCCGACAGCTCGTCTTCGACGACGAAGCCCGACACGCCGTTGTCGATCACTTCCGGCACCGAGCCGCGCTTGAACGCGATCACCGGCGTGCCGCAGGCCATCGCCTCGATCATCACCAGGCCGAAAGGCTCCGGCCAGTCGATCGGGAACAGCAGCGCGTGCGCGTTGCCGAGGAATTCGGCCTTTTCGGACTCGCTGATTTCGCCGATGTACTCGACGTGCGGCAGCGCGAACAGCGGCTTGATCTTCTCTTCGTAGTACGCGCGGTCGGCCTTGTCGAGCTTCGCGGCGATCTTGATCGGCAGGCCGGCCTGCTCGGCGATGCGGATCGCCGTGTCGACGCGCTTCTCCGGCGAGATGCGGCCGAGGAACGCGAGGTAGCTCGGCTTCACGTTCGGGATCGGCGTCAGCAGGTTTTCCGGCAGGCCGTGGTAGACGGTCGACAGCCAGTTCGCCTGCGGCAGCGGGATGCGCTGGTTGTCGGAGATCGACACGACCGGCACGTCGCTGAATGCATTGAAGATCGGCTGCAGTTCCGGCAGGTCGAGACGGCCGTGCATCGTCGTCAGATGCGGGACCGGCTGGCGCGAGAACAGCGAGAACGGGTAGTAATCGATGTGGCAGTGCAGGACGTCGAACTCTTCCGCGCGACGGCGCACCTGCTCGAGGAGCAGCATGTGCGGGGCCATCACGTCGCGGATCGTTGGGTCGAGGCGCAGCGCCTGCGGCCAGCACGCTTCGAGCTTCGCGGAAGTTTGCGAATCGCCGCTCGCGAAGAGCGTGACGTCATGCCCCATCTCGACAAGTGCTTCGGTGAGGTAGGACACCACCCGCTCGGTGCCGCCGTACAGTTTCGGGGGCACCGCTTCGTGCAACGGAGCGATTTGGGCGATTCGCATGCGTAACTCCTAAAAAATCGGCAAAAAACCAGGTATGGGTCGGCAACCTGCCGGCGGTCCGGGCTGGATGCATGTCGTCCGAACATCGGACGAATCAGCCTGCCGGGAGCGTCGAAACCCGCGCTGCTCAAGGAGCGTCGGCGACGCGACAGGCATAGAACGTTTGAAACGAAGACCCGTTGACAGGGGTTCGTAAAAAAACCTGGAATCGAACCCGGAGTCGATTATCTAGGGTTAATCCCGATACGGCGCGCGACATTTCAAACACTTTACTTTGTTACAAAGGCGCAACACTTTGCAACCCGCGGACTCGGGCGTCCGTTCTAGAGTGGAAGGCCCTTTTGGCGATCCTTGTCACCCGCAGCTGCCGGCAGCGTGATTCCGGTACACGAGGCAGGACGGGATGCCGGATTTTATCTCAAAATCGATCGCGAGCCTCTGGCCAAGGCAAGATTCGCGCAGCGCGACGCAGGCCTTGTTTACAATGCCGGATTATTCAGTCCGGGCGAACGCCGGCCTGCGATCCAGCCGCCACGCTCAATCACCGAATCACCGCACGGATATTTTGGACTCTCTCACCCCCGCCCAGCGCAACGCCCATAACGCGAAGCTGTCGAGCTACGCGCATCGGCCGATCGCGTTCCTGTTCCGCTACATCCGCCTCCACCCCGCCGCGCACCTGATCGTGCTCTGTAGCGTGCTGGCCGCCGTCGGCTGCGCGCTCGGCTCGCAATATGCGATCAAGCACCTGATCGACGTGCTGGCAACCGGACGCCATCACCCGGGCCCGCTGTGGAGCGCATTCGCGCTGCTCGTCGGGCTGATCGCGGCCGACAACCTGCTGTGGCGCGTCGGCGGCTGGGTCGCCGCGCACACGTTCGTCGCGGTTACCGGCGATCTGCGGCGCGACCTGTTCCAGTACCTGATCGGCCATTCGCCGACGTATTACTCGGAGAAGCAGCCGGGCACGCTCGCCAGCCGCATCACGGCCACGTCGAACGCGGTCTACACGTCGGAGAACACGATGGCGTGGAACGTGCTGCCGCCGTGCATCGCGGTGATGGGCGCGATCCTGATGATCATCGTCGTCAATCCGCTGATGGCGGCCGGCCTGCTCGGCTGCTCGGCCGTGCTGTCCGTGATCCTGTTCAAGCTCGCCGGCCGCGGCTCGGCGCGCCACCACGCGTTCGCGGCGAAGGCCGCGGCGGTCGACGGCGAGCTCGTCGACGTGATCGGCAACATGGGCCTCGTGCGCGCGTTCGGGATGACCCTGCGCGAACAGAAGCGCTTCGGCGCGACGGTCAAGGCCGAGATGGACGCACGTCAGCAGAGCCTGTTCTATCTCGAGAAGCTGCGGCTGCTGCATGCGGTGATCACCGCGATGCTGTCCGCCGGCCTGCTCGGATGGGCGCTGTGGCTGTGGGACCAGGGCCGCGCGACGTCGGGCGACATCGTGCTCGTCAGCTCGCTCGGTTTCACGATCCTGCACGGCACGCGCGATCTCGCGGTCGCGCTCGTCGACGTCACCCAGCACGTCGCACGCCTGTCCGAAGCAGTGAAGACGCTGCTCGAACCGCACGGAATGCCGGACAGCTCGGACGCGCAGCCGCTGTCGGCCACGGGCGGCCGCGTCGACTTCGAGCGCGTGACGTTCGCGTACCCGCACCGCCGCGCGATCCTCGACCACTTCGACCTTCATATCGAGCCGGGCCAGCGCGTCGGTCTGATCGGCAAGTCGGGCGCCGGCAAGTCGACCGTGCTCGCGCTGCTGCAGCGCTTCTACGACACGCAGGACGGCGTCGTGAAGGTCGACGGCCAGGACGTGAAGGGAATCACGCAGGACAGCCTGCGCCACGCGATCGCGCTGGTGCCGCAGGACATCTCGCTGCTGCACCGGACGATCTACGACAACATCGCGTACGGCCGCCCCGACGCGACCCGCGACGAAGTGCTCGCCGCCGCGCGCGACGCACGCTGCGCGGAGTTCATCGAGGCGATGCCGGAAGGCTATGACACGATCGTCGGCGACCGCGGCGTCAAGCTGTCGGGCGGCCAGCGCCAGCGCATCGCGATCGCGCGCGCGATCCTGAAGGATGCGCCGATCCTGCTGCTCGACGAAGCGACGTCGGCGCTCGACAGCGCGTCCGAGGAAGCGATCCAGAGCGCGCTCGACCGCCTGATGGTCGGCCGCACGGTGATCGCGATCGCGCACCGCCTGTCGACGCTGCGCAACTTCGACCGCATCATCGTGATGAACAACGGCAAGGTGATCGACGACGGCCCGCCCGACGTGCTGCGCAGCCGCCCGGGCCTGTATCGCGACCTGCTCGCGAAGCAGCACGGCCGCCATCATGCGCCCACCGACGGCAACACGCAGACCGGCGAACGCGTGGCCTGACGCGCCGGCATCGAGCCGACAAAAAAAGCCGCCGTGCTTCACGCACGGCGGCTTTTTCAATTGCAGCGGCGGCAATGGAGCGGATCAGACCTGCTGCAGATCGCGCAGGAAATTGTCCCGCCACACCGACACGTTGTTCTCGCGAAGCTGCGCGATCATGTCCGCGTAGCGCGCACGCCGCTCGGCGAGCGGCATCGTCAGCGCCTGCGACAGCGCATCGGCCATGCCGTCGATATCGATCGGATTGACGATCAGCGCACCCGTGAGCTCACGCGCGGCGCCCGCGAAGCGCGACAGCACCAGCACGCCCGGATCGTCCGGATTCTGCGCGGACACGTACTCCTTCGCGACGAGGTTCATCCCGTCGCGCAGCGGCGTCACGAAGCCCACGCGCGCGAGCCGGTACAGCGCGGCCAGCACCTGGCGGTCGTACTGACGGTGAATGTAGAGGATCGGCGCCCAGTCGAGCTCCGCGTAGCGCCCGTTGATACGCCCCGACTCCGCTTCCAGCTGCAGGCGGATGTCCTGGTATGCGCGCAGGTCCGCACGCGTCGACGGCGCGATCTGCAGGAACGACACGCGGTTGCGGATCGACGCCTGGTGCTCGAGCAGCTTCTCGAACGCACGGAATCGTTCGACGAGCCCCTTCGAATAATCGAGCCGGTCGACGCTCATGATCAGTTGCCGCCCGCGCAGCGACGTCGCGAGCGTACGCACCGCCTTGCCGTGCTCGCCCGCCTGCGCGAGCGACGCGATCTCGTCCGGATACACGCCGATCGGATAGGCGGCCGCGCGCAGCGTCTGGCCGAACGCGCGCACGCGCACCGTGGGTCCGTCGTGCTCGATCTCGCCGCCCCCCTCGAACTCGACGTAGTCGCAGAACGCGCGCAGATCGGGCTCGGTCTGGAAGCCGAGCAGATCGAACGCGCACAGCGACTCGACGAGCTCGCGGTGCGGCGGCACGTTGACGAGCACCTGCGCGGCCGGAAACGGGATGTGCAGGAAGAAGCCGATGCGGTTCTTCACGCCGGCGTCGCGCAGCGCGCGCGCGAACGGAATCAGGTGATAGTCGTGCACCCAGATCACGTCGTCGTCCTGCAGCAGCGGCACGAGCTGCTGCGCGAGCCAGACGTTGACGCGGCGATAGCCGTCGAATTCGTGGCGATCGTACTGGATCAGGTCCGCGCGGTAATGGAACGCGGGCCACAGCGTCGCATTCGAGAACCCGCGGTAATACTGGTCGTAATCGCGGCGCGACAGCCCGACGGTCGCGAACGTCACGGGCCCGCGCTCCTCGATGCGGATCTGCGGCTGCGGTGCGCCGGACGCGACCACTTCGCCGCTCCAGCCGAACCACATGCCACCGGTTTCCTTCAGCGCGTCATAGACGCCGATCGCGAGGCCGCCCGCCGCCGGTTCGCCTTCCGAAATCGGTGCGACGCGGTTTGAAACGATGATGAGCCGGCTCATGCGTGAGGCTGCCCCGCGCCGAGCCAGCATGCGATCCGCTCATGCAGTGCGTCGACCGAATCGAGCCGCATGCGCGCGGACGTCTCGCCCGCACCGACCTTGATCGACAGGCCGCCGCGCGCGTTGACCACCGCGAAGCCCTTCTCGTCGGTCAGGTCGTCGCCCGCGAACAGCGGCACGCGGCCCGCAAAGGGCGGCTCGTCGAGGAATGCGGCCAGCGCGCGGCCCTTGTCGACGCCCTTCGGCTTGATTTCGAACACCATCTTGCCGGGTTGCAGCACGTACGCATCCGCATAGTCGGCGACGAGGCGCTCGGCCGCTTCACGCGCCACCGCCTCGCGCTCGGGCGCATTGCGAAAGTGCAGCGCGACGGCCGCACCCTTGATCTCGAGCAGCATGCCCGGATGGCGGTCGACCACGCCCGCGAGCTCGCGCTCGATGCGCAGCAGGCGTTCGTCGTTGAAGCCGATGCGCTGCGTGTCGCCGTTCGCATCGCGGCGCTCCGCGCCGTGCAGGCCGGCGATCGGCATGCCGGGCATCTTCAGGAACGTGTCGAGGTTGTCGATGCCGCGCCCGGACACGATCGCGACCGCGCCGTGCGAACGGCGCGACAACTCGTCGAGCAGCGTCAGCAGCGACGGCGGAACGTGAATGCCGTCGGGCGTCGGCGCCAGCTCGACGAGCGTGCCGTCGAAGTCGAAGAAGAACGCGGTATCGGTCAGGGACAGGGAAGCCGGAACGGATTGCATCGATTCGATAATTTGAGGGGTGGCCGGCAAATGCCGGCCGCCGCTGCGCGAATGGAGTTGTGCGCATCTTACCGCGCCTGCGCCCCCGGATGGGCGAAACCGGGGCAGCGCGGACATCGCGCCGCCCGCCGCGTCAACTGCGACATATTGCCCCGCTCGTCCGTCCCGTACCGGTTTCGAAAGGACGCAGGCGCGCGAATTGCGCTACAGTCGCAACCGCTTGCCGCGCGACGCCGCCATACGGGCAATTTCGGACATTCCCGTAGAATGTTTTTTAATTTGGGGTTGCGCGTTCCATATGGAAACAGTCCCTAAGATGCCGTCTGCCCGTCCCACGCCGCACCGGCGCCTCTCCCGCCTCATCCGCACGGCCGCGGCCCTCGCCGCCGCCGTGGCGCTCGCCGCGTGCACGCACGACGAGCCGCGCTGGAACCTGACCAACGTCACCGGCCACCTGCCCGACCTGTCGTTCAAGCTGACGGGCGGCGACGGCCATCCCGTCGATGCCGATGCGTTTCGCGGCCGCGTCGCGCTCGTCTACTTCGGCTACACGCACTGCCCCGATGTCTGCCCCGAAACCCTGGCGCGGCTGATGGAAGTGCTGGCGAAGCTCGGTCCGCGGGCGGACGACGTGCGCATCCTGTTCGTATCGGTCGATCCCGCGCGCGACACGCCGCAGGCGATGCAGTCCTATGTCGCCGCCTTCGACGCCGCGCATGCGCGCGGCCTGACCGGCACCGACGGCCAGATCGAATCGCTCGCGAAGCGCTATCGCGTCGCTTACCAGATGGAAAAACGCGATCCGTCCGGCGGCTACGAAGTGACGCACAGCTCGGCCGTCTACATCTTCGACGCGACCGGCCGCGCGCGCCTGCTCGCGACCGATCGCGATTCGCCCGACGCCATCGCCGCCGATGTGCGCCGGATCATCGACACTGCCTCCACGACCTGAATTCCGCCATGAACACGAAAACGCCCCTCAAGACGTTCGCCCTCGTCGCCGCGCTGTGCGCCGGCGCCCACGCCTATGCCGCCGGGGCGATCAGCGCGCAGAACGCCTGGGTCCGCTGGCTGCCGAACAAGCTGCCCGCGGGCGGCTACGTGACGCTCGTGAACACCGGCGACAAGCCGATCGACCTCGTCGACGTCGACAGCCCCGACTACGGGATGGCGATGCTGCACCAGACGGTATCGAACGGCTCGACGCAGAAGATGGAGATGGTCGACAAGCTGACGATCCCCGCGCGCGGCAAGGTCGACATCGCGCCGGGCGGCTATCACTTCATGCTCGAGGAGCCGAAGCACGCGATCAAGCCGGGCGACACCGTGCACCTGCGCCTGAAGTTCTCCGACGGCGAAACGGTCGATGCGCCGTTCGCCGTGAAATCGCCGGCCCAGGCGAAGTGATGCACGCGCGATGAATCTCCTGTACTGGCTCGATCCGTGGGAACCGTCGCCGACCGTGGTCATCGCGGTGCTGGCGGCCGCCGTGCTGTTCGCGCGCGGCGCGAAGAAGGCGAAGGTGTCGCCGCTGCGGCAGTTCTCGTTCTGGTTCGGGCTGACGGCGCTCTACGTCGCGCTGCATACGCGGCTCGACTACTTCTTCGAGCACGAATTCTTCATGCACCGCGCGCAGCACCTCGTGCTGCATCACCTCGGGCCGTTCTTCATCGCGTTGTCCTATCCGGGCGCGGCGATCCGCGCGGGCATTCCGTTCCGCTGGCGGCAGCGCTTCGTGCGCCCCGCGCTCGCATGGGCGCCCGTGCGCGCGACGCTCGACGTGGTGTTCCATCCGGTCGTCGCGGTCGTGCTGTTCGTCGGGCTGATCTATTTCTGGCTGCTGTCGCCGATTCACTTCGTCGCGATGCTCGACTGGCGTCTCTATCGCGTGATGAACTGGAGCATGGTGATCGACGGGCTGCTGTTCTGGTGGCTCGTCGTCGATCCGCGTCCCGCGCCGCCCGCGCGGCTGTCGCCGGGCCGCCGGATCCTGATCGTCGTCGCGGCGATCCCGCCGCAGATCGCGCTCGGCGCGCTGATCTTCTTCACGCCGCACGAGCTGTATCCGATCTACTCGATCTGCGGCCGCGCGTTCACGTGGCTGAGCCCGCTGCGCGACCAGCAGATCGGTGGCCTGCTGCTGTGGATTCCCGGCTCGATGATGAGCGTGATCGGCGCACTGATCGCGCTGCGGCACTGGCTGCGGCTGTCCGCGCGCGGGCGCCTGATCGGCGAACGGGTCGCGCAGCGCGCGGACGAACCGCCCGTCGCACGCGGCGCGCACTGACGGCCGCGCAGCGCGGCGCGCGTCACGCGCGCGCGCTGCTCATCCAGACGTGCGGGATGCCGTCCTCGTCGTGCACGTCCGAACTCGGCGTGAAGCCGAATGCCCCGTAGAAACGCTGCAAGTGAGCCTGTGCATGCAGGCTCACCGGCGTATCCGGCCACTGCGCGCGGATATGCTCGAGCGCGCGCGACAGCAGCCCGTTGCCGAGCCCCGCGCCGCGAAACGCGGCGGTCGTCAGCACGCGACCGATGCGCACGTCGGTGTGCTGGGCGTCCGGCAGCAGCACGCGCAGATAGCCGGCCACGCGGCCGACCGGATCGAAGGCCGCCAAGTGCCACGCGGCCTGGTCCGCATCGTCGATGTCGCGATACACGCAGTTCTGTTCGACGACGAATACGGCGCTGCGCGCTTCGAGGATCGAATAGATTTCGCGCGCCGTCAGCGCGTCGAAGGATTTCCAGCGCCAGTCGAGATCGGCGGTGCTCGGGGATGCGGCGGGGGCGGATGCGTTCATGTGCGGTCCTGATTCGGGCGCGCCGACTAGCGCGCGGCAACCGTCGATTATGCCTCGAAGCGCGCATCGCGCGCGACCGCCTGCCCACGCGCGAAAAAAAGGCCCCGCATCGCGCGGGGCCTGCTCGTCATGCCGTCATGCCGTCATGCAGTCATGCCGGCATCTGGCCGAAGCGGCCGCTGTTGAAGTCGTCGATCGCGGTACGAATCTCCGCTTGCGAGTTCATCACGAACGGACCGTAGCCGACGACCGGCTCGTCGATCGGCTCGCCGCTCAGGATCAGCAGCTTCGCGTCGCCGTTCGCTTCGATCTCGACGTCGCGGCCATCGCGGCCCAGTTGCACGAACTGCGCTTCGCGTGCCACCGTCTCGCCGTTCACCTGCACGGTGCCGCTCAGTACGACCACCGCGAGCGTACGCCCGTCGGCGACCGGGAACCGCGCATGGCCGCCCGCCACGAGCCGCACGTCCCACACGTCGATCGGCGTGTGCGTGCGGGCCGGGCCGCGCCGCCCGTCGAGTTCACCGGCGATGATCCGCGCCCGCCCCGCGCCGTCCGGCAGCTCGACCACCGGGATATCCGCGTTCAGCAGCGTCTGGTAGCCGGGCGCGCCCATCTTGTCCGCGGCGGGCAGGTTCACCCACAGCTGCACCATCTCGAGCGGGCCGCCCTGCTTCGTGAACGCCTCCGAATGGAATTCCTCGTGCAGAATCCCGCTCGCGGCCGTCATCCACTGCACGTCGCCCGGGCCGATCGTGCCGCCCGCGCCGGTCGAGTCGCGGTGCGCGACTTCGCCGTCATAGACGATCGTCACCGTTTCGAACCCGCGGTGCGGATGCTGGCCGACACCGCGCGGCGCGGTCGTCGGTTCGAACGTCGCCGGGCCCGCGTAGTCGAGCAGCAGGAACGGGCTCAGATGCGTGCCATGAGACTGGTAGCTGAACATCGAACGCACCGGGAAACCGTCGCCGACCCAATGACCGCGCGGCGCACTGTACACACCCTGGATCTTCTTCATGGCCCTTCTCCATATTGCGGCGAAACCCGTGTTTCGCATCCTTGAATGACAATATAGAGATGGAACGATCGATCCGGTAGACTGCCGAAATCGCACTCAGCGTTCCATTTCATGAACGATAAAGCGCGGGATCTGAACGATCTCTACTACTTCGTGCAGGTCGTCGAACACGGCGGCTTCGCGCCGGCCGGGCGCGCGCTGGACATGCCGAAATCGAAGCTGAGCCGCCGCATCGCGCTGCTCGAGGCGCGGCTCGGGATGCGGCTGATCCAGCGCTCGACGCGCCGCTTCACGGTCACCGACGTCGGCCAGACCTATTACGCGCATTGCCGCGCGATGCTCGTCGAGGCCGACGCCGCCGACGAGGCGATCGCGCTGCTGCACGAGGAGCCGCGCGGCATCGTGCGTGTCAGTTGCCCGATCGTGCTGCTCGATTCGCTGGTCGGCACGATGATCGCCGCGTTCATGGCCGCGTGCCCGCGCGTCGAGATCCACCTGGAAGCCACGAACCGGCGCGTCGACGTGGTCGGCGAAGGGATCGACGTCGCGATCCGCGTGCGCCCGCCGCCGCTCGAGGACAGCGATCTCGCGCTGCGCGTGCTCGCCGAGCGCGGCCAGTGCCTCGTCGCGAGTCCCACGCTGCTGCGCGAGCACGGTGTACCGGCCGTTCCCGCCGATCTCGCGCGCCTGCCGAGCCTCGATCACGGCGTGCCGCAGTCCACGCACGTGTGGCGGCTGCGCGGGCCCGACGGCGCGCACGCGGAAATCCATCACCAGCCGCGCTTCGTGACGGGCGGCATGCTCGCGCTGCGCGCGGCGGCCGTCGCAAGCGTCGGCGTCGTGCAATTGCCGACGATGATGGTGCGCGATGAGGTTTCGCGCGGTGAACTGGTCACGGTGCTGCCCGACTGGGCGCCCCGCCGCGAAATCGTGCATGCGGTGTTCGCGTCGCGTCGCGGCCTGCTGCCCGCGGTACGGGCGCTGCTCGACTTTCTGGCCGAGCGGTTCGCCGAACTCGAACCCGACTGAGCGCGCCGCATCGCGCACGACCACGCGCTGCAGACCGCGCGCGCGTGCCGTAGACTGCGGTACGCGCAGTGCGCATTTTTCAACCCCTATCGCTTTCCCGCCATGTTCACGCTGTCCAACGACTCTACCGCCTCCAAGGCCGATCAATACGCGACGCTCGTCGAGCAGGCACGCGCGCTCGTCGAATCCGAACGCGACCTGACCGCGAACGCGGCGAATTTCTCCGCGCTCGTCTATCACTCGCTCGATCGCCTGAACTGGGCGGGCTTCTACTTCTTCGACGGCACCGAGCTCGTGGTCGGGCCGTTCCAGGGCAAGCCCGCGTGCGTGCGGATCGCGCTCGGCAAGGGTGTGTGCGGCACCGCCGCGCAGACGCGCGAGACGCAGGTCGTGCGCGACGTGCACGACTTCCCCGGCCATATCGCGTGCGATGCGGCGTCGGAATCGGAAATCGTCGTGCCGCTGGTGGCCGGCGACGGCACGCTAATCGGCGTATGGGACGTCGACAGCCCGGTCGCCGCGCGCTTCGACGACGAAGACCGCCGGGGCATGGAAGCGCTGTGCCGCGTGTTCGTCGAACACGCGTGGCAGAAGGCGCGCGGTTAAGCGTCGCGCCACAGCGCCGGCCGTCCCAAGCGAAACGGGCCCCGTGAAGGGGCCCGTTTCATCGCAACACCGCGCCGCCGCATGCAGCGCACTGCCGCCGTCAGGCCGCGTGCGTGCCGGAAAGCGCCGCGAACGCCTGCGGCTTCGCGTCCTCGGTCAGCACCTCGAAGCCCGTTTCCGTCACCACGACCATGTGCTCCCATTGCGCGGACAGCGAATGGTCCTTCGTGACGACCGTCCAGCCGTCGGCCAGCACGTGCGTATCGCGCTTGCCCGCGTTCAGCATCGGCTCGATCGTGAAGATCATTCCCGGCCGCAGCGGCAGGCCGGTACCCGGGCGACCGTAATGCAGCACTTGCGGTTCGTCGTGATAGACGTCGCCGATGCCGTGCCCGCAATACTCGCGTACCACGCTGAACCCTTCGCGATGGGCGACCTGCTGAATCGCATAGCCGACGTCGCCGAGCGTCGCGCCGGGGCGCACCGCGCGGATGCCGGCATGCATCGCCTCGTAGGTCGCCGCGACGAGCCGCCGTGCGAGTTCGTTCGGTTCGCCGACGAAATACATGCGGCTCGTATCGCCGAACCAGCCGTCCTTGATCACCGCGATATCGAGGTTCACGATGTCGCCGTCGCGCATCGGCCGCGACGTCGGAATGCCGTGGCAGACCACATGGTTGACCGACGTGCACAGCGTCTTCGGATAGCCGTGGTAGCCGATGTTCGCGGGAATCGCGCCCAGCTCGTCGACGATGTATTCGCGGCAGCGCGCATCCAGCTCGTCGGTGGTGACGCCCGGCTTCACGTGCTCCGTGATCATCGTCAGCACCTGCGACGCGAGCTTCGCGGCTTCGCGCGACTTGGCGATTTCCGCGGCGCCGCGGATCGGGATTTCGCGTTTCGCCATTACGCCACCTGCTCGATGTGCTGCGCGACCGGTTCCGCCGGCCCCACGTCGCCGCCACGCGCCTCTGCCTCGATCAACATCTTGCAGATGTCGCCGTAGGACAGCGCCGGATTGAGTTCCGCCAGCATCCCGACGCGCAGCCAGTGTTCGGCCTGCGCGTTGATCGAACGGCTCAGCGCCGTGCTCGTCGAGCGCAGCCGTTCATGCATGTGCTCGGAAATCTTGATGATGCCCATATATCCCCAATTAAACGAAACGTAGCTGTTTCGTATATTACGCCGTGCACGACGACGGGGCAAGCCGGTGTGTGCTGCGTCTCGTCCGATCGCACCCGGGAAATACCGTTGACATTGAATTCCAGTTTGCTGGAAAATAAATCCATCATGAAAGAATCAGCGACTACCACGACCGACGACACCGGTATCAACGAGCGCATTGCCCGGCGCGTGCGCGAGCTGCGCACCGTTCGAGGCTACACGCTCGATGCGCTGGCCGCGCGTTCCGGCGTCAGCCGTTCGATGATCTCGCTCATCGAACGCGCGTCGGCCAGCCCGACGGCCGTCGTGCTCGACAAGCTCGCGGCCGGCCTCGGCGTGTCGCTGGCCGGGCTGTTCGGCGGCGACCGGGACGACGCGCCCGCGCAGCCGCTGGCCCGCCGCGCGCAGCAGGCTGAATGGCGCGACCCGGCGTCCGGCTATGTGCGGCGCAACCTGTCGCCGGCCGGCTGGCCGTCGCCGATTCAGCTCGTCGAGGTCGATTTCCCGCCCGGCGCGCGCGTCGCGTATGACAGCGGCGGCCGCGAAAGCGCACTGCATCAGCAGGTGTGGATCATCAGCGGGCGCGTCGACGTCACGTTGGGCGATGCGCTTCACGAACTGCGCGAAGGTGACTGCCTGGCCATGCGGCTCGACCAGCCGCTGATCTTCAGCAATCCGTCGTCGCATGCCGCACGCTATGTCGTCGCGATTTGCGATGCATCCGCCGCCGCCGTGCGGAGCGCGTGATGCGCGCGTCGCGTGCGCAACCGATTTAGAGCCAACAGGAAGGAACCCGTATGAACTCCCCGACACAGCGCGACGACGTGCGCCTGATCGATTGCAGCGAGGCCGAACACGCAGCCGCGATTCTCGAAATCCTGAACGACGCGATCGCGAACTCGACGGCGCTGTACGACTACCGGCCGCGACCGCCGGAAGCGATGGTCGCGTGGTTCGCGACGAAGCGCGCGGGCGGCTTTCCGGTCTTCGGCGCCGTCGACGCGGCGGGCACACTGCTCGGCTTCGCGAGCTGGGGTACGTTCCGCGCGTTCCCGGCGTTCAAGTACACGGTCGAACACAGTGTGTACGTGCGCAACGATCAGCGCGGTCGCGGGCTCGGCGAACTGCTGCTGCGCGAGGTGGTGCGGCGTGCGCGCGAAGCGCAGGTACACGTGCTGGTCGGCTGCATCGACGCGACCAATGCCGGAAGCATCGCACTGCATACGAAACTGGGATTCGTGCACTCGGGCACGATCGCCGAGGCGGGATTCAAGTTCGGTCGCTGGCTCGATGCGGCGTTCTATCAGTTGAAGCTCGAGACGCCGGCGCAGCCGGTGGATGGGTGATTGCTTTGCGGGCGGCGCATGCATCGGGTGTGCGACGGCCGTAAAGCGATGCGGAAAAAAGAAAAAGCCCTGATTTCTCAGGGCTTTTTCTCTTCTTACTTGGAGGCGCGAGCCGGAGTCGAACCGGCCTAAACGGCTTTGCAGGCCGCTGCATAACCGCTTTGCTATCGCGCCAAAAGCGGACTGTCCGGATGCCGTGAGGCAAGCGACAGATTTTTATTCGAGGACCGGAAGTCCATCAAATAAAAAGGGAAGCGTGGCTTCCCCATTACCTGGAGCGGGAGACGAGTCTCGAACTCGCGACCTCAACCTTGGCAAGGTTGCGCTCTACCAACTGAGCTACTCCCGCATTGTCCTGCATCTGCAGCGCTTCGCCGTACCACACGCTGCCAGAAAAATCTGGAGCGGGAGACGAGTCTCGAACTCGCGACCTCAACCTTGGCAAGGTTGCGCTCTACCAACTGAGCTACTCCCGCATATGTCCTGCACCCGCAGCGCTTTGCCGTACCACACGCTGCCAGAAAAAATCTGGAGCGGGAGACGAGTCTCGAACTCGCGACCTCAACCTTGGCAAGGTTGCGCTCTACCAACTGAGCTACTCCCGCGTATTGCTACGCTACTACCTCCCCGTCACACATTTACTTCGTCGTGCAGCGGAGAAGCGAGATTATGTCGAAGGCACATTCGTGTGTCAAGGGCTTTTCCAGCCCTTTTTACAAAAACGCCCCCACATGCGACGCGGATCACGCGCCGCCGCGCTCGCGAATCTGCGGCCATGCGAGCTTCATGTAGTACAGCATCGACCAGATGGTCAGCACCGCGGCGAGATACATCAGCCACTCGCCCCACACGCGCGTATCGATCGTCACGACGCCGAGCGGCAGCGGCCCGTAGAACAGCAGCATCGGAATCGCGACCATCTGGCACGCGGTCTTGAATTTGCCAAGCTGGTTCACCGCGACGCTCTTCGATGCGCCGATCTGCGCCATCCATTCGCGCAGCGCCGAAATCGCGATCTCGCGACCGACGATCACGAGCGCGATCGCCGCGTCGACCCGCGAAATCTGCACGAGAATCAGCAGCGCGGCCGTCACCATCAGCTTGTCCGCCACCGGGTCGAGAAACGCGCCGAACGACGACGTCTGGTTCCACTTGCGGGCGAGGAAGCCGTCGAACCAGTCGGTCAGCGCCGCAAGGATGAAGATCGCCGCCGCCGCGAGATTGCGGTGCGCGCCGCCCATCACCGTGTCCGGCAGATAGAACACGCCGACGACGAGCGGAATCAGCACGATCCGTACCCACGTCAGGAAAATCGGGAAATTGAACGGCATGGCATGCGGGACAGTAAAGGATTCGCAATTGTGCCGTGTCGACCGGCCTGCCACAAGAACGCTGGCAATGCAGCCGGCCGCACGGGCTCGTCAATGAAGCTGCTTGTAGATCTGCTCGGCGAGCGCGTGCGAAATGCCTTCGACGCTCGCCAGTTCCTCGACACTCGCGGCCACCACGCCGCGCAACCCGCCGAAGCGCGCGAGCAGCCGCTGCCGGCGCTTCGCGCCGATGCCCTCGAGTTCCTCGAGCCGCGACGTCTGGCGCGCCTTCGCCCGCTTCGCCCGCATGCCGGTGATCGCGAAACGGTGCGCCTCGTCGCGGATCTGCGCGACGAGCATCAACGCGGCGCTCTCCTTGCCGAGTTCGAGCGGCGCGCGACCGTCCGCGAACACCAGCGTCTCGAGGCCCACCTTGCGCCCCTCGCCTTTCGCGACGCCGACCAGCATCGATGTGTCGAGGCCGAGCTCGGTGAACACCTGCCGCGCGATCTCGACCTGCCCCTTGCCGCCGTCGATCAGCACGATGTTCGGCAGCAGGCTCGATGCCTCGGCCTGGCGCGTCGACTCGCCGTCGATGCCGGCCGCTTCGTCGGCGGCCGCCGCCTGCGCGGCCTGTTCCACCATCTTCTCGTAGCGGCGCGTGAGCACCTGCCGCATCGCCGCGTAATCGTCGCCCGGCGTGATGCCCGTAATGTTGTAGCGGCGATATTCGCTCGATTGCATCTTGTGATGGTGATAGACGACGCACGACGCCTGCGTCGCCTCGCCCATCGTATGGCTGATGTCGAAGCATTCGATCCGCAGCGTCGCGAGATCGTCGCTGTCGTAGCTGAGTGTATCCGCCAGCGCACGCGTGCGCGCCTGTTGCGAGCCCTGCTCGGACAGCAGCCGCGCGAGCGCGAGCCGCGCATTCTGCTCGGCCATCGACAGCCACGCGCGCCGCTGCCCCTGCGGCTGCCGCACGAGCGACACCTTGTGGCCGGCCTGCTCGGACAGCAATTCCAGCAGGTCGCGGCTCGCGGGCGCATGACTGACGACGAGCACGGGCGGTACGCGGTTGCCGAGATAGTGCTGCGCGATGAACGCATCGAGCACCTCGGCCTCTACCGACGCCGACGCCGACGCCGTGCCGCGCGCGCCGCCGGACTCTTCCACCGGCTGATCGGGCACCGTGTCGGGCGTCGCATCGACCGCCTCCGCCGGCTCGGCCTCTTCACCGAGACCGCCTTCGGCGAGCGTCAGGGCGCTTTCGACGTGTGTCGGGAAATACGCTTTGTCCCCGAGGTGCCGTCCACCGCGCACCATCGCGAGGTTCACGCACACGCGGCCGCCCTGCGCGACGACGGCCAGGACGTCGACGTCGCTGTCGCCGCCGACCTCGATCGCCTGCTGGTGCAGCACCGTCGCGAGCGAGCTCATCTGGTTGCGCACGGCCGCCGCCTGCTCGAATTTCAGTTCGGCCGCGAACGCGTGCATCTTCTGCTCGAGCTCCTTCATCACTTCGGACTGCCGGCCGAGCAGGAACCGCGCGGCGTTCGACACGTCGACCGCGTAATCCTCGTCGGAGATCGCGCCGACGCACGGCGCCGTGCAGCGTCCGATCTGGTGCAGCAGGCACGGCCGCGTGCGGTTGTTGAAGACCGAATCCTCGCAGGTGCGCAACTGGAACACGCGCTGCAGGATCTGGATGCTCTCCCGCACGGCCCACGCGCTCGGGAACGGCCCGAAATACTGGTTCTGCTTGTCGACCGAGCCGCGGTAGTAGGCCATCCGCGGAAAGCGGTGCGCGGTGAGCTTCAGGTACGGATACGATTTGTCGTCGCGAAACAGGATGTTGTAACGCGGCGCGAGCGCCTTGATCAGGTTGTTCTCGAGCAGCAGCGCTTCGGCTTCCGAGCGCGTGACGGTCGTTTCGATGCGCGCGATGCGCGTGACCATCATCGCGATGCGTGGCGACAGTTGCGTCTTCGTGAAATAGCTCGACACGCGCTTTTTCAGGTCGCGCGCCTTGCCGACGTAGAGGACGGCGCCCGCCGTGTCGTAATAGCGATAGACACCCGGCATGTGCGGCAACTGCGCAAGGATCTTCTTCGGTTCGAACGGAATATCGGAGGCTTCTGGGGATGTCATGCGTGATCCGGGCGCCTTGTAACGCGGAACGGGTCTATTAGAATCGCCAGTTTAGAGCATTCACCGACCCGCTTCGATGCCACGCCTTTCCGCTGCCCCCTTCTCCGCCGTGCCGCTCGCGCCGGGCGAACCGATCGCCTGCGACCTCTTCTGCACGGTGATCGACAATTTCGGCGACATCGGCGTGTGCTGGCGCGTCGCGCGCCAGCTCGCGCACGAGCACGGCTGGCAGGTCCGCCTGTTCGTCGACGACCTGCAGACGTTCGCGCGCCTGCTGCCGCAGATCGATCCCGACGCGGCGCGGCAGACGGTCGACGCGATCGTGATCGAGCACTGGCATGCGGAAGTCGGCGACGCGCTGGACATCGCCGATGTCGTGATCGAGGCGTTCGCGTGCGAGCTGCCCGGCGCGTATCTCGCGGCGATGGCGCGGCGCGCGCGGCGGCCCGTGTGGATCAACCTCGAATACCTGAGCGCCGAGGACTGGGTCGCCGATTTCCATTTGCGGCCGTCGCCGCATCCGCGCTACCCGCTGCTGAAGACGTTCTTCTTCCCGGGCCTGTCGGCCGGCACGGGCGGCGTGCCGAAGGAGCGCGATCTCGACGCGCGCCGTACGGCTTTCGACACCGATCCGGCAGCGCGCACCGCGTGGTGGCAGCGCGCGACCGGCGGTGCGCCGCCGGCGCCCGGCACGACGGTCGTCAGCCTGTTCGCGTACGAGAACCCGGCCGTCGACGCACTGCTCGCGCAGTGGCGCGACGGCCCGTCGCCGGTCGTCGCGCTCGTGCCGGCCGGGCGTCTGTCGCCCGCCGTCGCGCGTTTTTTCGGGGTCGAATCGTTCGCCGCCGGCGTACGAGCGCGCAGCGGCAACCTCACCGCCCATGGCCTCGCGTTCGTTCCGCAGGCCGACTACGACCCGCTGCTGTGGATCGCCGATTTCAATTTCGTGCGCGGCGAGGATTCGTTCGTCCGCGCGCAGTGGGCGCGCAAGCCGTTCGCGTGGCACATCTACCCGCAGGCCGACGACGTGCACCTGCCGAAGCTCGACGCCGCGCTCGCGCACCTGTCGGCCGGTCTCGCCGATGCACCGCGGGCGGCGCTGGAGCGGTTCTGGCATGCATGGAACGGCGCCGGCACGCCCGACTGGGCCGATTTGTGGCAGCACCGCGCCGCGCTGGACGCCAATGCGACCCGCTGGGCCGACACGCTCGCGGCCGTCGGCGATCTCGCCGGAAAGCTGGCGGAATACGCAAAATCTCAGTTAAAATAAGCGGTTATCCGACGGCTGACCATGCAAGCGCTCGCGTTTGAGCTTTGGGGCGCCTGCCGGAACGCATC
This sequence comes from Burkholderia sp. BE12, assembly GCF_002959955.1. Taxonomy (NCBI): domain Bacteria; kingdom Pseudomonadati; phylum Pseudomonadota; class Betaproteobacteria; order Burkholderiales; family Burkholderiaceae; genus Burkholderia; species Burkholderia sp. BE12. The sequence goes on along the minus strand of NZ_PREY01000014.1, from coordinate 155,975 downwards.
TGCTTGGCGCCTCACCCGTTGTGCACCGCTCAGGCACCTATTTATTTGATTTGATCAGGACAGTTTTTTATGAAAACCGCACAGGAACTCCGCGTAGGCAACGTCGTGCAGATCGGCAGCGAGGCATGGGTCATCGCAAAGGCGGAATACAACAAGTCGGGTCGTAACTCGGCCGTCGTCAAGATGAAGATGAAGAACCTGCTGTCGAACGCAGGTCAGGAATCGGTCTACAAGGCTGACGACAAGTTCGAAGTCGTCGTGCTCGACCGCAAGGAAGTGACGTACTCGTACTTCGCCGATCCGATGTACGTGTTCATGGACGCCGACTACAACCAGTACGAAGTCGAAGCCGAAATGATGGGCGAAGCGCTGAACTACCTCGAAGACGGCATGGCTTGCGAAGTCGTGTTCTACAACGAGAAGGCCATCTCGGTCGAACTGCCGACGGTCCTCGTTCGCGAAATCACCTACACGGAACCGGCCGTCAAGGGCGACACGTCGTCGGGCAAGGTGCTGAAGAACGCGAAGCTGGCGACCGGCTTCGAACTGCAAGTGCCGCTGTTCTGCAACACCGGCGACAAGATCGAAATCGATACGCGCACGAACGAATACCGCAGCCGCGCGTAATCGTCAGCGATAGCCGCATCGAACAAAGCGCCCTTCGGGGCGCTTTTTGTTTGTCCGGCGCCAACAGCTGCCACAAGTTGGAGCCATAAGCAGCACAAAAGCCACCGGTAAAGATATTCAATTTGTATCATCGGTAACTGTTTTATAGCGGCGGAGAAATAATGCGCGTGGCGCGTTCGGCGGGGCATAAAATCAATCTTTAATCCGACATGCGGCTGCGGTCCGCTGGCCGACAGCCCGCCTCTCTTGACTCGACTCGCGTCCACCATGCCACACGCCCTGATTGTCGAAGACGATCCCAACAGCCTGTCAGGCCTCACCGCACTGCTCGCCGCAGACGGCTTCTCGGTCGACACGGCCACGTCGCTCGCCGAAGCGCGCACGGCGCTCGGCCGCTCGATTCCCGACGTCGTGCTCGTCGACCTGAACCTGCCGGACGGCAGCGGGTTCGACCTGCTCCAGCACCTGCCGCAGCAACAGCCGAACGGCTCGCTGCCGGTGATCGTGCTGACGGGCAACGCGACGGTCGAGAGCGCCATCGAGGGCCTGCGCCACGGCATCTGGGACTACCTGCTGAAGCCGATCAACATTCCGCGCCTGCGCAGCCTGCTCGCGCGGATTCCCCGCCCGTACGAACTGATCGACGAAGTGCAGTCGCTGCGTGCGTCGCTGCGCCATCTCGGCCGCTTCGGCGCGCTGGTGGGCCGCAGCGACGCGATGCAGCACGTGTACGACATGATCGAGCACAACGCCCGCACCGAGACGGCCGTGCTGTTCTCGGGCGAGGCCGGCACCGGCAAGAAGCTGGCGGCGCGCACGCTGCACGAACTGAGCCGGCGCCGCAAGGGGCCGTTCGTCTCGTTCGACTGCCGCATGCTCGCGCAGGCCGGCCGGCACGGCGCCTCGCTCGACAGCGTGCTGTTCGGCCATGAACGCGGTGCGTTCGACGGCGCCGAGCGCCGCGAATCGGGCCTGTTCGAGCAGGCCGGCGGCGGCACGCTGTTCCTCGACGAAATCACCGCGCTGCCGCTCGTGCTGCAGGAAGCACTGCTGCACGCGCTCGATTCGCAGAACTTCATGCGGATCGGCGGCACGAGCTCGATCACCAGCGATTTCCGGCTGATCGCGGCCACGCGCCGTCCGGCGCGCGAGGCGGTGGCGAACGGCACGCTGCGCGAGGATCTGTGGCTGCGCCTCGACGCGGCATCGATCACGATGCCGCCGCTGCGCGAGCGCGACGGCGACGCGCTCGCGATCGCGGACGCGCAGATCGACGAACTGAACCGCGAAGCGCGCGCAACCGGCCGCAGCACGACCGACAAGCGGGCGGCGCCGGGCTTCGTGCGCGAATGCCTGTCCTACGAATGGCCGGGCAACGTGCGCGAGCTGCAGGAACGCGTGCGCTTCGCGTACGACGCGTCGGGCGACTTCATCGAGACGCTGCGCGCGGGCGAGGCCAGCTTCTCCGCCGGCGCCGCGCTGAACGGCAGCAGTGTGCAGATCAAGGTCGGCACGCCGCTGTCCGATGTCGAGGATCTGCTGATCCGCGCGACGCTCGACGCGGTCGGCGGTACGCGCCACCGTGCGGCCACGCTGCTCGGCATCAGCCCGAAGACGCTGTACAACAAGCTGCAGCGGATGAAGGTGAACTAAACGGGCGGCCCTGAATACGGGCGCTGGTCGGATTCGACCGTTAGTTGCGTCCAATTCCGTTCCAGCGACTACCCGAATCGGGCTGTCGCAATCCGTAAAAAAGCCGCGCTTGTTGCGCGGCTTTTCGTTTGGAGCGACCGAAACGGCGCGACTCGCGCCGTCCCCGCCCGCTTACGCCAGCGCGCTGCTCAACAGCGCCTGCGCCTGCAGATACTCGGGCTGCGCGACCAGCTTCTCCCACTTGAGCGCCTTGCCACGCGCTCGCATTCGCTTGATGCGTCGCACCGACTCGGCCGAGGCCCGCGCCTTCAATCCGTTCAGCACGACTTCGGCCGCGTCCGGCTGGTTGCAGACGAGCACCATGTCGCAACCGGCGGCGAGCGCGGCATCGGCTGCCTGCGTGAGCGTGCCGCCTTCGCGAGCCGCTTCCATCGACAGGTCGTCGCTGAAGATCGCGCCCGTGAAGCCGAGCTTCCCGCGCAGGATGTCCTGCAACCATACGCGCGAGAATCCGGCCGGCCGCTTGTCGACCTGCGTGTAGATCACGTGCGCCGGAATCACCGCGGCCAGCGACAGCCCGAGCCAGTCGTACGGCGCGACGTCCTGCTCGAGGATCGCCTCGAGCGTGCGGTCGTCGGTCGGCAGCGCGACGTGCGAATCGGCCTCCGCGAAGCCGTGCCCGGGGAAATGCTTGCCGCAGTTCGCCATGCCCGCGAGCGACAGCCCGTGGTTCAGACTCTTCGCGAGCAGCGTGACGACGCGCGGGTCGCTATGGAACGCGCGATCGCCGATCACCTTCGAGTGCCCGTAGTCGAGATCGAGCACGGGCGTGAAGCTCATGTCGATCCCGCACGCGCGCAATTCGGCAGCCAGGATGTAGCCGACGGCGGTCGCGACCTTCGTCGCGAGCAGCACGTCGCGATCCCACAGTTCGCCGAGGCGGCGCATCGCGGGCAGCACCGTGAAGCCGTCGGTGCGGAACCGCTGCACACGCCCGCCTTCGTGATCGACGGCGATCAGGATGTCTTCGCGCACCGCGCGGATCGAGTCGGTCAGCGCGGTCAGTTGCGCACGATTCTGGAAGTGCCGCGCGAACAGGATCACGCCGCCGGTATTCGGATGCGCGAGGCGCCGCGCATCGTCGCGCGACAGGGTCGTGCCGACGACGTCGAGCATGACCGGGCCGGGAGTCGTTTTCATCGAATCGGGAATTCCGTCAGGAGGAGGTTCGGGAAACAGGTGCGGGGGCAGGCGCGGCGTCCGTTTCGGCGACCACGAACGACACCGCGTAGTCGCGTTCGTCGCTGACCGTCACGCGCGCCGTGATGCCGCGCGCGGCCAGCCATTCGGCCAGCTCGCCCGATGCGACCACGTACGGCTCGCCGCTTGGATGGTTGAGCGTCTGCAGTGCGCGCCACGTCATCGGCCAGTGCATGCCGAGCCCGATCGCCTTCGAGAACGCTTCCTTCGCGGAGAAGCGCGTCGCGAGAAACGCGATGCCGCGCGCCTCGGAGCGGGCGCGCCGGGCGTGGAACACGCGCAGTTCGTCGGGGCCGAGCACTTTCTCGGCAAACCGGCCGCCCGTGCGTTCGAGCACGGCCGCGACGCGGCTCACCTGCGCGATGTCGGTACCGATGCCGTAGATCGCCATGTCAGTCTCCGCCGGGGCGGCCCGGCGAGGCCGGGTCAAGTGTGTCGCAAACGGCGTGCGGGGCGTGGCGGCATCGCATCGTCAGCGCGCGCCGCCATGCAGCGCGGCGACGCGTGCGGCCACCATGATCGCCTTCATCTCGCGTACCGCATTGTCCCAGCCCGCGAAGATGGCATGCGCGACGATCGCGTGACCGATGTTCAGTTCGACGATGCCGTCGATCGCGGCAATCTGCTGCACGTTCGTGTAGTGCAGCCCGTGCCCCGCATTGACCTTCAGGCCAAGCTGCGCGCCGGCCTGCACGCCCGCGACGATACGCTCGTATTCGCGCTGCTGCTCCGCTTCGTCGTGCGCTTCGGCGTAGCGGCCCGTATGCAACTCGATCACCGGCGCGCCCGCTTCGTGCGCGGCGCGGATCTGCGCGTCGTCCGGGTCGATGAACAGCGACACGCGCACGCCCACGTCGGCGAGTTGCTTGCACGCCGCGCGCACGGCCTCGAAGTGGCCGGCGACGTCGAGACCGCCTTCGGTCGTCAGTTCCGCGCGCTTCTCCGGCACGAGGCACGCATCGTGCGGACGCACTTCGCACGCGATGTCGAGCATCTCGGCCGTCACCGCGCATTCGAGGTTCATGCGCGTCTTCAGCAGCGGGCGCAGTTCGCGCACGTCGGCGTCGACGATGTGACGACGATCCTCGCGCAGGTGCAGCGTGATCGCGTCCGCACCCGCCTCTTCGGCGGCGAGCGCCGCGCGGATCGGATCGGGATAGCGCGTGCCGCGCACATTGCGCAGCGTCGCGACGTGGTCGATGTTCACGCCGAGGTCGATGGCGGTGGGCGTTGTCAGGAAGAAGCTCATAGGTTTTGCAGGTCGATCAGGATCTGGCGCGTGGCGAGCGGCGTACCGCCGAGATAGGTGTTCAGCAGGAAGCGCATCAGCGTCTTGCTCTGCGCAACCGTCTGGGCTCGATGGTAATCGTCCTGCTCCATGTCGAGCAACGTCTGCCCGGTGACGACCGGCCAGTGCGACGGCACGTCGTCGTCCGCATTGCGCACGCCGCGCTCGGGATCGAACACGTACCGGCGCTCGGGTTCGACCGCGCGGCGCGCGGCCGTGCGGTTCAGCGCCATCGCATAGCCGGTCTCGCGCAGCAGCACGCGCTCGAACGAGCGCAGCACCTGCACCGCCGGCTCGCCGTGCGCGAGGCGCGTGAGGGTCAGCACGTAATGATTGAACAGCGGCGGCTGGGGATCCTCGCGCGCGCAGAATTTCACGAGCAGCTCGTTCGCGTAGAAACCGCACAACAGCCCGTCGCCGCCGAGCGGCAGCATCCCGCCGACCCACTCGGCGCCCGTCAGCGTGCGCACCTCGGATTTGCCGGACCACGACAGCAGCAGCGGCTGGAAGGTCTGCAATACGCCGCGCAACGCGGAGTGCGGGCGCTTTGCGCCCTTCGCGACGAGCGCGAGCCGGCCGTGATCGCGCGTCAGCACGTCGACGATCAGGCTCGTTTCCCGGTATGGATAGCTGTGCAGCACGAACGCCGGCTGTTCGGCGACGCGGAAATCGGACGTGCGAGACGTCGCGCGCCGCGCCTTGCGCGGCGGTTCGGGCGGTGCCGGCAGCGGCGCGTCGTTCGCGCCGGCCGTCACCGCGTCTTCGGTCGACGTCAGCGCGTCATTCGTACCCATAGGCACGCAGCCCCGCCTCGTTGTCGGCCCAACCGCTCTTCACCTTCACGAAGGTCTCGAGGTACACGGGGCCGTCGAACAGCTTCTCCATGTCCATCCGCGCCTCGGTGCTGATCTGCTTGAGCTTCTCGCCCTTCTTGCCGATCACCATCGCCTTGTGCGAATCGCGCTCGACGAGGATCGTCGCGAAGATGCGCTTCAGGCGGCCCTCCTCCTCGAACTTGTCGATCAGCACGGTGCTCGTGTACGGCAGTTCGTCGCCGGTCCAGCGGAATACCTTCTCGCGCAGGATTTCGGCCGCGAGAAAGCGCGAGCTGCGGTCGGTCAGTTCGTCCTCGCCGTAGATCGGCTCGCCTTCCGGCAGGTACGGCTTGATCGTGTCCAGCAGGCGCTTGATGTCTTCCGGCCGCTGCGCCGACAGCGGCACGAGCTCGGTGAATTCGCGCAGTCCGCTCACCTTCTGCATGAACGGGAACAGCGACGCCTTGTCGTTCACGCGGTCGATCTTGTTCGCGATCAGCAGCGTCGGCATGCCGGGCGGGATCAGGTCGAGCACCTTCTGGTCGTCGGGCCCGAAGCGGCCGGCCTCGATCACGAACAGGATCACGTCGACCGACGTCAGCGTCGACGTGACCGCGCGGTTCAGCGAACGGTTCAGCGCGGTGCTGTGACGGGTCTGGAAGCCGGGCGTGTCGACGAACACGAATTGCGCGTCGTCGAACGTGTTGATGCCGGTGATCCGGTGGCGGGTCGTCTGCGCCTTGCGCGACGTGATGCTGATCTTCTGGCCGACGAGTGCGTTCATCAACGTCGACTTGCCGACGTTCGGGCGGCCCACGATCGCGATCATGCCGCAACGGAAACCGGTAGGAGCGGGAGTGTTCATATCGTTTGGGAGACAGGTTCGGAAACGGCCGCGCGGCGCGCGGCACGATCGATGGGCAATTCAGTGGTCGGCATCGGCCACGCGCGCCTGCGCGGCGGCAAGACTCGCGCCGCCTGGCGGCGTCTCGGCGTCGGGCGCCGCGGCATCGCGTGCGCGCGCCGGCGGGCGCGCGGCGGAGTCGGTACTCGCGGAGGGCTTGTCGGCCGACGACGATGCCGAATCGGCTGCGTGGCCGGCCGGCTTGTCGGCTGCGCGCGGCGCGGCCTCGGCGGGTTTTTCCGCAGCCTTGTCGGGCCGCTCGGCCGGTTTGTCGGCAATCTTGTCGGTGGCCGGCTTCGCCGCCCGCTCGCCCTTGTCCGCTGCCGGCTCGACATGCGCCGCGCGAATCGCGGCCATCGGCGCGACGGCCGGCTCGGCGCCCGCGGCCGTAGCCGCAGCGGTCGCAGCCGGCACCGCGCCAGCCGCCCTGGCCTCGCGCGCCGCCGCACGCTCCTTCCGCTCCGGCGAGCGCAGGTCGAGCGCTTCCTGCACGCCCTTCACGCCCGGCACGATCTCGGGTTCGACGTGCTTGGACCCGCGTGCGTTTTTCGAGCGCTTCGGCTTCGCGGCCAGCATCGGCGCGGCCGCCATCACTTCGTCGAGCGCCTTCTTCGCGGCGGCCTGCTCGGCCGCGCGCCGGCTGGCGCCGGAACCCGATACCTTCACGTCCAGCTTCGGCACCGTGCACTCGACCTCGAACTGCTGATTGTGCGCCGCACCATGCGTCGCGACGACCGTATAGGTCGGCAGCGCGATCTTGTGCCCCTGCAGGTATTCCTGCAGCAGCGTCTTCGCGTCCTTGCCGAGCGTGCGCGGATCGATGTGGTCGAGAATCGGGATATAGAGCCGCTTGATGACCCCTTGGGCGGCTTCGAAGCCGCCATCGAGGAACACGGCCCCGATGATGGCTTCGAACGCGTCCGCAAGGATCGACGGGCGACGGAATCCCCCGCTGCGCAACTCGCCCTCGCCCAGCCGCAGGCCGTCCGAGATATTCAGGGCCTGAGCAATTTCATACAGCGACTGCTGTTTGACGAGGTTGGCGCGTACGCGCGACAGGTCACCTTCGTCCAGCTTGCTGAAACGCTGGAACAAAAGGGCGGCCACCGCGCAATTCAGAACGGAATCGCCGAGAAACTCGAGCCGTTCGTTGTGCGTGGCGCTGTGACTGCGATGGGTCAAAGCCTGGCGCAACAATTCCGCATTGCGAAATTCGTAGCGCAGCCGGCTTTCCAACTGGGATAGGGGCATGTACAGGAGTATAACGCGGGCGCCCGGTCGGGCCGAAACGGCACGGCCGGACACGAAAAGGCGTGACGAGGCGGTGTTACCGCCGGTTCTTAAAGTAGTTCGACAATACGCGACGCGGCCCGTGCGTCGCGTATTGCGTGTGAAGCGAATGCGGTCAGTTGAAGGAACCGATGCGCTTCAGGTCGCTGAAGTTCATCCAGATGAAGAACGCGCGGCCGACGATGTTCTGGTCCGGCACGAAACCCCAGTAGCGGCTGTCCGCGCTGTTGTCGCGGTTGTCGCCCATCATGAAGTAGTGACCGGGCGGCACCTTGCAGATCACGCCGCGGCTGTTGTACGTGCAGTTGTCGCGATACGGATAGTCGTATGCGCCCATCACGAACGGCGGCACGGCCGGGTTGTTGAGGATCGCGTTCTTCTTGTTGCCGATCGTTTCCTCGAACTGCTTCGCGTAATTCTGGCGCTCGTCGTCGAAGAAATCGGGCAGCGGCGCTTCGGGCACCGGCTGGCCGTTGATCGTGAGTTGCTTGTCCTGGTACGCGACCGTGTCGCCCGGCAGGCCGATCACGCGCTTGATGTAGTCGACCGACTCGTCCTTCGGATAACGGAACACGACGACGTCGCCGCGCGACAGCGGGCTGCCCTGCGTGATCTTCGTGTTCGTGACCGGCAGCCGCAGCCCGTACTCGAACTTGTTGACGAGGATGAAGTCGCCGACGAGCAGCGTCGGCACCATCGAGCCCGACGGAATCTTGAACGGCTCGACGACGAACGAACGCACGACGAACACGGCCAGGATCACCGGGAAGAAGCTCGCCGTGTACTCGAGCCACCACGGCTGGCGCAGCTTTTCGTCACGCAGCTTCGAACGCGTCTGCACGGCGTTTTCGTCCGCGAAACGCTTGTCGATGCGCGCCTGCTGGCGATCGAACTCCTCGATCGCCGAGTCGGCCGCCTTGCGACGCCGCGGCAGGAACACCAGTTTGTCCAGCACCCACGCTACGCCCGTCACGACGACGAGCACAAAAAGAATCAGCGCAAAATTCATAAAAGGATCAGTCCTGTTATTTGTCTTCGACGCGCAAGATCGCGAGGAACGCCTCCTGCGGGATCTCGACCGACCCCACCTGCTTCATGCGCTTCTTACCCGCCTTCTGCTTTTCGAGCAGCTTCTTCTTCCGCGTGATGTCGCCGCCGTAGCACTTCGCCAGCACGTTCTTGCGCAGCGCCTTGATGTTCTCGCGCGCGATGATGTGCGCGCCGATCGTGGCCTGGATCGCCACGTCGTACATCTGGCGCGGAATGATCTCGCGCATCTTCGCGGCCACTTCGCGGCCGCGGTACTGCGACTGCGAACGGTGGACGATGACCGACAGCGCATCGACCTTGTCGCCGTTGATCAGCATGTCGACCTTCACGACGTCGGCCGTACGGTATTCCTTGAACTCGTAGTCCATGGAAGCGTAGCCGCGCGACACCGACTTCAGCCGATCGAAGAAATCGAGCACGATCTCGGCCATCGGAATCTCGTAGGTCAGTTGAACCTGTCGGCCGTGGTACTGCATGTTGATCTGCGAGCCGCGCTTCTGCTCGCACAGCGTGATCACCGAGCCGACGTAGTCCTGCGGCATGTACAGGTTCACCGTGACGATCGGCTCGCGGATCTCCTCGATCTTCGGCGGCTCCGGCATCTTCGCCGGATTCTCGACCTTGATGATCGAGCCGCCGCTCATCACGACCTCGTAGACGACCGTCGGCGCGGTCGTGATGAGATCCATGTCGAACTCGCGCTCGAGCCGCTCCTGCACGATTTCCATGTGCAGCAGGCCGAGGAAGCCGCAGCGGAAGCCGAAGCCGAGTGCCTGCGACACTTCCGGCTCGTACTGCAGCGATGCGTCGTTGAGCTTCAGCTTTTCGAGCGATTCGCGCAGCGCGTCGTACTGGTTCGCCTCGACCGGATAGAGCCCCGCGAACACCTGCGGCTTCACTTCCTTGAAGCCCGGCAGCGCCTCGGCGGCAGCCTTGGCCGCGTGCGTGACGGTATCGCCGACCTTCGCGGCCGTCAGCTCCTTGATGCCGGCGATGATGAAGCCCACCTGCCCGGCCGACAGCGATTCGAGATTGCGCGACTTCGGCGTGAACACGCCGACGTGCTCGACCGGATACTGCGCACCGGTCGCCATCATCTTGATCTTGTCCTTCGGGCGCAGCGTGCCGTTGACGATGCGCACCAGCATCACGACGCCGACGTAGTTGTCGAACCACGAATCGATGATGAGCGCCTGTAGCGGCGCGGCCGGATCGCCCTTCGGCGGCGGCACTTTCGCGATCAGCGCTTCGAGCACGTCCTCGACGCCGAGGCCCGTCTTCGCGCTGCAGCGCGTCGCGTCGGCCGCATCGATGCCGATTACGTCCTCGATCTCCTCGATCGCGTTCTCGGGGTTCGCGGCCGGCAGGTCGATCTTGTTCAGCACGGGCACGACCTCGACGCCGAGCTCGATCGCCGTGTAGCAGTTCGCGACCGTCTGCGCCTCGACGCCCTGGCTGGCGTCGACGACCAGCAGCGCGCCTTCGCACGCGGACAGCGAACGGCTGACCTCGTACGAAAAGTCGACGTGCCCCGGCGTGTCGATCAGGTTCAGGTTGTAGACCTTGCCGTCGCGCGCGCGATAGGACAACGCGGCAGTCTGCGCCTTGATCGTGATGCCGCGCTCGCGCTCGATATCCATCGAGTCGAGCACCTGCGCCTCCATTTCACGGTCGGCGAGGCCGCCGCATACCTGGATGATGCGATCCGCGAGCGTCGACTTGCCATGGTCGATGTGGGCGATGATCGAGAAATTGCGAATATGATCCATTCAGTGCCGATCAAGCGAAAAAGGCGCGCTCACGACTGCGGAGCACGCCTTGTAAGTCGGTGAAAAAACGGCTTATTTTAGCCGAAAAGGCTTACGCCGGGCGGGATTTCGGACGCCCCGTCACGCGGGGGCCCGACGGAGCCGCCCGCCGGATCATGCCCCGTGCGAAGCGGCGCCGGCCGGCGGGGACCAGGTTCAGCCCCGAGCCGCCAGCGCGTCGCGCACCCGCGCGTCGTCGAACCGGTGGCGGCACACTTCCGCGCCGTCCAGCAGCAGCACGGGCACGTCCTCGTCGTAACGCGCGACGAGCGCCGCGTCGGTGTCGATGTCGACGTAGTCGACCGCGACGCCGAATTCGGCCGCCACCGGCGCCAGTGCGTCGCGCATGTCGTCGCACAGGTGGCACCAGCCGCGGCCGTAGAGCGTGAACATCGGCGCGTTACTTCTGGCGCGGCCGCACGGGCACGAACTGCGTGTTGTCGCCACGCCGCACGAGCACCGCGACCGCCTTCTGCGGATCGAGCTGCGCGGTCACGTCGGCGAACTGCTTCGCGTTCGTGATGTCGGTGTCGCCCACACGCAGCACGATGTCGCCGCGCTGCAGGCCTGCACGGGCGGCCGGGCCGTCGACGCCGTCGATCTGCACGCCGTTCTTCAACTTCAGCGTCTTCATCTGCTCCGCCGTCAGGTCGCTGACCGTCAGGCCGAGCGAATTGGTCTGGCGCGGCTTCTGCGGCGCGTTCTTGCGCTGCTCGGTCTTCGCCGTCGACTCGGTCGGCGTCTCGGCGATCGTGATCGGCAGATCGCGTGCCTGACCCTTGCGCCATACGCTGACCGTCGCCTTCGTGCCGGGCTTCGTGTCGCCGACCATGCGCGGCAGATCCGACGCCGCCTCGACCGGACGGCCGTTGAACTTCAGGATAATGTCGCCCGGCTGGATGCCGGCCTTGTCGGCCGGGCCGCCCGGCTCGACGCTGCTGACGAGTGCGCCTTCGGCCTTCGGCAGCCCGATCGAGTCGGCCACGTCCTTCGTCACCTCGCCGATCGCCACCGCGATCCGGCCGCGCGTGACCTTGCCCGTCGCCTTCAGCTGGTCGGCCACGCGCATCGCCTCGTCGATCGGAATCGCGAACGAAATGCCCATGAAGCCGCCGGTCCGGCTGTAGATCTGCGAGTTGATGCCGATCACCTCGCCCTGCATGTTGATCAGCGGGCCGCCCGAGTTGCCGGGGTTCACGGCGACGTCGGTCTGGATGAACGGCAGGTAGTCGCCCGTGTTGCGGCTCTTCGAGCTGACGATGCCGGCCGTGACCGTGTTGTCGAGGCCGAACGGCGAGCCGATCGCGACGACCCACTCGCCGACGCGCACCTTGTTCGAATCGCCGATCGCGACGACCGGCAGGTTCGACGCCTGGATCTTGACGACCGCGACGTCGGTGCGATCGTCGACGCCGATCAGCTTCGCCTTGAATTCGCGCTTGTCGGTCAGCGTCACGTAGATGGTGTCCGCATCGTCGACGACGTGCGCATTGGTCATCACGTAACCGTCGGCCGACACGATGAAGCCCGAGCCGACGCCGCGGTTCTGCTCGGTGTCGGGCGGATTGTCCGGCGCCGGCGCATTCTTCGGGTTGCTGCCGTTGCCACCGTTGCCGCCGTTGCCGGGCGCCTGCGGCAGCGGAATGCCGAAGAAGCGCCGGAAGAATTCCGACATGTCGCCGTTGTCGAAGCCCGGCGGGAGCATGCCGCGCGGGCCGCTCGTCGGCACGTTGGCGGTGGTCCGGATGTTCACGACGGCCGGCCCGACCTTTTCGACCAGATCGGCAAAGTCGGGCAGGCTGGCAGCGGGAGCCGTCACTGCGAATGCGGTATGCGGCACGAGCGGCAGGCAGGCAGACAGCGCCGCCGCCGCGAGCCATTTGCGCAGCGTGAGTTTCATCATGTCGGGAGCCGTAGCGTTACTTGGAAGCCTTGTATTCTATGGCAGACGCGAACTGCTGCAACGTAGCCGGCGGCACTTCGCCGAGCACGGTGATCCAGTAGTCGCCGCGGCGCTTCACGAGAACGTGCGTCGCGCCGGTGCTGCCCGCGCCTTCCTTGCGCGTATTCTTTTCGGCCGGCTCGATGAAAACCGAGATCGTCGCGAGGCCGTCGGTGAAGACGGCCTGATCGACCGGGATCGGCGGATCGCCCGCGTCGCGCGCGGCCATCGGCCGGCGCACTTCACGGATCTTCTGGAAGCCGGCGACGCTCGGCGCAAGCTGCCAGCCCTGCGCCTCCATGTCGACCGTCGCGACCGGCGGGCGCACGACCGTCCAGCCGCTCAGGTTGCGCATGCCGGCTGCAATCGCGGCCTTGTCGCCGCTTGCGCCGCCCGTCTGCAATTGCGAGAACGCGATCTGTTCGAGCACGTGATCGTTCGCGTCGAGCGTCTGCGAACGCAGCAACAGCCCCGTGCGCGCATCGGCCCACAGCTTGTACGTGAAACGGTACGCATCCTTCGGCACGAGCTCGACGACCTGCGCGTCGATTCCGGCCACACGGTCCTTGCCGAGCGACTTCGCGTCGTACACGGACATCACGTGCTCGCCGCTCGCGCCGAGCAGCGCGGGGAACGAGTCGCGCGTCTGACGGCGCTCGACCACGCACAGCTTGCGCTCGGGCACGAACGTGTACAGCTCGTCGTTGTGCCGCAGCAGCTTGCGCGGCTTGCCGTCGAGCGTCTCGATCCGCTCGAACTCGCCGTCGCGGGACGACACGTGCGCGATGCGCGACGACTGCACATACCCGCCGCGCTGGTAGACGAACGTACCTTCGTAGCTCTGTTGCTGCGCCGCCTGCTGCACGCGGTCGAGCCAGTCTGCGGCGCCCTTGCGGGTCGCGACGGGATCGTCCGGTTGCTGGGCGCTGGCGGGAAGGGATTGAACGGACAACAGGGCGGCTGCGCAAAGCAGGAGGGCCGGCAGCCGCTTCCATCCGGAGATGGCGTGATTCAACTGCAATGTCCGCATCGGGTTTATTGGCCTGGCGTGGTGGTCACGGCGGCGCGGATCAGCGGCATCGGACCCGTGACGACGGGCTGCTGGGCGAATTGCTGGTGCGCTTCAAGGTATTGGTCGAGGCTGGCGTCGCGAATGATGTTGACGTCCTGCAGACCCGGCTGGGCCGATGCCTGCGCAACCGTCACGCGCTGCAGGTTGCCGTTCTGCGGCGCGCCGACCGATGCGACCTGGACGGCGCCCGGGGCACCGGCCGTCTGCATCTGCGGGACGACGATCCACGTCAGCGTGGCGGCCGCGGCGGCCACCGCGAACGCGGGCACGACGCGGCGGCGCAGCGACAGCAGCTTGCCTGCGACCGGCGCGGCCGCCGGCGCCAGCAGATGCGGCTCGCTTTCGAGCGCAGCCGACATGCGCGCGGTGAACGCGACGCTCAGCGCGGGCGGCAGCGCGAGCTCGTCCGAGCGCAGCGCATCGCCGATCAGGTGGTAATGGGCCCACACGGCGCGATCCGCGCGGTCGAGCTCAGCCAGAAACTGCCCGTGATCCGGGCCATCGAACATTTCGCCGTCGACCAGCGCGGAAAGGCGCTCGCCGCGCGAGCACGCTTGCGATTGCGTATTGACCGACCCCATGATGCTCCCCATCTTGCACACCCCGTCGTGAATTCACGACTCTATCCGTAACTAGACCCCGACCCGCGTCGTTCCGCCCGTCGCGCTTACCAGCGCTTGCCTTCGGGCGTATCGAGCAGCGGACGCAATTTGGCAGCGATTGCCTCGCGCGCGCGGAAGATTCGCGACCGGACCGTCCCGATCGGACAGCCCATCATTTCCGCGATCTCTTCGTAGCTCAGGCCCTCGATCTCGCGCAGCGTGATTGCCTGGCGCAGTTCTTCGGGCAGCAGAGCCATTGCAGCGTTGACCGTTTCGGCAATCTGCTTGCTCATCAACATCGACTCAGGCGTGTTGATATCCCTTAGTTGGTCTGCGTCGGAGAAAGTTTCCGCTTCCTCCGCATCGGCCTCGGTCGAGGTCGGCGCCCGGCGGCCTTGCGTCGCAAGGTAGTTCTTCGCCGTGTTCACGGCAATTCGGTACAACCACGTATAGAACGCCGATTCGCCGCGGAATTGCGGCAGCGCACGATACGCCTTGATGAACGCGTCCTGGGCCACATCCTCGACCTCGGCGGGATCCCGCACGAGGCGCGAAATCAACCGAATGATCTTGCGGTGGTATTTGGAGACCAGGAGTTCGAACGCCGCCTTGTCGCCCTTCTGTACGCGCTCGACCAGAGCCTGATCGATTTCTTTTTCACTCACCTGACAAATCCGTTAACTAGGGATGCAACGCGGAGCGTTATTGTAGCGTTCCGGCGCCGGACGCTGGTTACGGCCGGTAACCGCGCGGCCGTCATGCCCGCCCCGCCGCGCCTGCCGTCCTCGCCAGCACCGACAGCGCGCTGAACGATGCGGCATCGAGCGCATCGGCCGGAATCAGCAGCGGCCGGGCCCGCCGGACGCCCTGCCCGACCGACAGCACCAGCAGCAGGCTGCTCCAGTGCGCGTGGCCCGTCACCCGGCCGCGGGCCAGCAACCGCCCGGTGCGGCCAAACGCCGCAATCTCCCCGAACGCATCGATCCGCAGCTCGGCCGGCAGCCGGCGGGCGCAGGCCCGTGCCGCCCATACGGCCAGCAGTGCCGCCGTCGCGGCCGACACCCCCGTGCCGGCGGCAGCGCCCGCGCGCGGCGCCCAGAACAGATACGCCGACGCGGCAGCCGACGCGACGAACGCGGCCAGCACGAGATACGACACGGCCGAGGCCCGCAACGCAAAGCGCTGCGGACGCCCGGCCGGAGCATCGAATGGACTCGTCAAGTGATTCGACGTCAGACGCGCTTGAACACCAGCGTGCCGTTGGTACCGCCGAAGCCGAAGTTGTTCTTCACGGCAACGTCGATCTTCATGTCACGCGCGGTGTTCGCGCAGTAATCGAGATCGCACTCGGGGTCCTGGTTGAAGATGTTGATGGTCGGCGGCGACACGTTGTTGTGCAGCGCCAGCACCGAGAACACCGATTCGAGGCCGCCCGCGCCACCCAGCAGGTGGCCCGTCATCGACTTCGTCGAGTTCACGACGAGCTTGTACGCGTGCTCGCCGAAGGCCGCCTTCACCGCGTCGGACTCGTTCTTGTCGCCCAGCGGCGTCGACGTGCCGTGCGCGTTCAGGTACTGGACCTCGTCCGCGTTCAGGCCGGCGTCGCGCAGCGCCGCGACCATGCAGCGGCGCGGACCGTCCATGTTCGGCGCGGTCATGTGGTACGCGTCGCCCGTCATGCCGAAGCCCGCGACTTCCGCGTAGATCTTCGCGCCGCGCGCCTTCGCCGCCTCGTACTCTTCGAGCACCATCACACCCGAGCCCTCGCCCAGCACGAAGCCGTCGCGGTCCTTGTCCCACGGACGCGACGCGGCAGCCGGATCGTCGTTGCGGGTCGACAGCGCGCGCGCTGCCGCGAAACCGCCGATGCCGAGCGGCGACACCGTCGATTCGGCGCCGCCCGCGACCATCACGTCGGCGTCGCCGGCCTGGATCAGGCGCGCGGCGAGGCCGATGCTGTGCAGGCCGGTCGTGCAGGCCGTCACGGCCGCGAGGTTCGGGCCCTTCAGGCCGAACATGATGCTCAGGTGACCCGAGATCATGTTGATGATCGAACCCGGCACGAAGAACGGCGAAATCCGGCGCGCGCCGCGATCGACGTAGGTCTGGTGCGTATCTTCGATCATCGGCAGGCCGCCGATGCCGGAGCCGACCAGCACGCCGATGCGTTCCGCGTTGGCTTCGTTCACTTCCAGCCCGCTGTCCCGGATGGCCTGGACGCCGGCGGCGATGCCGTAATGGATGAACGTATCCATGTTCCGGGCTTCCTTCGCCGGGATGTATTCCTCGGCGCTGAAACCCTTCACTTCGCCCGCGAAATGGCAGGCGAGGTTCGACGCATCGAACTTCGTGACGGTGGCGATACCGGACTTGCCGGCGACGAGATTGGCCCAGCCGTCGGCAACATTATTGCCAACAGGCGAAATCAGCCCCAGGCCTGTAACGACAACACGACGGCGGCTCACGGTAACCTCTTTTCCATTATTGGATGACAAAAACAAAAGCCACAGTGGCCACAGGAACCAGCCCTGCGAGCCCTGTGGCTGTTAGTCCATCCGGCGCGAAGCCGGCAGGATGGCGCGTCAATCGCGAAGATCGCGGCGACGTGGCGGACAAGCGCGAAAGGCGCTTACGCCTTGACGTTTGCGCGAGCGTAGTCGATCGCTTGCTGAACGGTCGTGATCTTCTCTGCTTCTTCGTCCGGGATTTCCATGCCGAACTCGTCTTCGAGCGCCATCACCAGTTCGACCGTGTCGAGCGAGTCGGCGCCCAGGTCGTTCACGAACGAAGCTTCGTTCTTGATCTCGGCTTCCGCGACGCCCAGTTGTTCAGCGACGATCTTCTTGACACGTTGTTCGATGTTGTCCATTACCCCTCCGAGGGAAAGTTCAGATTTACAAGTGCGCGCATTTTATCAGGTTTGCTGACGCCAAAACGCGCGTTGGCTTGATGGTCGATCAAGCGCCGATCCGCCTGAAAAACGGGATACGGCGCGGATGGTAAACGAAAATCGTTACGACATGTACATGCCGCCGTTCACGTGCAGCGTCGTGCCGGTGATGTAACCGGCCTGCGGCGATGCGAGGAACGCGACGGCATGGGCGATGTCCTCCGGGCTGCCGAGGCGGCCGAGCGGAATCTGGGTCTTGAGCGCGGCCTGCTGTTCTTCCGGCAGCGTCTTCGTCATGTCGGTGTCGATGAAGCCCGGCGCCACGCAGTTCACCGTGATGCCGCGGCTGCCGATTTCGCGCGCGAGCGCACGCGTCATGCCCGCGACGCCGGCCTTCGCGGCCGCGTAGTTGACCTGACCCGGATTGCCGGCCGAGCCGACCACCGACGTGATGTTGATGATACGGCCGCCGCGCGCCTTCATCATCGGGCGCAGCACCGCACGCGACAGACGGAACACCGACTTCAGGTTGGTGTCGATCACCGCGTCCCAGTCCTCGTCCTTCATCCGCATCGCGAGCTGGTCCTGCGTGATGCCCGCGTTGTTGACGAGCACGTTCAGCGCGCCGAATTCCTTCACGGTCGCGTCGATCAGCGCCTCGGCGGCGGCTGCGTCGTTGACGTTCAGCACCGCACCGCGGCCCGTGACGCCCGCTTCCGCGAACGCCGCGGTGATCGCGGCGGCGCCCGATTCGCTCGTCGCCGTGCCGATCACCGTCGCGCCCAGGCGCGCGAGCTCGAGCGCGATCGAACGGCCGATGCCGCGCGACGCGCCGGTCACGATCGCCACCTGTTTATCGAGAGTCTTGTCCATGAATCGAATATCCGTTGCTTGGGAAAAGGCGCCGCGTCAGGCGGTCACCAGCTTGAGCGCTTCGTCGAGCGAAGCCGGATCGAACACCGACGCACCCGTCAGGTTGGCGTCGATGCGCTTCGTCAGGCCGGCGAGCACCTTGCCCGGACCGCATTCGATCACGTGCGTGACGCCCGTGCCCGCGATGTGCCGCACGCACTCGACCCAGCGCACCGGGCCCGCGGCCTGGCGCACCAGCGCATCCTTGATCGCGGCCGGATCGCCGACCACGGCGACGTCGATGTTGTTGATGACCGGAATCTGCGGCGCCTTCACGTCGACGTTCGCGAGATAGTCGCGCAATTGGTCCGACGCCGGCTTGAGCAGCGACGAATGGAACGGCGCCGACACCGGCAGCGGCAGCGCACGCTTCGCGCCCTTCGCCTTCGCGATTTCGCACGCCTTTTCGACCGCGGCCTTGCTGCCTGCGATCACGACCTGCGCGGGCGCATTGAAGTTCACCGCTTCGACGACGCCCGCTTCCGCGGCTTCGGCGCACACCGCGCGCACCGTGTCGTCGTCGAGGCCCAGGATCGCGGCCATGCCGCCCTGGCCGACCGGCACGGCCGTCTGCATCGCCTGCGCGCGAAAGCGCACGAGCGGCACCGCGTCCTTGAACGCGAGCGCGCCGGCCGCGACGAGCGCCGTGTATTCACCGAGGCTGTGGCCGGCGACGATCGACGGCGCCGGACCGCCTGCCTGCTGCCACGCGCGGTAGCACGCGTACGCCGCGGTCAGCATCACGGGCTGCGTGTTGGTGGTCAGATTCAGCTCTTCGGCCGGACCTTCGGCGATCAGCTTGCCGAGATCCTGATTGAGTGCATCGGACGCTTCCTGGAGCGTCTCGCGTACAACGGCCAGATCGGCGAATGCGTTGAGCATGCCGATCGTCTGCGAGCCCTGCCCCGGAAAAACGAATGCAAATTTCATATCGTCCCCAATTGAATCGATTCGGACGGCGCGCACGAACGGCGCGCCGACGGGATCCGCGCGCGGCAATCGCGCGCTGCGGATCAGAAGCGGAAGACCGACGCGCCCCAGGTGAAGCCGCCGCCGACGCCTTCGATCAGCACGTGCTGGCCACGCTGGATGCGGCCGTCGCGCACCGCGACGTCGAGCGCCAGCGGGATCGACGCGGCCGACGTATTGCCGTGCTGGTCGACCGTCACGACCATGCGCTCCTGCGGCAGGCCGAGCTTGCGGCAGGTACTGGTCATGATGCGGATGTTGGCCTGGTGCGGAATCAGCCAGTCGATTTGCTCGGGCGCGAGATTCGCCTTCGCGAGCGCTTCGATCGCGACCTTTTCGAGCACGTTGACCGCGAGCTTGAACACGGCCTGCCCGTCCATGTGCAGGAACGCGCTGCCGTCGATCACGCCGCGATTGACGTTGCCCGGCGTGCACAGGATGTTCGAGTAGCTGCCGTCCGCGTGCAGCGCGCTGCCGAGCACGCCCGGCTCTTCCGATGCGGACAGGATCACCGCGCCCGCGCCGTCGCCGAACAGCACGCAGGTCGTGCGGTCCTTGAAGTCGAGAATGCGCGAGAACGTCTCCGCGCCGATCACGAGCGCCGTACGGTGCTGGCCGCTGCGGATGAAGCTGTCGGCCGTCGCCATCGCATACGCGAAGCCCGAACACACGGCCTGCACGTCGAATGCCGCACCGCCGTTCTTGATGCCGAGCTTGTTCTGCAGCAGGCACGCGGTGCTCGGGAACACGAAATCGGGGGTCGAAGTCGCGACGATGATCAGGTCGATCGACTGCGGATCGATACCGGCCGCTTCGATCGCACGACGCGACGCCTCGAGCGCGAGATCGCTCGTCGTGACGTCGGGTGCGGCGAAATGGCGCGCATGGATGCCCGTGCGCGCCACGATCCATTCATCGCTCGTCTCGATGCCTTCCTTCGCGAGACGATCGGTCAACTGCTGGTTGGTGACGCGGTCGGGCGGCAGGTAGCTGCCCGTGCCGAGCACGCGGGAATAGAGAGTCGATTGGGCCATTTATGCTTTAGAGGATTGCGCAGCGGAAGGTTCGGCGTGATGGCCTGCGGCCGGGCTTGCATGGCCCGCGCCGCCCGCGTCGTGCTCGCCATCGCCGAGCGACACTGAATTATCCGCCATCGCGCGCGTGAGGCGCTCCAGCACCCCGTTTTTGACGGCATCATACCCGCGTTTGATCGCCCACTCAAACGCGTAGGCGTCGGCCGAACCGTGGCTCTTGATCACGAGGCTCTTCAGCCCCAGCAGCGCAGCGCCGTTGTACTGGCGGTGGTCGACGCGCTTCTTGAAACGCATCAGCACGGGCAGCGCGAGCAGCGCCATCAGCTTCGACATCAGCGAACGGCCGAACTCCTCGCGGATGATGTCCGACAGCATCTGCGCGAGCCCTTCGGACGTCTTCAGCGCGACGTTGCCGACGAAGCCGTCGCAGACGATCACGTCGACGGTGCCCTTGTAGATGTCGTTGCCTTCCACGTTGCCGCGGAAATTGAGCGTGCTGGCGCGCAGCAGCTCGCCTGCGCGCTTGATCGTCTCGTTGCCCTTGATGACCTCTTCGCCGATGTTCAGCAGGCCGATCGTCGGGCGCTCCTTGCCTTCGAGGGCGGCCACGAGCGCGTGCCCCATCTCCGCGAACTGCAGCAGATGCTGCGGCTCGCAGTCGACGTTCGCGCCGAGGTCCAGCATCATCGTGTAGCCGGTCGGGTTCGGCAGCGCGAACGCGATCGCGGGCCGCTCGATGCCGGGCAGCGTCTTGAGTACGTAACGGGAAACGGCCATCAGCGCGCCGGTGTTGCCGGCCGAAATGCAGGCCTGCGCCGCGCCTTCCTTGACGTGGTTGAGCGCCACGCGCATCGAAGAATCCTTCTTCTTGCGCAGCGCCACTTCGACAGGGTCGTCCATCGCCACGATTTCGGTGGCGGGCACGATGGTCAACGCGGGATCGTCGAGGGCTTTCAGCTTCTTCAGCTGAGCGCGAATCGCGCTTTCGATGCCGACGAGCATCAGGTGCGCATCGGGATGCGCGCGGACGAACTTGACTGCCGCGGGAACGGTCACGGACGGGCCGTGGTCGCCTCCCATGCAATCGATTGTGAGCTTTACGGTCATGGAATGCGACGAATTTCAGGCACAAAAAAGCGGCAGTTGAATGCCGCCTTTTTGTTGAGCCAGGAAAGTGTCAAGCGAACCAGTTGTCACGCGAACGGCGAACGTAGCGCGCAACGCGTGACTTGACGCTTAGTCGTTCTTCGTCTTGACGACTTTCTTGCCGCGATAGTAGCCGTTCGGGCTGACGTGGTGACGCAGGTGCACTTCACCCGTGCTCGGCTCGACTGCCAGCGGCGCTGCCGTCAGGAAATCGTGCGAACGATGCATGCCGCGCTTCGACGGCGACTTCTTGTTTTGCTGGACTGCCATGACTAACTCCTAAATAATTTTCCGGATTCTAACACAGCCCGATCCGGCGCTTAACTACCCTGGCCCAAAGCCCTTACGCCTTCCCGCGCCACAACTGCTTAATGTTTCTTGGTGCCGTCACCGTCCTTCTTCAACGCTTGCAGCGCTGCGAACGGATTCGGCCGTTTGCCTTCGTCCCCGGCTTCGTCGGACTCCTCGTCCGCCTCTTCCACGGGACCGCTCGCGCCCGACACGAGGCTTTCGTGAACTGCCGGGCAAACCTCGTGCTTGGGCACGAGCGGCAACGAAAGCAGCAATTCCTCTTCGATCAAGTCGACGAGATCGAACTGGCGTGAGCCCACGATCACATCGGCTTCATCGTCGTCGAGCGGAAATTCCTCGGCTTCTTCTTCGGTCGCGACGACCCGGTACGTCATGTCGACGTCGAACGTCTGGTCGTACGGCGTCACGCAGCGCTGGCACGTGAGCCACGCATGGCCGTGCACCGCGAGGCGCAGATACGGCTGCTGCCCGTCGGCGCCGTCGTCCTGCAACTCCTTCTGCGTGAACCCTTCCGCCTGCCACGTGAAGACCGTGTCGCGATCCGGCGCGTCCGTCGGCACTTCGTTTAACATGCGCGGCAGCTGCGAGAGGCGCACCGCCCCGGCTGCCTGCCGCCCGCTGCGGGCGAACTCGAACAGGTCGACCGCATGCGGATCGAGGGCCGCTGCAGGTTTGCCAGAAGAAGTGTTCATGTGCGCTCCTGCCTACAGGCTGACTTGCGGGATCCGGCTTGGCACCGCTCGCGTACGGCTCATCGAAGGATGACGTACTTTACTTCCGAAGACCCGGCAGGCGCCACCACAACGAAAGCCTGCCGACGAAAAGCGGGAAAGCATACCTGTTTTACCTTTTGCGGTCAATCACTTAAGCTTGCGTCCGCGCAACGCCGCGCCCCACCTGACGATTCACCGACCCAACCGACCATGCCGGATACCGTTTGCCGCCCGCCGCGGCTGATTCTTGCCTCCAGTTCCCGCTATCGCCGCGCGCTCCTCGAGCGCCTCGGCGTACCGTTCGACGTCGTGTCGCCCGACCTCGACGAAACCCCGCTCGCCGGCGAAACGCCGGCCGCGACCGCGCTGCGTCTCGCCGGCGCGAAAGCGCGCGCCGTGGCCGCGACGATCGACGCGCCGGACGGCGTCCTCGTGATCGGGTCGGACCAGGTCGCGACCTTCGACGGGCACCAGATCGGCAAGCCTGGCACGCATGAGCGCGCGCTTGCGCAACTCGTGTCGATGCAGGGCCGTGAAGTCGAATTCCACACCGCACTCTGCCTGTACGACAGCCGTACGGACGATG
The DNA here is from genome assembly GCF_002959955.1 of Burkholderia sp. BE12. NCBI lineage: Bacteria > Pseudomonadati > Pseudomonadota > Betaproteobacteria > Burkholderiales > Burkholderiaceae > Burkholderia > Burkholderia sp. BE12. The sequence continues at coordinate 133,102 of NZ_PREY01000014.1, read as the reverse complement.
CGCAGATCGAGGACATCGTCACGCACGTGCGCTTCCGTTCGCTGCCCGAAGCCGAGCTCGACGCCTACCTGCGCGCGGAAACGCCGTACGACGTGGCCGGCAGCGCGAAATCCGAAGGGCTCGGCATCGCCCTGCTCGACGCGATCGATTCGGACGACCCGACCGCGCTCGTCGGCCTGCCGCTGATCGCCCTCACGCGGATGCTGCGCGCCGCCGACTACCCGCTGTTTGCAATCACCCGAGGAGACCGCGCATGACCGCCGGCACGCTTTATCTTGTCCCGAACACGCTCGGCGAAGGCGACGAATCGATGCTCGCCGCCGTGCTGCCCGCCGCCGTGCAGGCGCGCGCCGGCACGCTCGGCTATTACATCGGCGAAAACGCGAAAACGACCCGCGCGTTTCTGAAGAAGATCGGCACGACGCGCCCGATCCAGGAAATCGAGATCAGCGAACTGAACGTCAATACGCCGGGCGGCGCCATCGACCGGCTGCTCGCGCCCGTACTGGCCGGCGCGGACGCCGGCCTCGTGTCGGAGGCCGGCTGTCCTGCCGTCGCCGACCCCGGCGCGCTGCTGGTGCGCCGCGCGCACGAGCGCGGCGTGAAGGTCGTGCCGCTGGTCGGGCCGAGTTCGATCCTGCTCGCGCTGATGGCGTCGGGCCTGAACGGCCAGAGTTTCGCGTTCAATGGCTACCTGCCGGTCGATGCGGCCGCGCGCGCGAAGCGTCTGCGCGAACTCGAGCAACTGTCGCGCAAGGCGCGCCAGACGCAGATCTTCATCGAAACGCCGTACCGAAATCACGCGATGCTCGACACGCTGGTCGCGACCTGCGCGCCGTCGACGCAGATCTGCGTCGCGGCCGACCTGACCCTCCCGACCGAGACGATCGCGAGCCGCACGGTGATGGACTGGAAAAAGGCGCCTGCGCCGAATCTGCACAAGCGCCCCGCGATCTTCCTGCTGCTCGCGAACTGATGCCGCGACCGGCGATCGGCTGACCGATGAAAGTGAAAGGCGGGCCATTTCGGCCCACCGATTACTGCCGTCGTCGGTCAGCCGTCAGCGCAGGCTGACCGACGCGCCGCCGGCCGTCAGCGCCTTCATCGCGGCGCCCCCGACGGCCGCGCCGAACTTGCGCGCGACCCGATTCGTCAGGCTTTCCTTCACCGTGTAGTCGACCAGATCCGGCGCCTTCAGCACGTCGCGCGCGACCGTGTCGGTCGTGCCGTAGCCGTCGGCGAGCCCGAGCTCGACGCTCTTCTCGCCGGTCCAGAACAGGCCCGAGAACATGTCGGGCGTCTCGTGCAGCCGCTTGCCGCGGCCATCCTTCACGGCCTTGATGAACTGCGCATGCACCTGGTCGAGCAGCGCCTGCGCGTGCGCGTCCATCTTCGGCGTTTCCGGCGAGAACGGATCGTAGAAGCCCTTGTTTTCGCCCGACGTATGCAGGCGCCGCTCGACCCCGAGCTTGCCCATCAGCCCGGTGAAGCCGAACCCGTCCATCAGCACGCCGATCGACCCGACGATGCTCGCCTTGTCGACGAAGATCTTGTCGGCCGCGGACGCGATGTAATAGCCGCCCGACGCGCACATGTCGGTCACGACGACGTACAGCGGCTTGTCCGGATACTTGCCGCGCAACCGCCGGATCTCGTCGTAGACCATGCCGGCCTGCACCGGACTGCCGCCCGGGCTGTTGATCCGCAGCACGACGCCGGCCGTGCCATCGTCGTCGAACGCGGCGTCGAGCGCCGTGTTGATGTCGTCGGCGTTCGCGTTGACGCCGGCCGCGATCTCGCCGTCGATCGTCACGAGCGCCGTATGCCGCCCGCTCGACGAGAACTTCGAATCGCTCGAGAAATCGATCAGCGCGAACGCGAGCAGCACGAACACGCCGAGAAACGCGAAGCGGAAGAAGATCTTCCAGCGCCGTGCCGCGCGCTGCTCCTTGACGGCCGCGAGCGCGATCCGCTCGAGCGCCGCGCGCTCCCAGCTCGGTTCACGGTTGTCGGGACGGGAGGAGGAATCCGGGGAATTCGGTTGGTCGGCCATGCAGTGGTGTCGTCAGTCGGTCGTGGCGGGAGTGGCGGGAGTGGCAGGATGCAGATCGGCATCGGGCACCCAGAATACCGCACGGCCGTCGGGCGTGTCGCGCTCGTCGACCTCGACCGGGCGCAGGCGGCCGCCGCGGCACGGGCCGCCGACGCACTTGCCGGTATCCGGTGCATAGATCGCGCCGTGCGTCGCGCACATCAGATAGAGGCCCGACGACTCGAAGAACTGCCCTTCGGCCCAGTCGAGCTCCATCGGCACGTGCGCGCAGCGGTTCAGGTAGCCGTAGGCGCGGCCGTCGTAGCGCACGAAGAACACGACGGCCTGCTCGCCGCGCAGCGTCGCGTCGACGCGCACGCCGGCGCCGCCGTCGGTCAGCGCGTCCGATGCGCACACACGCACGGCCTGCGGCGCCGCGCTCACGCGTGCTCCCGCAGCCATGCGGCCAGCGCGCCGACGTCCGGCGCGACGAAGCGCGGCGTGAGCGCCGCCAGCGCATCGGCCGTGTGCGCGCCGTACGCCACGCCCACGCCGGCCGCGCCGGCACTGGCGGCCATCTGCAGGTCGTGCGTGGTGTCGCCGATCATCACGGTGCGCGACAGATCCTGCCCCAATTCGCGCGACAACTCGTGCAGCATCGCCGGATGCGGCTTCGAGAACGTTTCGTCCGCGCAGCGCGTCGCATCGAACCAGCTCGTCAGCTTCGACTGGTCGAGCACGCGGTTCAGCCCGACGCGCCCCTTGCCGGTCGCCACGGCGAGCAGGTAGCCCGTGTCGCGCAGCTCGGCGAGCAGCTCGCGCACGCCGGCGAACAGCGCGATGCGCTGGTCGTCGAGCAGATAGTGATAGCGGTAGCGCTCGGCGAGCCGCGTGTAGTCGGACGGATCGAGGGTCGGAGCGGCGATCTGCAACGCATCGCGCAGGCCGAGGCCGATCACGTAACGGGAAGCCTCGTCGGACGGCGTGGGCAGGCCGAGATCGCGGCAAGCGGCCTGGATGCTGTGCGCGATGTGCGCAGTCGAATCCATCAGCGTGCCGTCCCAGTCGAAGACGATCAGGTCAAATTGCTGTCGAGCCATGCGGTTCAGGCGGTATCGCGCAATGCGCTGAGTTGATCGAGAAAGCGCCTGCATTCGGCGGGCAGCGGCGCATCGAACTGCAGCGCCTCGCCGGTCAGCGGATGAGCGAGCCGCAGCCGGTGCGCATGCAGGAACATCCGTTTCAGCGACGGCTGCGCGTTCGCGCGCGCCAGCGCCTTGTTCAGTGCGAAATCGCCGTACTTGGCGTCGCCGGCGATCGGCAGGCCGAGATGCGCGAGGTGCACCCGGATCTGATGGGTCCGACCCGTTTTGAGTTCCGCTTCGACGAGCACATAGTCGGACCAGCGGTCGACGAGGTTGAACACCGTATGCGACGCCAGCCCGTCGTCCTGCACGCGCACGCGGCGCTCCCCTTCCGGGGTCGAATACTTGAATAGCGGCGCCTTCACCGCGCGGCGCCGGCCCCAGTCGGGCTGCCATTCGCCGTGAGCGCACGCGAAGTAGCGCTTGTCCATCCGGTTCTCGCGGATCTGCTCGTGCAGGCCCACCAGCGCCGTGCGCTTCTTCGCGAGCATCAGGATTCCGGACGTCTCGCGGTCGAGCCGGTGCACCAGTTCGAGGAATTTCGCACGCGGGCGCGCCTGGCGCATCTGCTCGATCACGCCGAACGCGACGCCGCTGCCCCCGTGGACCGCGACCCCGGCCGGCTTGTCGATGACGAGCATCGCGTCGTCCTCGTACAGCACGTCGAAATTCGCGGGCGGCACGACCGGCGTGTCGGCGCGCGCGAGGTCGGCCGCCGCCACGCGCACCGGCGGCACGCGAACGAGGTCGCCCAGCGCCAGGCGGTACTGCGCGTCGATCCGGCCCTTGTTGACGCGCACTTCGCCGCTGCGGAGGATCCGGTAAATATGGCTTTTCGGCACGCCTTTACAGACGCGCAACAGAAAATTGTCGATCCGCTGACCGGCCGAGTTTTCGTCGATCTCGATCATCGATACCTGGCCGCTTGCGACCGAATTCTGGGATATTTTGCCTAACTCATTCATACTGAATATAATTTTGCCCAGCCTGACGTTGTGGGTGGCCTGATCGGCCGGCCCCGGCTGAATTGGGCAAGGCGCAAGCGCAAACTGCTATTTTACTTGCGCCGGGGGTCCGCTGCTCGCCCCTAATCAAAGAGAAGCAGCAAGTTGCACGCACGGCGCCGCCCGTCGGCAAGGATCGCGCCCACAGGCGGATTCGGTCGGCAAGGCGCCGCGGTAACGGAAAGTTGGTTGAAAAGAATTTGATCGGTAGCCCGACGGCGCGAAGTGTGTCCGCAGGCTGCCGGTTGCGAAAATTACGGCGTTGCGCCTGATTTGGCCCCGCGAAGCGTGCGGGGCTTGGCGACGTCAAACCAGGGAAGTACACCCCAAGCGGGAAAGTCGGGCTGGATTCGATACTCCCCGCTGCGGCCCAAGCCGCAGCATCTGCCGCCCGTCGGCGCGCGCGACGCATTGCGCGCGCCCGTGGCAATGCCCGGATCAGGCTTAGCGCGCTTTTGCAGCGTGCGGTGTGTGAACGCCGTGCTTTGAAGCCGTATTCGCAGGTGCCCTATGGCCGCCGGCCCCGTCTTTCGGGCCCAAGCGCCTCTTCAGGCAATTCTCCCCGCCAGCGTTCCCGCTCCAGCGTGCTCGTGACAACACAACAAGGTGCGGCCTGTCGTCGTTCCCGCCCTCGCGCCTGACAACCGCGAGGCGTCGGCAGCGGAGCCGCCTGGAGTCGTTCATGAAACGCATGCTGTTCAATGCGACGCAGCAGGAGGAGCTGCGCGTCGCCATCGTCGATGGGCAAAAGCTCATCGACATCGACATCGAAACCGCCGGGCGCGAACAGCGCAAAGGCAATATCTACAAAGGTGTCATCACCCGTATCGAGCCGTCGCTCGAAGCGTGCTTCGTCAACTACGGCGAAGACCGCCACGGCTTCCTGCCGTTCAAGGAAGTCGCCCGCCAGTACTTCAAGGATGGCATCGACATGCGCTCCGCGCGCATTCAGGATGCCCTGCGCGAAGGCCAGGAGCTGATCGTCCAGGTCGAGAAGGAAGAGCGTGGCAACAAGGGCGCCGCCCTCACCACCTTCATCTCGCTCGCCGGCCGTTACCTCGTGTTGATGCCGAACAACCCGCGCGGCGGCGGCGTGTCGCGCCGGATCGAAGGCGACGAGCGCCAGGAACTGCGCGAAACGATGGCGCAACTGCAGATTCCGGACGGCATGAGCATGATCGCCCGTACCGCGGGCATCGGCCGCAGCGCCGAGGAACTGCAGTGGGACCTGAACTACCTGCTGCAACTGTGGCGCGCGATCGAGGCCGCCTCGCAAAGCGGCAACGCCGGCCAGCCTATGCTGATCTATCTGGAATCGAGCCTCGTGATCCGCGCGATCCGGGACTATTTCCAGCCCGATATCGGCGAAATCCTGATCGACACGAACGAAATCCATGATCAGGCCCGTGCCTTCATGGACATCGTGATGCCGGACAACGTCGCGAAAGTGAAGCGCTATCACGACGACGTGCCGCTGTTCTCCCGCTTCCAGATCGAGCACCAGATCGAAACCGCGTACTCGCGCACGGTCCCGCTGCCGTCCGGCGGCGCGATCGTGATCGACCACACCGAAGCGCTCGTCGCGATCGACGTGAACTCGGCCCGCGCGACCAAGGGCGCGGACATCGAGGAAACGGCCACCCGCACGAACCTCGAGGCGGCCGACGAAGTCGCCCGCCAGCTGCGGCTGCGCGACCTCGGCGGCCTGATCGTGATCGATTTCATCGACATGGAATCGGCGAAGAGCCAGCGTGAAGTCGAGCAACGCCTGAAGGACGCGCTCAAGCACGACCGTGCGCGCGTCCAGATGGGCAAGATCTCCCGCTTCGGCCTGATGGAGCTGTCGCGCCAGCGCCTGCGTCCGGCGCTGTCGGAAGGCAGCCACGTGACGTGCCCGCGCTGCAACGGCACCGGCCACATCCGCGATACCGAATCGTCCGCGCTGCAGGTCCTGCGGATCATTCAGGAAGAAGCGATGAAGGAAAACACCGCGGCGATCCACTGCCAGGTGCCGGTCGAGGTGACCGCCTTCCTGCTGAACGAAAAGCGTCAGGAAATCAACAAGATCGAGTCGCGCTTCAAGGTCGGCATCGTGCTGATCCCGAACAAGCACCTCGATACGCCGCACTACAAGCTCGAGCGCCTGCGTCACGACGACGCACGCCTCGACGATCCGCGCGCGTCCTGGAAGATGGCCGAGGAAGCAGCCCGCGAGCTCGAGTCGGAAACCGGCTACAGCAAGCGTGCGGCCGAAGTGAAGCCGAAGCAGGAAGCCGCGGTCAAGGGCATCACGCCCGAGCGTCCGGCGCCGAGCGCGCCGCAGCGTCCGGTCGAGCCGGTTGCGGCACCCGCGCCCGCCCCCGTCGCCGCGGCAAGCGGTGGCTTCATCGGCTGGCTGAAAGGTCTGTTCGGCGTATCGCAGGCACCGGCGCCCGCACCGGTCGCACCGGCCCCGGCGAAGGAGCAGGCAGCCCGTCCGGCTCGCGAGCGCACCGAAAAGACCGAGCAGCGCGGCGGCGATCGCAATCGCAACCGCCGCAGCGGCGCCCAGCAGGCGCAGGGCGGCCGCGACCACGCAGCCGCAGGCCGTGGCCAGCCGCAGCGCCAGGAACGCGAAGGCAAGGAAGTGCGCGAACCGCGTGAAGGCCGTGAGCCGCGCGAGGGTCGTGAACTGCGTGAAGGCCGGGAAAACCGCGAAGGTCGCGAAAACCGTGAGGGTCGCGAGGGCCGTGGCACGCGCGAACCGCGCGAAGGTCGCGAGCCGCGTGAAGGCCGTGAGCCGCGCGAACCGCGCGAAAACCGCGAACCGCGCGAGCGTGTCGAGCAGCCGGAAGGCGTCGAAGCCACCGGCCGTGGCGAGCGCCAGGAGCGCGGCGAGCGTCGCGAGCGCGGCGAACGCCGCAAGCCGACCCAGCATGCGGCCACGCTCGAAACCGTCACTCGCGGCGAAAACCATCCGGAATCGGAAACCGACAAGGCTGTTGCGGAAGCCCTGCCCGGCGCGGAACTGGGAGCCGATGCGGAAGCCAGCGCACGTGACGGCGAAGAACGTCGCCGTCGCCGTCGCGGCCGCCGCGGCGGTCGTCGCGAGCGCGAGGAAGATGGCGCAGTCGACCAGACCGAGCAAGGCGCCGAAGGCGAAAGCGAAGTCGCAGCGCAAGCCGTAACGCCGAACGCGCCGGTCGCAGCCGAACCGGCCCACACGGCCGCACCGGCAGTCGTCGCAGCCGTGGCAAGTGCGGTCGCCGTGGAAGCCGTCGCCGAGCAGCATGCCGCACCGGCCGCTGTCGAAGCGCAGCCGGCGCCGGCACATGCCGAAGCGGCTCCGGCCGCCCCGGTCGAGCCCGCCGTCGCCGTTCAGGCAGCAGAACCGGCACCGGTCGCACCGGCAGTCGAGGAAGCGGGTCCGGCGCCGGTCGCGGTGTCGCCGACCGATGCGTTCGAAGTGCCGGCAGCCGCTCCGGCCGCTGTCGAGGCTCCGCAAGCCGCGCCCGTCGAGCCGGCCGCACCGGCCGTCGCGATCGAAGCCGCTCCGGCGGCGATCGAGGCGCCTGTCGAGGCAGCACCGGCCGAGGCCGTCGCTGCACCGGCACCGGCCCCGGCTCCCGCCCCCGCGCAACCGGCAGCCGCGCCCGCTTCGGCGAGCCTGGATGTCGTGCTGGAGCAGGCCGGTCTCGTCTGGGTGAACACGGACGCCGACAAGTTCGCGGCCGCGCAGGAAGCCGCGTCGCGACTCCCGCGCCCGGCCCGCGTGCCGCGCGAACGCAAGGTGCTGCCGCCGGCCGATACGGCCCCGATGCAGCAGGTCGAAACGACGCACCACTGAACGGCGCATCGCACGACCAGGAAAAGCCCGCCTCCGGCGGGCTTTTTTTATGTCCGCGCTGCGGGTTTCCGCCCACCGGCCCCGCCAGCCGGTTGCGGCTAAAATAGCAGTCTGGTTCGCACTTCTTCCAACATGTCCCGACGCATCATTCCTCTCGCCAACGTCAGCGGGATGCCGGACGTCTCCGGCGTCGCGCATGCCCCCGACGGCACGCTGGCCGACACGTTCGCCAGGCCGCTGCGCGACCTGCGCATTTCGGTGACGGATCGCTGCAATTTCCGCTGCGTGTACTGCATGCCGCGCGCGGTCTTCGACAAGGACTACCCGTTCCTGCCGCACAGCGCGCTGCTCACGCACGAGGAAATCGAGCGCGTGGCGCGCGTCTTCGTCGCCCACGGCGTCGAGAAGATCCGCATCACGGGCGGCGAGCCGCTGCTGCGCAAGAACCTCGAATTCCTGATCGAGCGGCTCGCGCGTCTGACGACGCACGCCGGCCGCCCGCTCGACCTGACGCTGACGACCAACGGCTCGCTGCTCGCGCGCAAGGCGCGCGCGCTGAAGGACGCCGGGCTCACGCGCGTCACGGTCAGCCTCGATGCGCTCGACGATACGCTGTTCAAGCGCATGAACGATGCCGAGTTCGCGAGCGCCGACGTGCTCGACGGCATCTTCGCCGCGCAGGCCGCGGGCCTCGCGCCGGTCAAGGTCAACATGGTCGTGAAGCGCGGCACCAACGACAGCGAGATCCTGCCGATGGCCGAGCGGTTCCGCGGCACCGGCGTGATCCTGCGTTTCATCGAATACATGGATGTCGGCACGTCGAACGGCTGGAACATGACCGAGGTGCTGCCGTCGGCGGAGGTCGTCGCGCGTATCGCCGAACGTTTCCCGCTCGTGCCGCTCGAGCCTCACACGGCGGCAGAAACCGCGCAGCGCTGGGGCTATGCGGACGGCAGCGGCGAGATCGGCGTGATCTCGAGCGTCACGCAGGCCTTCTGCGGCGATTGCACGCGCGCGCGGCTGTCGACCGAAGGCAAGCTGTACCTGTGCCTGTTCGCGTCGACGGGCCACGACCTGCGCGCGCTCGTGCGCGGCGGCGCGAGCGATGCCGATATCGCGACCGCGATCGCCCGCATCTGGCAGGCACGCACCGACCGCTATTCGCAGCTGCGCGGCAGCGCATCGTCCGACGCCGCGCCCGACGGCGCCGGCAAGCGCGTCGAGATGTCGTATATCGGCGGCTGACGCACGCCGCTCTTCGCGCCCACGCACGATGCCCGCTCCCGCCACTCCGTCGATCGCCGGCCTGCTGCTCGCAGGCGGGCGCGCCACCCGCATGGATGGCGTCGACAAGGGCCTGCAACTGCTCGACGGTACGCCGCTCGCGCTGCACGTGCTGCGCCGGCTGTCGCCGCAGGTCGACGAGACGCTGATCAGCGCGAATCGCCATGCCGATCGCTATGCCGAACTCGGTGCGCCGTTCGACGCACGCATCGTCGCCGACGAAACGCCCGACTTCCCCGGGCCGCTCGCGGGCCTGCTTGCCGGCATGCGCGCGGCGCGCGCGCCGCTGCTCGCGTGCTCGCCATGCGATACGCCCTATCTGCCTGCCGACCTCGTCGCGCGGCTGCATGCGGCGCTCGACGCGCAGCAGGCCGACATCGCGATGGCGATCACCGTCGACGCGCAGCAGATGCGCTCGCCGCAGCCGACGTTCGCGCTGCTGCGCACGTCGCTGGCCGACGACCTGGCCGCCCGGCTCGCGGCCGGCGACCGCAAGGTGCGTGCGTGGTACGCACGCCACACGACGGTCGAAGTCGAGTTTCGCGACGAGCGTGCGTTTTACAATGCCAACTCCTGGCAGGAACTCGCCGCGCTGGCCCGTCGCTGACGGCGCCGTGCCGTTCCCGCCCGGCGCCCGCCACACGCGAAACCCGCGCCCAGGCACCCTCCTCGCGCCACCGGCCACGAACCCGATACGCCTCGCGGCGCAGTCCGACTGATGATCACGCAATCCTCGCCCGCTTCCCGAACCGCACCCGACCCCGATGCCCCGCTGTCGCTCGCCGACGCGCAGGCGCTCGCGTGCCGTTTCGCTGCGCCGGTCGACGCGTGCGACACGGTGACGCTCCGTGATGCGCTCGACCGCGTGCTCGCGGCCGATGTGAGCGCGCCGTTCGACATTCCCGCGTACGACAACTCGGCAATGGACGGTTATGCGTTCGACGGCGGCAGCGCGGCACTCGCGTCGGCGCAGGGCGAGGTCGCGATGACGATCGCCGGCACCGCGTTCGCCGGCCATCCGTTCGACGGCGCCGTGGCGGCCCGTGCATGCGTGCGCATCATGACGGGCGCGCCGATGCCGGCCGGATGCGACACGGTGATTCCGCAGGAACGCGTGCGCGTCGATGGCGACACGATCCACTTCGCCGCGCACGCCGTCGCGCGCGGCGCGAACTGCCGCAAGGCCGGCGAGGATCTCGCGCGCGGCGCCTGCGCGCTCGCCGCGGGCCGTACCCTGCGGCCATCGGATCTCGGCCTGCTCGCGTCGTTCGGCGTCACCGACGTCACGGTGCGCCGGCGCGTGCGCGTCGCCGTGTTCTCGACTGGCGACGAGCTGCGCGAGCCCGGCGAACCGCTCGGCCGCGGCGCGCTGTACGACAGCAATCGCGGAATGCTGATCGCGATGCTCGAACGGCTGCACGTGGACACGATCGATCTCGGGATCGTCCGCGACGACCCCGCCGCGCTCGAAGGCGCATTGCGCGAGGCCATCGCCGCGCAGGCCGATGCGGTCATCACGTCGGGCGGCGTGTCGGTCGGCGAGGCCGACTTCACGCGCGACGTGATGGCGCGGCTCGGCGACGTGACGTTCGCCAGTCTCGCGCTGCGGCCCGGCCGGCCGCTCGCGTGCGGCACGCTCGCACGCGAAGGGGACAGCGCCGGCCACGCGCTGTTCTTCGGGCTGCCCGGCAATCCGGTCGCATCCGCCGTGACGTTTTACGCGATCGTGCGCCCCGCACTGCTGACGCTGGCCGGCGCACGGACGCCGCCGCCGGCCATGTACACGGCGCTCAGCACGCAACCGTTGAAGACGCGTCCCGGTCGCACCGAATACCTGCGCGGCATCGCGACGCGCGCCGCCGACGGCCAATGGCACGTCGCGCCGGCCGGATCGCAAAGCTCCGCGTCGCTGAGCGGTCTTGCAGCCGCCAACTGTTTCATCGTCCTGGGTCACGATACCGCGGCAGTCGACGCGGGCGCCCCGGTCGACATCCTGCCGCTCGACGGCCTGATCTGAATTCCAATCGGTATATCACTACGGGGGCAATCCGCACATGAAGAAACAAATCTCGTCGATCGCCGCGGGGCAGACCGCCAAGGCGCTGATCCTCGTCTACCTGACGTTCAGCGTGCCGATCGTGCTGCTCGGCATTCTCGTCGCCTATATCCGCTACGGGATGGTCGAGTTGAGCACGATCCTGAGCGCGCTGCTGCTGAACGCGATCCTCGGTTTCGTGCTGCTGTGGATCGCGTGCCATGCGTACAACTGGGTCGCGTCGCGCTTCGGCGGCATCGAGATCGTGCTGTCCGATCCGCCGGAGGAAGCGTGAGCGGCGCGCCGCTGATCCGCGCGGCCGACACGCGCGACGTCGGCGCGATCCTCGCGCTGATGCGCGAGCTGGCCGAATTCGAGAAGCTCACGCACCTGTTCGTCGCGACCGAAGCCGATCTCGCCGACGCGCTGTTCGGCGAGCACCCTGCCGCCGAGGCACGGGTGGCCGAGCAGGACGGCGCGATCGTCGCGTATGCGCTGTTCTTCCACAACTATTCGACGTTCCTCGGCCGCCGCGGGCTCTATCTCGAGGATCTGTACGTGCAGCCGTCGCAGCGCGGCACGGGCCTGGGCACCGCGATGCTGCGTCATCTCGCGGCGCTCGCCGTCGAGCGCCGTTGCGCGCGCTTCGAATGGTCGGTCCTCGACTGGAACCAGCCGGCGATCGATTTCTACGAGAAGATGGGCGCAACCGTGCTGCCGGAATGGCGCATCGTTCGCGTGACGGGCGACGCGCTGGACACGCTCGCCGCGCATTGAGCGCGAGCCGGCCGCGCCGGCGATCGCTGCAAAGGAAAACGGGCGCCGCGGCGCCCGTTTTTTCCGTCCGGCGGCTGCCGGCAGCGCGCATCACGCGTCGTCCGCATCGGCGCCTTCGGCCCCTTCCGCGCCGAGCAGGCCGGCCGCCGCATCGCCCGGCAGCGCCTCGACCTGCTTCAGCTTGCGGCTCATCACGCGCGTGCGCTGCTCGGCAGACTCGATCGAGCGCGTGACCGTTTCGAGCTGCGCCTTCGTGCGTGCGAGCACGTCGCCGAACTTGCCGAACTCGGTCTTGACCGCGCCGAGCACCTGCCACACCTCGCTCGAGCGCTGCTCGATCGCGAGCGTGCGGAACCCCATCTGCAGGCTGTTCAGCAGCGCGGTGAGCGTGGTCGGCCCGGCGACCGTCACGCGATAGTCGCGCTGCAGCAGGTCGGTCAGCCCCGGGCGGCGCAGGATCTCCGCATAGAGCCCCTCGGTCGGCAGGAACAGCAGCGCGAAATCGGTCGTGTGCGGCGGCGCGACGTACTTCTCGGCGATCGTGCGCGCTTCCATCCGCACCCGTGCCTCGAGCGCACGCGCCGCCTCCTCGACCGCCACCGCATCGGCGCGTTCCTGGGCGTCGATCAATCGCTCGTAGTCCTCGCGCGGGAATTTCGCGTCGATCGGCAGCCACACCGGCGGCGCGTCGCCCGTGCCGGCAGCGCGGCCCGGCAGCCGGATCGCGAATTCGACGCGCTCGGTACTCTTCGGCACCGTCGCGACGTTCTTCGCGTACTGGTCCGACGTCAGCACCTGTTCCAGCAGCGCCTCGAGCTGCACTTCGCCCCAGGTGCCGCGCGTCTTCACGTTGGTCAGCACCTTCTTCAGGTCGCCGACGCCGGCCGCGAGCGTCTGCATCTCGCCGAGCCCGCGATGCACCTGTTCGAGCCGGTCCGACACGAGCTTGAACGATTCGCCGAGCCGCTGCTCGAGCGTCGCGTGCAGTTTCTCGTCGACGGTGCGGCGCATCTCCTCGAGCTTCGCCGCGTTGTTCGTCTCGATTTCCTTCAGCCGCTGTTCGAGCGTCGCACGCACCTCGCCCATCCGGCGGTCGTTCGCCTCGGTCAGTTGCGTGAGCTGCCGGTTCAACGTGTCGCCGAACAGCCGCAGCGCGCCCGTCTGTTCCTCGCGCGCCTGCTGGGCCTGGCGCTGCACGCTCTCGCGCATCGCATCGAACTGCTGCGCATTGCCGGCGACGAGCTTGCCGAGCTGCTGCGCGAACCCCTCGATCTGGTTGTTCTGCACGGTCGCCACGCTCGTCAGTTGCGCGGCGAGCGTCTGCTGCAACTGGGCAAAGCTGCCGGCCAGCTCGGTACGCGACCCGCGTGCGTTTTCGACGATCTCGCCGCGCAATTCGCGTTCGAGCCGCTCGACCGCGCGCGCCTGCGCATGCGCGGCATCCTCGATCTGGTCGCCGAGCACGGCCGCGTCGTCGTGGCGGCCGCCGCCGCGCACGAGCGCGACGATTGCCACCGCGAGCGCGACGGCCAGCACGACGACCGCAGCAAGCAACAACGTCATCGTCATGCGCGCGGCTTCCCGATCACGTCAGGGTTGATCGGATTCGGCGGCTGCCCCGCACGCGGCCCCTCGCCCAGCGCGGCGATCAGGTTGTCGGCGGCGAGATTCGCCATCGCGCGGCGGGTCTTTTCGGTCGCGCTCGCGATATGCGGCGTCAGCACGACGTTCGGCACCTCGAGCAGCGCCGGATGCACGCTCGGCTCGCCCTCGTACACGTCGAGGCCGGCCGCGGCGATCGTCCCGTCGCGCAGTGCGGCGGCCAGTGCCGCATCGTCGACGATCCCGCCGCGCGCGATGTTGGTCAGCGTCGCCGTGGGTTTCATCTTCGCGAGCTCGGCCGCGCCGATCGTGTGATGGTTCTCTTTCGTGTACGGCAGCACGAGCACGACATGATCGGCGCGCGCGAGCAGCGCATCCTTCGACACGTATTCGGCATTCAGCTCGGCTTCGATCTCGGGCGCGACCCGCGACCGGTTGTGATAGATCACCTGCATCCCGAAGCCGCGCGCGCGGCGCGCGAGCGCCTGGCCGATGCGGCCCATCCCGACGACGCCGAGCGTCGAGCCATGGATGTCGGTGCCCAGGAAGCCGTCGTACGCCCACTTTTGCCAGTGACCGGCGCGCAGCCAGTGTTCGGATTCGGCGATCCGGCGCGCGGCGGCCATCATCAGCGCCCAGCCGAAATCGGCGGTCGACTCGTTCAGCACGTCGGGCGTGTTGGTACCGAGTACGTTCGCCGCGTTGAATGCGGCCATGTCGAAGTTGTTGTAGCCGACCGCCATGTTCGCCACGACGCGCAGGCGCGGCGCGGCCGCGAGCGTTGCCGCGCCGACCGGGTCGCCGGCCGTCAGCGCGCCGTCCTTGTCGGCCAGACGCGCGGCGAGCGCGTCGGGCGCGAGCGCGTCGCCGTCGTTCCAGTCGACTTCGAAATACTGCTTGAGCCGTTCGATCACGTCCGGAAAGATCGGACGCGCGACCAGGATCTTCTGCATCGCCATCTCCGCATGCCGCGGACGGGTCGTGGCGCCGTGCGCCGCCGGGACCGCCCGCTCGGGGTTGAAAATCGTCAGCTTACGCCGGGAAGAAAAGCCACGACGTCAGCAGGAATACCGGTATCAGCACGACGAGCGCCCAGCCGAGGTACGCGAAGAAGCTCGGCATCTTCACGCCGCGCGATTCGGCGATCGCCTTCACCATGAAGTTCGGCGCGTTGCCGATATAGCTGTTCGCGCCCATGAACACCGCGCCGGCGGAAATGGCGGCGAGCGTCGACGCGCCGGTCGTCATCAACGCCTGCGCATCGCCGCCGGCGAGGTTGAAGAACACGAGATAGGTCGGCGCATTGTCGAGGAACGACGACAGGATGCCCGTCGCCCAGAAGTACATCGCGTCGATCGGCTTGCCGTCGGGCCCCGTGACGAGATGGACGATCTGCGCGAACGCGCCGTCCGCACCCGCGCGCAGGATCACGATCACCGGCGCGATCGTCACGAAGATGCCGGCGAACAGCTTCGCGACTTCCTCGATCGGCGCCCAGTTGAACGCGTTGCCCTCGCGCGCGGAACGCGGCGTCAGCGCGAGCGACGCGAGCGTCACCACCACGAGCGCGACGTCGCGCACGAGATTCTGCAACGCCACGTGCGTGCCCCACACGTCGAACGAAATGCCCGGCTTCCACACGCCGCTCATCAGCACGAGCGCGATCACGGCCGCCAGCAGCACGAAGTTGATCTTGCCGTCGATCGACAGCGCCGCGCCGTCGGGCGTCGGATCGAGCGCGGCCGGCCGCTCCTCGCCGCCCTTCCGGTAGAAGTACGTATCGAGCGCGAAGAACAGCGTCAGCAGCACCACGCAGATGAACAGCATCGGCAGCGCGAGATGCGTGGTCGTCCAGAAGAAGCTCACGCCGTTCAGGAAGCCGAGGAACAGCGGCGGATCGCCGAGCGGCGACAGCGATCCGCCCGCGTTCGCGACGAGGAAGATGAAGAAGATCACGACGTGCACGACGTGCTTGCGGTTGTCGTTGGCGCGCAGGAGCGGCCGGATCAACAGCATCGCGGCGCCCGTCGTGCCCATCACGCTCGCGAGCAGCGTGCCGAGCGCGAGAATCGCGGTATTCAGTTTCGGCGAACCATGCAGATTGCCGTTCACGCAGATGCCGCCCGCGACCGTATAGAGCGCGGTGAGCAGCACGATGAACGGAATGTATTCCTCGAGCAGCGCATGCACGAGCGTGCCGAACGCGGTGCCGGCGCCGAACGCGACCGCGAACGGCACCAGGAACACGATCGCCCAGCCGGCGGCGATCTTGCCGAAGTGGTGATGCCAGAACACGGGGGCGATGAGCGGGAACAGCGCGATGGACAGCAGGATCCCGGCGAAGGGGATACCCCAGAGCGCGGACAGCGTGGCACCGTCGAGCGTGGCGGCCGATGCGAGCGCGGGAGCGGCGCCAAGCGCGATTCCCGACGCCATGCCCGCCCAGGCGGCGTGTCGTTTCATGCGGAACTTCCTTGTGCGAGTGAGGGTGAATGCAGCGGGCGCGTCATGCGCCCCGTACGACAATCGCATGCACGCGGTATGGGCCGTGTGCACCCAGAATGATCGTTTGCTCGATGTCGCCCGTGCGCGACGGGCCCGACACGAAATTGACCGCGCGCGGCAGTTCGCCGCGCTCCGCGCGAATCAGCGCGAACGCGTCTTCATGACCGGCGACGATGCGCGACGCCGGCACGATCGCGATGTGGGTTTCCGGCAGCAGGCCGGCCGATGGATAAGTGTCGGGGCCGGACAGCAATACCAGCGACCCCGTTTCGGCGGTCGCGCAAAAGCAGCCGGTCAGGCCGACGAGATCGCCGTCACGCGGCTTGCGGCACTCGACCGACAGGCCGGCGGCGGCCCAGTCGAGATCGGCCAGCGTGCGCCACGCGACGGCCTGCGTCGGCAGACCGTGAGCGGCAAGATAGCGGGCAGCGGCGGCAGGCGCATCGGCGAGCGTCGCGACTTCGTCGACCGTGGTCGACAGGCGCCCCGCTTCGTCGACGAAAGCGACGACGAGGTCGGCCGGCGCCGGCGGGCGCGGGCCTTGCGGATGACGGGCGAGATAGTCGGCGACGCCGTCGCGCTCCGCTGCATCGGGTTCGGCCGCGCGCCCCTGCGCCGCGCGAATGCGCGCGAGGATCTGGCGACGGGCAGCGGAAGTGTCCATGAACGGTCCTCGTGACGTTGGCGTGCAATACGTCGGATTATACCGGCCACCCCTGCTGCCACACCCTCGGCCGAACGGCCGGCGCCTACTTCGACGCGTCTTCCTCGACCGGCTGCGCGATGCCGAACACCTGACGCAGGTACGCGAGATACGCCTTGTCGTCGCACATGCTCTTGCCCGGCGAATCCGACAGCTTCGCGACCGGCTGACCGTTGCAGCGAACCATCTTGATCACGATCTGCAGCGGCACGTAGCCGAGATCGTTGGTGAGGTTGGTGCCGACGCCGAACGCAAGCTTGCAGCGGCCGCGGAACCGTTCGTACAGCTGCATGACCTTCGGAATGTCGAGCGCGTCCGAGAACACGAGCACCTTGGTGCGCGGGTCGCACCGGTTCGTCTCGTAATGGCGCAGCATCCGCTCGCCCCAGTCGAACGGATCGCCCGAATCGTGGCGCGCGCCGTCGAACAGCTTGCAGAAATACATGTCGAAGTCGTTCAGGAACGCGTCCATGCCGTAGACGTCCGACAGCGCGATCCCGAGGTCGCCGCGATATTCCTTCGCCCACATCTCGAAGCCGTAGATCTGCGAATCGCGCAGCCGCGGGCCGAGCGCCTGGCACGCCTGCAGGTATTCGTGCGCCATCGTGCCGAGCGGCGTGATGTCGTGCTTCATCGCGTACAGCACGTTGCTCGTGCCCGCGAACTGCGGGCCGAGCCCGTCGCGCAGCGTGAGCGCGACTTCCTCGTGCCAGACCTTCGAGAAGCGCCGGCGCGTGCCGTAGTCGGCGATCTTGCAGTCGGCGAATTCGGGTTTCGCGCCGAGCAGCTTGATCTTCTCGCGCAGCCGTTCGCGGCCTTCGCGATAGTCGGGCTCGCGCTGCGTGTTGCGGAAATAGACTTCGTTGACGATCGCGAGCACCGGAATCTCGAACAGGATCGTATGCAGCCACGGCCCCTCGATCACGATGTCGATCTCGCCGTTGCCCTTCGGCGACGGCGTGATCGAGATGTACTTCTCGTTCAGGTGGAACAGCGCGAGGAAGTCGACGAAGTCGCTCTTGATGAAGCGCATGCGCCGCAGGTAGTCGAGTTCGACATCGGAAAAGCGCAGCGAGCACAGGCCGCGCACCTCGTCGCGAATCTCGTCGATGTACGGCACGAGATCGACGCCGGGCGTGCGGCACCGGAAACGGTATTCGACGTTTGCAGCGGGAAAGTGATGCAGGACGACCTGCATCATCGTGAACTTGTAGAGATCCGTGTCGAGCAGCGAAGTGATGATCATGATGACGGCAGCGCCAATATCGTGACCGGGCCCCGACGCACCGCGCCGCCCGGTCTGTCGGTCATGTTACCCGAATGCGGGCCGGACCATCGTGAAACCGCCCCGCCGCGATGCCGCATCGCGCTCGTGCCAGGCGCGCCGGTATCCGCGTTGCGCCCCCCCATAAACTAATCACGAAACGATATAAGCCGGATAGCCGACCACGTCATGCGGGTTTTGCGCTTCAGTTACAATGCCGCTTTTGGCGCAAACGCCACCCCCATATATACCGCCGAGCAGGAGCGTTTTAATGACTCACGTTGTGACCGAAGGCTGCATCAAGTGCAAATACACGGATTGCGTGGATGTGTGCCCGGTGGATTGCTTCCGTGAAGGTCCCAACTTTCTCGCCATCGATCCGGACGAGTGCATCGACTGCGCCGTGTGCGTCGCCGAATGCCCGACCAATGCGATCTATGCCGAAGAAGACGTTCCGGGCGACCAGCAGCAGTTCACCGAGCTGAACGCCGAGCTGGCGAAGAACTGGCCGTCGATCACGAAGACCAAGCCGGCACCGGCCGACGCGGACGAGTGGAAGGACGTGCAGGACAAGCTGCACCTGCTCGAGCGCTGATCGCACGGCGGCGACTGCAAAAAAATTTATGCGTCGCGGCTCCAAGGTATTGACAGGTTAGCGAACGCTCCATACAATCTCGTTTCTCTGCTGTTGTTGTTTGTTCCCCGATAGCTCAGTCGGTAGAGCGCCGGACTGTTAATCCGTAGGTCCCTGGTTCGAGCCCAGGTCGGGGAGCCAAAAACGCAAAGGCCCGTTGAAAGTGGACGGGTTTTTTGTTGGACCAGACCAGACAACACGCAGATGTACCGATTTATTCCCCGATAGCTCAGTCGGTAGAGCGCCGGACTGTTAATCCGTAGGTCCCTGGTTCGAGCCCAGGTCGGGGAGCCAAGTAGCAAAGGCCCGTCATTCGACGGGCCTTTTGTTTTTCCGGTCGCCGTTCTGCCCTTCTGCTTTTCGTGGGGCGGCCATGCGCATGCTAGAGTCTCTGTCCCGCATTCGCATCCGGTTCCGTCGATGAAGCATCGCCTCCCGCGCTCCGCCCCCCTTGCCCTCGTGCTCTCCGCATTCGCCGCCGCACCGTTCGCGCACGCGGAGGAAGTCGGCAGCGTCAACACCCATTTCCGCGTCACGGGCTCCGATCGCGTGGTCGTCGAGGCCTATGACGATCCGGTCGTCAACGGCGTGACCTGCTACGTGTCGCGCGCCCGCACCGGCGGGATCAAGGGCACGCTCGGCGTCGCCGAGGATCCGAGCGAAGCATCGATCGCCTGTCGGCAGGTCGGCCCGATCAGCTTCAAGGAACCGCTCAAGCAGCAGACCGACGTGTTCAGCGAACGCATGTCGTTCATCTTCAAGACGCTGCACGTCGTGCGCGTGGTCGACAAGAAACGCAACACGATCGTCTACCTGACCTACAGCGACCGCATCGTCAGCGGCAGCCCAAAGAACGCCGTCACCGCGGTGCCGATGCCGGCCGGCACAACGATTCCGGTCAAGTAAGCCCGCACCCGCCGGGCGCGCAAGCGATACACTGTCGATTCGACCGCTCCCGTCGCCCGATCATGTCCGCCACCCGCCTTCCCGATTCCGCGCGCTACTGGCGCACGCCGCTCGTGCCGGACGCGGATCTCCTCACGGCCACCTATCGCGATCACACGTTCGCGCCCCACTGGCACGACGCGTACACGATCCCCGTGATTCTTGAAGGCGCGGAACGCTTCACCTATTGCGGCACGGGCCATGTCGCCGAAACGGGCACCGTGCCCGTGATCAATCCCGGCGAAGTCCATACGGGGTCGCGCGCCGCCGACGAGGGCTGGTGCTATCGCGTCAGCTACATGCCGGTCGAATTCATCCGCGAACTCGCCAGTTCGATCGCGGGCCGCCCGCAGGATGCGCCGTGGTTTGCCCCCGACGTGATTCGCGACGCCGATCTCGCGGCCCGGCTCACGCTCGCGCACCGGATGCTGGAAGCCGGTAGCGAGCGCGCCCTGTCGTCGCAGGCGCCGGGGTCGCCAGCCCACGCGCCCGCGGCCGGCGACCCGGTGGCCGACGACCCGGTGGCCGGTGCTCCCGCCACCGGCGTGCCGCGCATCTACGATCCGCTTGCCGCCGAAACCGCGATGCTCGACGCGCTGTCGACGCTGATCGCGCGCCACGCCGACGTGCGGCCGCAGCCGGCACCGCTCGCGGCCGACGAACCGCGCGTCGACGCGATGCGCGAGCGGCTCGCCGCCGACCTGACGTGCACGGTGACGCTCGACGACGTCGCGCAGGCGGCCGGCCTGTCGCCGTTTCACGCGGCGCGCCTGTTCACCCGTACGGCCGGCATGCCGCCGCATGCGTGGCGCAACCAGCTGCGGCTGCAGCGTGCACTGGCGCCGCTGCGCGCGGGCGTGCCCGTCGCCGATGTCGCGGCAGCCAGCGGCTTCGTCGACCAGAGCCACTTCACGCGGCATTTCAAACGGATGTTCGGCGTGCCGCCCGGGCGCTGGCAGGCAAGCTGACGCGCGGCTTCCCGCAGCCGCCGGCCGCGCCGCGACCCGCGCCGGCCGACACGCGGCACCGCTCCCGCAGGCGCAAGAACATACAAGCCGGCTCGCCGCCGGCCCGCTATCCTCCACGTCATGGAGGAGCGCTTCTTGAATACGACACCCGCATCGCCCCCGCGCCGCCCGCTCAACGAATGGCTCGACGGCGCACGCGACACGATTCCGATGATGATCGGCGCGGCGCCGTTCGGCGTGATCTTCGGCACGCTCGTCGGCGGCGGCCCGCTCGCCGCATGGCACGGCGCGCTGATGTCGCTCGCGGTGTTCGCGGGCTCCGCGCAGTTCATCGCGCTCGGCCTGATCGCCGGCAGCGCGGGTTTCGCCGTCGTGCTCGCCACGACCCTGATCGTGAATCTGCGCCATCTGCTGTACAGCGCGACGCTCGCGCCCTATGTCGCACACCTGCCGCTGCGCTGGCGCGCGACGCTCGGCGCGTTGATGACCGACGAGGTGTTCGCGGTCGCCTACGGACACTACCGGCACTACCCGCCCGGTACGATCGGCCCCCACTACTTTTTCGGCTCCGGGCTCGCGATGTACCTGAACTGGCAGGTCTGGACGCTCGCGGGCATCGGCTTCGGCACTGCATTCCCGGGCCTGCAGTCGCTCGGTCTCGATTTCGCGATGGCGGCGACCTTCATCGCGATCGTCGTCCCGCAGCTCGGCACACTGCGCTACTTCTCGGCGGCCGCCACGGCCGGCACGCTCGCGTACTTCTGGCAGGGCTGGCCGTACAAGCTCGGGCTGCTCGGCGCGGTCGCCGCCGGCGTCGCGATCGGCGTCGTGCTCACGCTGCTGCACGACCGCACGCGCGCCGGCTCCCGCTCGGAGGCTGCATCGTGAGTTACGCGCTGCTGATCCTCGGAATGGCCGTCATCACGTATGCGATCCGCTCGACGCTGTTCCTGTTCGGCGAACGGCTGACCTTCCCGCCGCTCGTGCGGACCGCGCTCGGCTTCGTGCCGGTCACCGTGCTGACCGCGATCATCGTACCGATGACGGTCTCGCCGCACGGCGGCTCGGCCGAGCTGACCTGGCGGAACCCGCAGCTCGTCGGCGCGCTCGCGGCCGTGTTCGTGTCGGCCGCGACCCGCCGCCCGCTCGTGACGATCGCCGCCGGGCTCGTGGTGTTCTTCCTGTGGCAAGGGGTCGTACTGCCGCACTGGCTGCCCGCCTGAGCGCAGGCTCCGTCGCGCGCGCTCAAGTTTTCGCCCGGTGCGCCGATATAGGAGATGAAGACCCGCCACCGGCCCCGGCGCGCATCGGTCAGTCGACGCTGCGCCCCGTCCCCGGTGCGCCGTGCCGGCGCCGGCTTGCGCGGGCCGCCATCGAGACGATTCATGGGCCAGATCACCCTTTCCCTCAAGGACGACACGCTCGAGTCCCTGCGCAAGGACTACGATGCGTTCGTCCGCGTGTCGCTGAAACTCGACCCGCAATTCGCAACGCCGTCGTTCGAGGATTTCCTGCGCGCGAAGCTGCTCGACAACATGGTGCCGCTGACCGAGCACGCCGTGCAGCGGATGCTGCAGGGTGGCCAGTACGCGTGGGCCAAGCGCGCGCTCGACAAGGAATTTCCGGACGTCGTCGCGATCCTGATGCGGCAGGCCGGCGAATTCGGCTTCGGCTTCGCGTCGCGCTCCGAATGGACCCCCGACGAACTCGCGAAGGCATGCCGCGACTGGGCGAAGGCAATCGTCGCCGAAGCGCAGGGCGATCCGTCGCTGATCGACCCGCTCGCGTCGCAGATCAAGAGCGCGGCGCAGGACATCCAGACGCTCGAGGAACTGATGCAAACGCCTGCGTGGCGGCTCGCGGAATCGCTGCGGCAGCGGATCTACGAGGCCAAGCTCGCGTGCGAGATGAGCGTCGGCAGCACCGCGCGCGACAAGCTCGGCGAACTGCGCGGGCTGCTGCGGCTCGGGCTCGCGCACGGCTCGTTCCAGAAGCAGGAAGCGCAGCAGATCATGGAATACCTGCGGCTGCTGAAGCCGGAGATCTTCGTCGAGGAACCGTACGACGTCTTCGCGCGCCTCGCCGCGTGGCTTCGCGGCGTGTTCACGCCGGCCGCCATACGGCCGGCCCAGGGACAGGGGCAAGGTCAGCGCCGGCCCTGACCGCGCGCTCGTCCCGCGCATCGTATTCCCCCACGAAAACGGCCCGGTCGCGCGAAGCGAACCGGGCCGCCTGACGATCGCCGTCGCGACGCGCCGTTCGAGGCGAGCGTCGCGACGGCGTCGGGCACCGCTTACTGCGTGGCGCCCTGGGCCGATGCACCGCCCTGCGCGCCGACCGATGCGCCGCCTTCGGTCGCCTCGTCGGCCTTCGCCTTGGCCGAGCCCGCATGGCCCTTGGCCGACTTCGCCGCATGCTTCGTGTGCTTCTTGGCCGAATGGACGGCCGACGACGTCGTATCCTTCGCGCCATCGGCTGCCGCGCCGACTGCATCGGTCGCACCGCCCGTCGCATTGCCCGACATGTTCGCACCGGCACCGCCCTGCGCGCCCGCACCGACACCTGCCGCCGGCGTTTGCGCCTGTACGCCGGCACCGGCTGCGCCTTGCGCCGTCGTGCCCGTCTGGGCGAATGCGGCCGAAGTGGCGAACGCCGTCAGCGCGGCACCGATCAGGATCGTATGAATCTTGGACATGGCAATTCTCCTCGAGAAGTTGTGCGCCCGGACCGCAGCGATGCGGTCCGTCGCGTCCCCGCCGCAACACGCAGCAGGTACGACAGAAGACCGGCGGCCCGCACGGCCGGTTCGCGAATCTCTCAGACTGTTACCCACCGTTTCATTTGCTGACGAATCGCTCACAGTCCTTTACATCCGCCGCCGGCCGCCCGCGCTCGCGTGCGGGCGCGCGCTGCCGTATGATGCGGAGCGTTTCCTCCCGCGCGTTGCGCACCTTCCTCGTCATGCCCAATCTGGATTTCACGCTGACCGGCGAATACGTCGAGCTGCACAACCTTCTCAAGATCACCGGCCTCGCGGACAGCGGCGGCACCGCGAAGCTGATCGTCGCGTCCGGCGCCGTGAAAGTCGACGGCGCGATCGAGCTTCGCAAGACCTGCAAGATCCGCGCGGGCCAGGTCGTGCTGCTCGGCGACACGCGCATCGCGGTACGCGAGGCCTAGCGCCCGCGGGGTTCCCCCTGCCCGCGACATGGCCATCGGCGCACGCGTTCGACACGGTACGAATAAAGCCGTAAGCTAACCGTCTCTCAAAATAAATACATATAGCGCGGGCCCGCACCCGCGCGAGCGCCCATTCCATGTCGCATTCCGGTCTTACGAGGACGGCCGCCGCGCCGCCGTCCCTGTCCAGTCATGCCGCCGATACCGCGCGCCTCGCCGCGCCGCTCGCGATCGCGCAACTTTCCCAGATGGCGATGAGCGTCACCGACACGGTGCTGCTCGGTTCGCTCGGCCCCGATTCGCTCGCGGCGGGCGGGCTCGGCGCGAACTACTTCTTCGTCATCGTCACCATTCTGCAAGGCGTGCTGTCGTCGGTCAGCGTGAGCGTCGCGCATGCGCGCGGCGCCCAGGCCGAGGATCGCGTGCCGCACATCTACTGGACGGGCTTCGCGCTGTCCGTGCTGCTCGCGATTCCGGCGATCGTCGCGCTGTCGCTCGCCGAACCGATCCTGCTGATGTTCCACGAGCCGCCGCTGCTCGCGCACCACGTCGGCGAATACACGGGCATCCTGCGCTTCGCGGCGCTCGGCAGCCTGATCGGCGTCGGACTGATGCGCGCGTTCCTGCCGGCGATCGGCGCGGCGCGCCGGCTCTTGTGGGTGTCGATCGGCGGCGTCGGCGTCAACGGCGTGCTGAACTACGGGCTGATCCACGGCGCATTCGGGCTGCCGCGCCTCGGCTTTCTCGGTTCGGCCGTCGCGACGACGATCACGATCTGGCTCACCGCGCTCGCGCTGATCTGGCTGCTGCACGGCCGGCAGCGCTTCCGCCATTTCGTGACCGCGGCGCGCCCGAAGCTGCCGGTGATGGGCGAATTGATCGGCATCGGTTGGCCGGTCGCAATCACGTACGGGGTCGAATCGACGCTGTTCCTCGGCACCGGCCTCACGGTCGGCGTGCTGGGCGCGACGTCGCTCGCCGCGCACCAGATCGCGCTGAACGTCGCATCGGTGTCGTTCATGGTGCCGCTCGCGATCGGCCAGGCGGCCAATGTTCGCGTCGGCTACTGGATCGGCGCGGGCTCGCCCCTCGCCGCGCGGCACGCGGGCTTCGTCGCGCTCGCGCTCGGCGTCGGCTTCATGTCGCTGTCGGGCCTCGTGATGATCGTCGCGCCGCATACGATCGTCGGCCTGTACCTGCACCTCGACGACCCGGCCAACGCGGCCACGGTGTCGCTCGCCGCGTCGCTGCTCGGCATCGCCGCGGTGTTCCAGATCGTCGACGGCATGCAGACCGTCGCGTCGGGTGCGCTGCGCGGCCTGAAGGACACGCGCATCCCGATGCTCGCCGCGACCTTCGGCTACTGGGGCATCGGCTTCCCGACCGGCTACTGGTTCGCGTTCCACGCGGGCCTGGGCGCGCGCGGCCTGTGGTGGGGGCTCGCGGCCGGGCTCGCGAGTGTCGCCGCGCTGATGGCATGGCGCTTTCACCGCAAGACCACCTCGCTCATCGCGACGGCGCGCTAAGGCCTGTTCACGCTGATAACGGGCTTGCGCCGGCCCCGGAACGAATTTCTCCAAACAGGGGAACGTGCGCTAGGCGCGACACGACGCAAAATCGCGGCCGGCGCTATGCTTGTCGGTCGAACCCATCGAGACGCCGCGCAAGCGGCGCGGCTGCCCCACGATACGTCTGACGCCGCGCGACGACGCGCGGCCTTTCCCCTTTTCAGGAGGAGTGCATCATGAATGAAGCAGTTCGGATGGAACGCGACACGTTCGGCGAGATCGCCGTGCCGGCCGACCGGCTCTGGGGCGCGCAGACCGAGCGCTCGCTGCAGAATTTCCGGATCTCGACCGAGAAACAGTCGCCCGAGCTGATCCACGCGCTGGCGATCGTCAAGCGCGCCGCGGCGGCCGTCAACCAGTCGCTCGGCGTGCTCGCCGACGACAAGGCGCACGCGATCATCGAAGCCGCCGACGAGATCATCGCCGGCAAGCATCCGCGCGAATTCCCGCTCGCGGTGTGGCAGACGGGCTCCGGCACGCAGACCAATATGAACCTCAACGAGGTGATCGCGAACCGCGCGAGCGAGCTGCTGGGCGGCGAGCGCGGCGAAGCGCGCAAGGTTCATCCGAACGACGACGTGAACCGCGGCCAGTCGTCGAACGACGTGTTCCCGACCGCGATGCACGTCGCGGCCGCGTATGCGATCGTCAATCACCTGCTGCCGGCGTTGCGCACACTGCGCGCGACGCTCGACGCGAAGTCGAAGGCGTTCGCCGACATCGTGAAGATCGGCCGCACGCACCTGCAGGACGCCACGCCGCTCACGCTCGGCCAGGAATTCTCCGGCTACGTCGCGCAGCTCGACCAGGGCATCCGTCACGTCGAATCGACGCTGCCGCACCTGTACGAACTCGCGCTCGGCGGCACCGCGGTCGGCACGGGGCTGAACGCGCATCCGGAGTTCGCGGTGCGCGTGGCCGACGAGATCGGCCGGCTCGCGAAGCTGCCGTTCGTGACGGCGCCGAGCAAGTTCGAGGTGATGGCCGCCGCCGACGCACTGGTCTTCGCGCACGGCGCGCTGAAGACGGTCGCGGCCAGCCTGATGAAGATCGCGAACGACGTGCGCTGGCTCGCGAGCGGACCGCGCTGCGGGCTCGGCGAGCTGTCGATTCCGGAAAACGAGCCGGGCAGCTCGATCATGCCGGGCAAGGTGAACCCGACGCAGTCGGAAGCCGTGACGATGCTCTGCTGCCAGGTGTTCGGCAACGACGTCGCGGTCAACGTCGGCGGCGCGAGCGGCAATTTCGAGTTGAACGTGTTCCGGCCGATGATCGCGCACAACGTGCTGCAGTCGGTGCGCCTCCTCGCCGACGGCGCGCAGAGCTTCAACGATCACTGTGCGGTGGGTATCGAGCCGAACCGCTCGCGGATCGATCTGTTGCTGAACGAATCGCTGATGCTCGTGACGGCGCTCAATCCGCACATCGGCTACGACAAGTCCGCGCAGATCGCGAAGAAGGCGCACAAGGAAGGCACGACGCTGAAGGCGGCCGCGCTCGCGCTCGGCTACCTGACGGAGGCGGAATTCGATGCATGGGTGCGCCCCGAGCAGATGATCGGGACGCGGTAACGACAGGACGACGGGCGCGGCGCGGGAGCGCGGCGCCCGCGGCACTCAGACGGCGCCCTTCGCGACTTCTTCCGGCTTCATCTCGACGATCTTGTCGAGCGCGGCCCGCACGTCGGCCGCGTATTTCGCCAGCACCCGCTGCTCGTCGGTTTCGGGCACGAACGGCGGCACCGGCACCGGGTTGCCGTTCTCGTCGACCGCGACGAACACGACGAGGCAATCGGTCGTCTGGCGCAGCACGCCGCCCTTCGGATCGCCGGCGTGCACCGACACATGGATGTGCATGCTGGTACGGCCCGTCGCGACGACACGCGCCTTCAGCTCGACCAGATTGCCCACCAGGATCGGACGCTGGAAACGGATGTTGCCGACGCTGACCGTCACGCAATAGCGGCTCGACCAGACGGCCGCGCACGCATACGCGACCTCGTCGATCCACTTCATCAGCGCGCCGCCATGTACCTTGCCGCCGAAGTTCACGGACGAAGGCTCGGCAAGGAAGCGGAATACGGTTTCGGTGCGGTCGAGGGCGGCCGGCACGGGGGACGGTTGGGGCATTGTTGTGGCTCCAGGCGGCAGGGGCGCTGTAATCGGGCCATTATACGTTGCACTGCGGCAACGCGCCGCGGCAAGCCCCGCGTGGCGGGGCTCCGGCGGCCACGCCGGCGCGCGAGCGGATCGACGCCGGTCAGCGTCGCACCGTGACGCCCTGGTCGATCGTCCCGTACATCTCGATACTGCCGCCGCGCTCGCCGGTCGCGCCCGCGCCGCCCTGCGCACAGGCCGCACACACGAGCGCGGCCGCCAACACACAGAAAATCGTCTTCATCGTTGCATCGCGTCCCATGCGGCGGCCCGCTGCCGCCGCGTCCGGCCATTCTACGCGTGGCCTGCAACGGCCTGCGGTCCGGTCCGCGCAGGGGCGCCGCCGCTGCATCCGACATTTCATCCGGAAGCGAAACATCGAATGCGCGCACGGACTACACTGCTCCTCATCCCGCTCCACGAGAGACACGACGATGACCGATCAAGACGACCACCATTTTCCGGGCCTGAGCCGCATCGGCGCGCTGATCGCCGATCCCGGCCGCGCCGCGATGCTGTGGGTGCTGATGGATGGCAGCGCGCGACCGGCCGGCGAACTGACGATGGTCGCGGGGCTGTCGCCGTCCGCGGCCAGCGCGCACCTCTCGCGCCTGACCGAAGGCGGCCTGCTCGCCCTCGACGTGCGCGGCCGACACCGCTACTACCGCATCGCGTCGGCCGACATCGCGGCCTCGCTCGAAGCGCTGGCGAACGTCGCCCGCGCGGCCGCGCCGCATCGCCCGGTTCCGCCGCCGTCGCGCGCGGTGCCGGCCGAACTGCGCTATGCACGCACCTGCTACGACCACATGGCCGGCGAGCTCGCGGTACGTATCTTCGACGGCCTCACCGCGCGCCGCTGGCTGGTCGCGAACGGCGATGCGATCGAGACCACCGAGCTCGGCACGCAGGCGCTCGCGCAATGGGGCATCGACGTCGCGAAGCAACGCACGCGCCGGCGCCGCTTCGCGTGCGGCTGTCTCGACTGGAGCGAGCGGCGCTCGCATCTCGGCGGCGCACTGGGCGCGGCGCTGCTCGAAAGCTTCTGCGCGCAAGGCTGGATCGAGCGCGCTGCCCGACCGCGCGTGCTGCGCGTCACGGTGCCCGGACAGCAGGTTTTCGACGAGTGGCTTACGTCCGCTTGACGCCGGCATTGCAGCTGCACGACAACGGCGCGCGACGGACAGGTTTTGTTACATCGCGTGCCATTCGACTTACAAAACACCGTGCCTTGAAACAGGCCAAGCGGATATTGTGAACTCGACGGCACGAATCGACGCGCCGCGATCACAACGATGACGCTCACCATGGCCACCCAGTTCACGCTCAAACGCGCCGCCCGCTACACGCTGCTCGCGTTCGTCGCGCTGGCGGCGCTGCCGCCCGCCTTCGCGCAATCGGCCGATGCGCCGCCGAATATGGCCGCGGCACGGCAACCGGGCGGCGATCCGCCCGGCCGCGTCGCGCGGCTCAACTACCTGTCGGGCGCCGTGACGACCGAACCGGCCGGCACCGATACCTGGTCGTACGCGGCGGTGAACCGGCCGCTGACGACCGGCGATCAGCTCTGGAACGATGCCGGCGCGCGCTCGGAACTGCACATCGGCTCGACCGCGGTGCGGCTCGGCGAATCGACGAGTCTGTCGGTGCTGAACCTCGACGACACGACGACGCAATTGAAGGTGGGGCTCGGCACCGTGTCGACGCACGTGCGCGACTTGCCGGCCGGAGGATCGTACGAAATCGACACGCCGAACCTCGCGCTCGGCATCGCCGGCCCCGGTGACTATCGCGTCGATGTCGCACCGAACGGCGCGAGCACGACGGTGACGGTACGTAGCGGGAGCGCGACCGTCTACGGCAGCAACGGGCAGTATCCGCTGTCGCCGGGGCAGCAGGTGGTGTTCACCGGCACCGACCTGCAGGTCGCGCAGCAATCGGCCGCACCGGGCCCCGACGCGCTCGACCAGTGGGCCGCCAGCCGCGACGCGGCCGAAGCGCGCTCGGTGTCGGCCCGCTACGTGTCCCGCGACATTCCCGGCTACCAGGATCTCGACGCGAACGGCACGTGGCGCGAAACCCCGAATTACGGCGCGGTATGGGTGCCGAACGACACGCCGGCCGATTGGGCGCCGTATCACGACGGCCACTGGATCTGGCAGGCGCCGTGGGGCTGGACCTGGGTCGACGACGCGCCGTGGGGCTTCGCGCCGTATCACTACGGCCGCTGGGCGTACGTGGACGACAACTGGGCATGGGTACCCGGCCCGATGGTCGTCAGCCAGCCGCCCGCCTATGCGCCGGCACTCGTCGCGTTCGTGGGCGGCGGGGGCGGCGGCGGTTCCGACTGGAGCGTCGCACTCACGGTAGGCGGCGTCGCCGCGGCCGGCTGCGCATGGTTCGCGCTTGGCCCGGGCGAACCGTGGCATCCGGGCTGGGGCGGCTGGAGCCCGCACTACTACGACCGCGTCAACCGCAACATCGTGGTGAACAACGTCAACGTGAACAAGACGGTGAACGTGACGAACATCACCAATATCACCAACATCAACAAGACGTACGTGAACTTCCGGGCGCCGCACGCGATCACGGCCGTGCCGGCCTCCGCGTTCGTGCACGGACAGCCGGTCGCGCACTTCTCGCAGCACGTCGATCCGCAGCAATGGCGCAACGCGCACGTCACGCCGGGCACGCCCGGCATCGCGCCGGTGCGCCAGAGCTTCACCGGCGGGCTGCGCAATGCCAGCTACCGTCCGCCGGCGGCGATCGCGCAGCACCCGTACGTCGCGACGCGCAATCCGGCCGTGCCGCCCGCGTATCGCGATCAGGCCGCCGCCCACCTCGCGCAGCAAGGCGGGCGCGTACCGGGTGCGGGCGCGCCCGTCGTGAAGACGAACGTGCCGGCCGACTATACGGCTCGTCCGGTCCGCGTTCCGGGCAAGCCGCCGGGCAGCGGCGCATGGGCGATGCACAACGTGCAGCTCGTGAATCCGCACGGCCCCGTCGTGCAGCCGACTCGCGCGCCGCACGAAGGCCAGCCGGCCGGCGAGCAGGCCGCGCGGCCGGGCGCGCCGACGCCGGGCATGCCGAATGGCGTGCGGCCGCCGAACGGCGAAAACCCGAACGCACCGCGTTTGGCCAACGGCGGCACGCTGCCGGCACCCGGCAACCCGATGCCGCATCAGGCGTTCGCGCCCGGCAACGGCGTCCCGCATCCGCCGGGCGCGAACAACGTGCCGGCAGGGACCGCCGACGCGCACGCGGCCAACGCGCCGTCGCCCGCGTGGATGCAGCCGCACACGCCGATGGCGCGTCAACGCCCCGATTCGCCCACCGCACTGCACGCGGCAGGAGAGAATGCGCTGCCACCCGTGCGCAGCGCCGCGGCGGCGCATCCGGACGGCGTACCGGCACCGCAAGGCGTACAGCCCGGCGGCCGCAACGAAGCGCCGCGCGCGCTGCCGCAACCGCCGATCGGCAATACCGCGCAGATTCAGCAACCGCGTCCGCGCCCCGATTTCCAGGTGCCGGCCCGACATGCACAGCCGCAACCGCAACCAGAACGGGCCGCCCCCGCGCCGCAGCCGCGCCCGGACTTCGCTCAACCGGCGCCGCATCGCGAGGTCGCGCCGCCGCGCGTGAACGAGTACCGCCCGCCGGCGCCCGCGGTGCACGACATGCCGCGTCCGCAGCCGCAGGCGCCGCATATTGAGCCGCGACCGCAGCCGGCGCCGCGCATGGAGCCGCGCCCGTCGATGCCCGCTCCCCGGATGGAACCACGGCCGCAGCCAGCCCCGCACGTCGAGGCGCCGCATCCGAGTAACCCGCCGCCGCAGGGCGGCCACGAGGAACGGCATCGCCAGTAAGTGCAGCAAAGATGAAACAAAAAAGCTCGACCGGCCAATACCAGTCGAGCCTTTTTTGCGAGGTGCGGATCGATGAAACCGGCCGGCCCCGGCCGCGCGATCAGACCGCCATCGGCGCGGTCAGCGGCTCGTGGTGGCGGTAGCCGACGAGCGAGAAATCGGACGGCTCGACCAGCTCCAGCCATTCGGGCGCATAGACGCCCGTCTTCGCGTACTCGGGCACGCGCTCGGCAATCTCGAGCCGCGGGCTTTCGTACGGCTCGCGCGTGAGCTGCTGCTGCAGCATGTCGAGCTGGTTCTCGTAGATGTGGGCGTCGCCGATGAAATACGTGAACCAGCGCGGCGTGTAGCCCGTCAGCCGGCCGACGAGCGACAGCAGCGCTGCCCCTTCCGTCAGGTTGAACGGCGTGCCGAGGCCGACGTCGTTGCTGCGGATGTACAAGCACAGCGAGATCTCGCGCTTCGTCGCGTTCGGCAGGAACTGGTACAGCAGATGGCACGCGGGCAGCGCGATCTGGTCGAGCACGGCCGGATTCCACGCGTGAAACAGGATGCGGCGATCGGACGGGTTTTCCATGATCGCGTCCAGGCACTGGCGCAGCTGGTCGATCGCCTTGTACAGCAGCACCTTCGGCGCGCCGTCTTCGTCGAAACGCGTGACGATCCGGAAGCCGCGGCGCGTCGCATCGGCGATCTGCGCGTCGGCGCTCGCATCGAGCACCTTGTAGCCCGGCCACTGGCGCCATTGCACGCCGTACACGTCGCCGAGATCGTCGACGCCCTGGCGATACGGGTTCGCGAGCCATTGCGCGTTCTCGTTCGCGTTCGCATCCCACACCTTGCAGCCGAGCGCGCGGAAATCGGCCGCGCTGCGCGACGCGCGCAGAAAGCCGACCAGCTCGCCGATCGCGGACTTGAACGCGAGCTTCTTGGTCGTCACGGCCGGGAAGCCTTGCTGCAGGTCGAAGCGCAGCATCGCGCCCGGCATGCTGATGGTGCGGATCCCCGTGCGGTTCTCCTGCCAGGCGCCGGTATCGAGAATGGTACGAACGAGATCGAGATACTGTTTCATGCGGGTTCCTTCGGCCGCGAGGGGCGACCGTACCCGCCGATTTTAGCAAGCGTGGCGCGGAAGCTCCGGCAACGGCGCCGAAAACCCTGCCAGCGTGTCGCTGCGATCGCGCATGCCGTGCGCGCACATCAGCCGGTAGAGCGTGACGCGCGACACGCCGAGTTCGCGCGCGGCATCCGCAAAACGGCCGCGATGGCGCAGCAGCGCCTGCTCGATCGCTTGCCGTTCGGCCGCCTCGCGCGCCTCCAGCAGCGACACCGGCGCGAGCGCCGCATAGTCGTTCAGTTCGAGATCGGCCGCGGTGATCATCCGGCCTTCCGACATGACGATCGCGCGGCGCACGCGGTTGATCAGCTCGCGCACGTTGCCCGGCCACGAATAGCCGTACAGCGACGCGACCGCATCCGGGGAAAAGCCGCGCAGGCGACGATGCGCATCGCCCTTGAAGCGCTCGAGCATGTGGCGCGCGAGCACCTCGATGTCCTTGCCGCGCGCGCGCAGCGGCGGCTCCTCGATCTTCAGCACGCACAGCCGATGAAACAGGTCCTCGCGGAAGCGCCCTTCGCGCAGCGCCGCTTCCATGTCCACGTGCGTCGCGCAGATCACGCGTACGTCGACCGGCACCGACACGTGCGCGCCGAGCCGCTCGATCTTGCCTTCCTGCAGGAAGCGCAACAGGCTCGCCTGGCTTTCGAGCGGCAGATCGCCGATCTCGTCGAGAAACAGCGTGCCGCCGTTGGCGGCCTCGACGCGGCCGATCTTGCGCTGGTTCGCGCCGGTGAACGCGCCGCGTTCATAGCCGAACAGTTCGGCCTGCAGCAGCGTCGACGGTATCGCCCCGCAATTGATCGCGATGAACGGCGCCTGCGTGCGCGACGAACGCTCGTGAATCGCGACCGCCGTCAACTCCTTGCCCGTGCCCGACTCGCCGGAGATGAACACCGGTGCGTCGGTCGCCGCGACACGGCGGATCGTCTTGAAGAGCCCGAGCATCGCGTCGCAGGTGCCGACCATCTCGCCTTCGCTGCGCCCGGCGCCGACGGGCGGCGCAACGGGATCGGTCAGTGCGACCATGCCGTGCGCATGGCCGACGGTCTCGACGATCCGCGTCGTTTCGTACGGCATCGTCACGTAGTCGAAGCAATAGTCGCGAATCAGATGGCGCAGCGTCGCGTCCTGCAACTGGCCGCGCCGCGTCGCCGCGATCCAGCCGATGTGCTGGATGCTCAGGCAGGATTCGAGTTCGCGCAGGTCCGACGGCTTGAAGCCCGGCGAGAAATCGAGCAGGCCGGCGGTTGCCACGCCGTGCTGCACGACGCGCCGCACATCGCGCACCGTCTCGGCCAAATCGACGCGCCAGCCGCATTCGTCGAAATGGCCGCGCAACGCGTCGTTCGGTTCGCGCGAATAGTAGATCACGTGCCGCTGATCGGCTCCCATATGCTCACCCCGTTCATCAACCGTCTAACGATTGGCGCACACGTCAGATCGCGTGCAAAAGGATCGAATCGGGTCAGCCAGAGGTGGCTCGATTCGCCATGCCGATGCGCGGCAACGACACACAGCCTCGCATGATGGCGCTTATCTCGCGTCCAGTAATTTTGTGATCAAGACAACCTGGTTATAGGCACCGAATACGACAAACCCGTTTCAGTGCCGACGGCGATACGGCCGAATCGCCCACGAGGTCGATGCAGATCAATCATCTGCACATAGCACATGCGCAGGAAGGGTTTCGTCATCGACACACGCGCCGATTGTCATCCTTGAAGTGTGTCGATTGAATCAGCAGTATTCCCGAGCCCCATCGTTTCAGGCCTGAAACATTTTCAAGCGTTTTCGGTCACCATTCGCAACGCTCGAGCGCGAATCGCAATGGCGGCAACGGTCCCGGTACGGTGGCATGTATTTCGCTGAACACGTACACGATCGGAGACAGTCGCCATGCGAAAACCTCTTTTACTTTCTTTCGTGCCGATGATGCTCGTGCTCTCGGCGGCCGGCCCGCCTGCTCCGGCATGCGCGGACGAAGGCACGCAGGCGGCTCGCGCCATATTGCTCGCCGAAAACACGCCGGGCACGCAGCACGGCAACGGGTTCGGTATCGTGACCGTGTCGGCGCCGCAACCGCTGCCAGCCGCCAAAGCCTCCGTGACGCTGTGGGACGAGATCCCGTCGCCGCCCCAGTTGCCGATGCCGCTGCCGGCGCCGCAACCGGGCGACATCCGGCATGCGATGGAAGGCAACGTGCGAGGCAATACGCACCCCTGAGCATTCGCCGCTTCAATTCAATCAGGATGACGTATTGAACTGACGAGCCGGTCGAACGGGATGCCATCGAGCGGAACCGGTATCGCCGATCTCGCGACATAAAACGTTTTTGTGCTCCGTCCCCCGGCGGGCACGCTTTTTATTCGGACGGCCGTCGCGACGCGGGGCATCACGCGTCGCGACGCACGACGCCGGAAACGTCGATGCCCATGGGGCGGCCGGAATCCGGCGCACGCCGCCGTTCCGGTAAAATCGGCCCCATTCCGTTTTCCCTCTTCCCCGACCTTCATGACGACGTTGACCCTGATCGTCGCGCGTGCCCGCAACGGCATCATCGGCCGCGACAACCAGTTGCCCTGGAAACTTCCCGAGGATCTCGCGTTCTTCAAGCGCACGACGATGGGCGCGCCGATCGTGATGGGCCGCAAGACCCACGAATCGATCGGCCGGCCGCTGCCCGGCCGCCGCAATATCGTCGTCACGCGCGACGCCGCACGCCGTTTCGACGGCTGCGATACGGTCACGTCGCTCGCCGACGCACTGGCGCTCGCCGCGCGCGACGGGGCGCCGGAGGCATTCCTGATCGGCGGTGCGCAACTCTACGCGGAAGGTCTCACGCTCGCCGACAAGCTGGTCGTCACCGAGATCGACGCCGACTTCGACGGCGACGCCTCGTTCCCGGCGCCCGACGCCGCGCACTGGCAGGAGATCTCGCGCGATGCGCATCAGGCTGCCGCGCCGAACACGTTCGGCTATGCGTTCGTCGTCTACACACGCAAGCGCGGCTGACGTCTTCTTCCGCACGATGAAAAAAGCCCGACCGGCTCGCGCCGGTCGGGCTTTGCGTTTCCTGGCGGCCTGCGCCGCGTGCGGCTTACTGCCCTGCGATCGTCATCTGCTCGATCAGCACCGAGCCGGTTTCCTTCGTCCCGCGCACGATCGAATCCGCACCGATCGCGACGATATGGCGGAACATCTCCTGCAGCGTGCTGGCAACGGTGATTTCCTCGACCGGATACTGGATCACGCCGTTCTCCACCCAGAAACCGGCCGCGCCGCGCGAATAGTCGCCCGTCACGTAATTCACGCCCTGCCCCATCAGCTCGGTCAGCAGCAGGCCCGTGCCGAGCTTCTTCAGCATCGCGTCGAAGTCGTCGTCCGCCCGCGTGCTCGAGCTGCGCAGCGCGAGGTTGTGCGAACCGCCCGCGTTGCCGGTGGTTTGCGTGCCGAGCTTGCGTGCCGAATAGGTCGACAGGAAATAGCCTTCGACGACACCATCCTTCACGACGCTGCGCGCACGCGTGCGCACGCCCTCCTCGTCGAACGGCGCGCTGCCCATCGCACGCGGCACGTGCGGATCCTCGACGATCTGGATATGCGGCGCGAACACCGGCTTGCCGAGGCTGTCGACGAGGAACGACGTCTTGCGATACAGCGCGCCGCCGCTCACGGCCTGCACGAATGCGCCGAGCAGCCCGGCCGCGAGCGGCGCCTCGAACAGCACGGGCACCTTGCGCGTGTCGAGACGGCGCGCGCCCATCCGCGCGAGCGCACGTTCGGCCGCGTAACGGCCCACCGCTTCAGGCGCGGCGAGATCGATCGCGCTGCGCTTCGACGAATACCAGTCGTCGCGCTGCATGTGGCGGCCGCTGCCCGCGATCGGCGCGCATGCGATGTAGTGGCGCGAGTACGGATAGCCGGCAAGGAAGCCGCGCGACGTCGCGAGCACGAACTGCGAGTGCTGCGCCGACACGCTCGCGCCTTCCGAATTGCGAATTTGCGGGCTGACCGCAAACGCGGCGTCTTCCGCGCGGCGGGCCAGCTCGACGGCGTCGTCGGCCGTCAGCGCCCACGGGTGGTACAGATCGAGGTCGCGCGGGTCGGTTTCGAGCAGTTCGGCTTCGGCGAGGCCAGCCGCTTCGTCCTCGGCCGTGAAGCGTGCGATGTTGTAGGCGGCGGCGACGGTATCCTTGATCGCGGCCGGCGAGAAGTCCGATGTGCTCGCGTTGCCGCGCTTCTTGCCGATGAACACGGTGACGCCGACCATCTTGTCGCGGTTGTGCTCGATCGTTTCGACTTCGCCGCGGCGCACCGACACCGACAGGCCGTCGCCCTCGGAGATTTCGGTCGCGGCGTCCGTCGCGCCGAGCGCCTTCGCATGGCGAAGGATGTCCGATGCGATTTCTTTGAGCTGGTCCTGCGTGTGCGGGAAATAGCGCGCTTGTACGTCGAGATTGGCTGCCATCGTCTTGGTATCCGGTGGCGGGCGGGCGCCCGCATGGTCAAAATGTTGCGTATCCCGCGATCATAGCAAGGTCCGGGGCCGGGCACAGACAAGCTTGGGGTATCCGCGCCGCGATACAATGCGGCCCATGACACGCAAAACCCGAATCCAGCCGATCGAGCATGCCGTCGAAGCCGACGACAACGGCTACGATCGCCCCAGCAAATCCCAGTTGAAGCGCGAGATGCACGAGTTGCAGGTGCTCGGCCAGGCGCTCGTCGACCTGCCGAAAGACGCACTGAAGCGCATGCCGATGCCTGAAAGTCTCTCGGACGCCGTGCGCGAGGCGCGCCGGATCACCGATCACGAAGGCAAGCGCCGCCAGCTCCAGTACGTCGGCCGCGTGATGCGCACGCTGACCGACGACGAAACGGCCGCGCTGCGCACCGCGCTCGACGCGCAACGCGGCGTGAACAAGGCCGCGACGGCCCGCCTGCACTGGATCGAGCGCACGCGCGACCAGTTGCTCGCCAACGACGACGCGCTGACCGAATTCCTGCGCCAGCACCCGGACGCCGACATCCAGGAAGGCCGCACGCTGATCCGCAACGCGCGCAAGGAAGCCCAGCAAGGCAAGCCGCCGCGCTATTTCCGCGAGCTGTTCCAGTGGATCAAGACCGCGAGCGGCACGCCCGGCGGCGATGACGAAGCGGCCGACGACGCCGAAGACGACCATGACGACGAAGCGTAATCATCCGGACGAGCTCGTGGTCGGCCTCGTGTCGATCAGCGACCGCGCGAGTACGGGCGTCTACGAGGACAAGGGCATTCCGGCGCTCCAGGAATGGCTCGCCGGCGCACTCGTCTCGCCGTGGCGCGCCGAAACGCGCCTGATCCAGGACGACGCGCCGACGATTTCGGCCACGCTGGCCGAACTGGTCGACGTCGCCGGCTGCGACCTCGTGCTGACGACGGGCGGCACCGGTCCCGCACGCCGCGACGTGACGCCGGAAGCCACGCTGGCCGTGGCGACGAAGGAAATGCCGGGATTCGGCGAACAGATGCGGCAGATCAGCCTGAATTTCGTGCCGACCGCGATCCTTTCGCGGCAGGTCGCGGTGATCCGCGAAACGGCCGACCATGCGGCGCTGATCATCAACCTGCCCGGCCAGCCGAAGTCGATCCGCGAAACGCTGGAAGGGCTGCGCGATGCCGACGGCAAGTCGACCGTGCCCGGCATCTTCGCCGCGGTGCCCTACTGCATCGACCTGATCGGCGGCCCGTATATCGAGACCGACGCCGCGGTGGTGGCGGCGTTCCGGCCGAAAAGCGCCCGGCGCTGAACGTGGGTCGAGCGCCGCGCGCGTGCCGGTCCGCTCAGGCGGCCGGCACGGAATCGCCTGCCGGCGCCGATGCGGCCGGAATCAGGAAATGCTCGCGATAGTATTTCAGCTCGTCGATCGACTCGTGGATGTCGGCGAGCGCGGTGTGCATCGCCCGCTTCTGGAAACCCTTGTAGATGGCCGGCTGCCAGCGGCGGCACAGCTCCTTGAGCGTGCTGACGTCGAGATTGCGGTAGTGGAAGAACCGCTCGAATTCCGGCATCCAGCGCGCCATGAAGCGGCGGTCCTGGCAAATCGAGTTGCCGCACATCGGCGACTTGCCCGGCGACACGTACTGCGCGAGGAACGCCTGCAGTTGCGCGGCGGCTTGCGCCTCGGTCACGGTCGATGCGCGCACGCGCTCGATCAGCCCCGAGCGGCCGTGCGTCGACTTGTTCCAGTCGTCCATCTTCGCGAGCGTCTCGTCGCTCTGGTGAATCGCGAACACCGGGCCCTCGACGGCAACGTCGAGCGTGGAATTGGTCACGACGACCGCGATCTCGATGATGCGGTCGTTATCCGGGTCGAGGCCCGTCATCTCCATGTCGAGCCAGACGAGGTTCAACTCGTTGCGCACGAGCGCGGGCTGGCTGGCGGAAGCGGCGGTGTCGGTCATGATTCATCCTGGAAAATGGCGGACCGGGCGCGCCGATGCGGCGCTGCCCGGGCGGCCGGCATCGCATCAGCGGGGCCGGTCCGCAAGAACATATAATTCTCGCATAGAACCCTTTGGCGCCTTCGATGTCACCCTTTTCGTTCACCCTGCTGTTCGCGATCGCCG
Organism: Burkholderia sp. BE12; assembly: GCF_002959955.1. Lineage (NCBI taxonomy): Bacteria > Pseudomonadati > Pseudomonadota > Betaproteobacteria > Burkholderiales > Burkholderiaceae > Burkholderia > Burkholderia sp. BE12. The sequence continues at coordinate 93,881 of NZ_PREY01000014.1, read as the reverse complement.
TACTCGCGATGGTCGTCACCAAGCTGTGGCTCGCGTCGCGGCAGATCCGCTTCGTCGCCGCGCACCGCAACGGCGTGCCCGCGCAATTCAGCGCCACCATCCCGCTGACCGCCCACCAGCGCGCGGCGGACTACACGGTCGAGCGCACCCGGCTGACGATGCTCGAGATCGTCGTCAGCGCGGCCGTGCTGGTCGGCCTCACGCTGCTCGGCGGCGTCGGCGCGCTCGACACGCTGCTGACCGGCTGGCTCGGCCGCGGCTACGGGCAGCAGGTCGCGCTGGTCGCCGCGGTGCTCGTGATCACGGGCGTGATCGACGTCCCGTTCGAGTATTACCGCCAGTTCGGGATCGAGCAGCGTTTCGGCTTCAACCGGATGACGAAGCGGCTGTTCTTCACCGACATGCTGAAGAATTCGCTGCTCGGCGCCGCGCTCGGCCTGCCGCTGCTGTTCGTCGTGCTGTGGCTGATGAACCAGGCCGGCAGCCTGTGGTGGCTGTGGGCCTGGATCGTGTGGGTCGCGTTCCAGATGCTCGTGCTGCTGATCTACCCGACCTTCATCGCGCCGCTCTTCAACAAGTTCGAGCCGCTGAAGGACGACGCGCTGCGCTCGCGCATCGAGTCGCTGATGAAGCGCTGCGGCTTCGCGGCGAAGGGCCTGTTCGTCATGGACGGCAGCCGCCGCTCGGCGCACGGCAACGCGTACTTCACGGGCTTCGGCGCGTCCAAGCGGATCGTGTTCTTCGACACGCTGCTCGCGCGCCTGTCCGGCCAGGAGATCGAAGCCGTGCTCGCGCACGAGCTCGGCCACTTCAAGCGCCGCCACGTGATGAAGCGGATGCTCGTGTCGTTCGTGCTGAGCCTCGTGCTGCTCGCGCTGCTCGGCTGGCTCGCCCAACGCACGTGGTTCTATACGGGGCTCGGCGTCACGCCGTCGCTCGACACCAGCAACGCGGGCGCCGCGCTCATCCTGTTCTTCCTCGCGATTCCGGTATTCCTGTTCTTCGCGACGCCGTTCAGCAGCCTCACGTCGCGCAAGCACGAATTCGAGGCCGACGCGTTCGCGGCCAGCCAGACCGACGCGCAGGATCTCGTCAGCGCGCTCGTGAAACTCTATGAAGACAACGCGTCGACGCTGACGCCCGACCCCGTCTACACGGCCTTCTACTACTCGCATCCGCCTGCGTCGCAGCGGATCGACCGCCTGCTGCAGCACGCATGAGCCGGCCGACCTCCCGCAAGCCGGCCCCGCGCGCATCGGGCGCGCAACGGGCCGAAGGCCGCGTGATCGCGGCGCACGGCCGCCACTACATCGTCGCCCCCGACGACGGCGGCCTGATGCTGCAATGCTTCCCGCGCGGCAAGAAGAGCGACATCGCGGTCGGCGACCGCGTCGCGTACGAATTCGCGTCGGCCGACCAGGGCGTGATCGTGGAGATCGGCGAACGGCGCAACCTGCTGTACCGCTCCGACCAGTTCAAGTCGAAGCTGTTCGCGGCGAACCTCGACCAGTTGCTGATCGTGCTCGCGACCGAGCCCTATTTCAGCGAGGATCTGCTCGGCCGTGCGCTGATCGCCGCCGAAGCGAACGAGCTGAAGCCGCTCGTCGTGCTGAACAAGATCGACGTGGAGGCCGCGCTGCCGGTCGCGCGCGAACGCCTCGCGCCGTACCGCGCGCTCGGCTACGAGGTGCTCGAGCTGTCGGTGAAAGGCGCGCCGGACGACGCGCGCGCGCAACTGATGCCGCACCTCGCCGGACATTCGACGATCCTGCTCGGCCAGTCGGGGATGGGCAAGTCGACGCTCGTGAACCTGCTCGTGCCCGACGCCGAAGCCGCGACCCGCGAGATTTCGGCCGCGCTCAACAGCGGCCGCCACACGACGACGTTCACGCGGCTGTACCCGCTGGAAGGCGGCGGTGCGCTGATCGATTCGCCGGGCTTCCAGGAATTCGGCCTCTACCATCTGACCGAAGGCCGCCTCGAGCGCGCGTTTCCGGAATTCCGGCCACTGCTAGCAGACTGCCGTTTCTATAATTGTCATCATCTGCACGAGCCGGGCTGCGCGATCCTCGAGGCCGTCGCCGACGGCCGCATCGCGCCGTCCCGGCACGCGCTGTACGCGCAGCTCGTGCACGAGGCGAGCCAGGTCGTCCGCTGATCGCGCGACGTGTGCGACGGCCGGCCGGCGTCAGGCAGGCCGGCCTTCATCGACAGGAGCGGCGATGCGTTTCAAGGCACCCGATCTCGCGACTGCGCAGCATTGGGCCAACGTGCTCCAGGTGGCCGGTATCGGTTGCGAGCTGCACAACTGCTACGCGACCGGTGCGCTCGGCGGCCTGCCCGCCGATGCATGCACGCCCGAACTGTGGCTCGAAGACGAACGCGACGACGCGCTCGCGCGCCGGCTCCTCGATGCCGCGTCGCACGGCCCGTCGGCCGGCGCGGCGCCCTGGCGCTGCCGGCAGTGCGGCGAAGCGCTCGAAGCGCAATTCACCGCCTGCTGGCAATGCGGCGCCGTGCGCGACCCGCGCGACGACTGAACGCACTGCGTCGACGCAGAAACGAAAAGGCCGGCAACAAGCCGGCCTTTTCGTTTCATCGGGCGCCGGGCTGGCGCGTCACGATACCCAGACCGCCAGCGTGAGCATCAACAGCAGGATCATCCACAGGATCACCGCTCGCCACACGAGGCCCACCGCCGACTGCAGCGTGCGCGGCGTGCAATCGTCACCGACCGTCAACGGACCGCTGTCGCCGACCGCCAGCGCATCGAGGCTCGATGGCTCCGCGAGCGGCCCGGCGAGACGCGCGCCGAGCGCCCCGCTGCCGGCGGCCAGCAGCACGCCGTCGTTCGGGTCGGGCCACTGGCGCGTATGGTTGCGCCACGCGTAGATCGCATCCTCGAAATTGCCGACGATCGCGAATCCGAGCGCCGTCAGCCGGGACGGAATCCAGTCGATCACGAAGAACGCGCGCTGCGCGAACGTCGAGAAGGCAGCCGTGCGGTCGTCGCCCGGCGTCGACCAGCTGCGCGCAAGGTATTCGGAAATCCGGTACAGCACCGCGCCAGCCGGGCCGACCGGCAGCACGTACCAGAAGAACACGCCGAAGACGTGACGATGCGATGCGACGACCGCGTGGATCAGCGTATGACGGACAATTTCGCCGACCGGCATGTCGACCGTGTCGATACCCGTCCACTCGTGCAGGATTTCGCGCGCGCGCGGCACGTCGTCGTTGTTGAGCGCGAGATGGATATCGGTGAAGTAGTGGCTGAACTGGCGGAAGCCGAGCGTGAAATACACGACGGCGACGTTCCACAGGAACGCGAGCACGAAGCTCACCTTGTACAGCAGGAAATAGATCAGCGCGACGATCAGCACCCACGGCAGCACGACCGCGAGCCAGGCGAGGAGCCCGTGCTTCTGCTTGCCGGCGTCGAGGCCATGTGCGACGGTTTCCGCATGAAACTGGAACAGTGCGAACACCGGATTGCTCGGCGACAACGCGCGGACCTGTTCGATGATGAGAGCGAGGAGAACCGAAAAGAAAGTCATGCGTGGCGCCGTCTTCGGAGTTATGTCATTTTTTGCATAACGATAGCACAGCGTCAGCCGCGCATGGCTGCCGGCGCGGTCGCCGGGCAGCCGGGCGGGCGCGCCGGCCGGCGCGCCCGCCTAGCCGGCAGCCAAGAAGCGATACAGATTGCGAAACATGGCGGCAGTTGCGCCCCAGATGAAGTAATGCCCGTCCGGTTTGTCATTCGGGTAGGGCATGGCAAAAAAACGACGCTCGCCGCCTTCCCAGCGGAACACGCGCACCTGATGGTTCGCGGGATTCATCACGAACGCGAGCGGCACCTCGAAGATCTCGGCGACTTCGAACGTGTCGGCCTGCACGGTGAACGGCGGATGCACGAGGCTGACCACCGGCGTCACGCAGAAACCCGTGCCGGTCAGATAGTCGGGCAGCGCACCGAGAATCTCGACGCGTTCGGCGGCGAGCCCGATCTCCTCCTTCGCCTCGCGCAACGCGGTGGCGGTCGCGTCGCGGTCGAACGGCTCGCGACGACCGCCGGGAAAGCTGATCTGTCCGGCGTGGTCGTTCAGGTGATCGGCGCGCTGCGTCAGCAGTACGGTGAGGCCCGACTCGCGGACGACGAGCGGCACGAGGACGGCCGCGCTACGTGGATCGACGCCTTCCTGCAGCCTCGCCTCGCCGGGCTCGACGCTCCATTCGAGCGTGCGCGCGAACCGTTCGCGCAGGCCGGACGGCGTCATCAGCCGGGAATCGATGACCGGCAGGCCGGCACCGGTGCCTTCGACCGGCAATACTTCGGGATCGATGATGGGGCGGCGATTCAATGGGGCTCTCGGGTTCGTGTCGTATCGAGCATATTGTCGCGCCAGAATGAAAAAAGCACCCGGTCGGGTGCTTTTTCCTTACAGCTCTTACTCTTGGGAAGCTGCTGCGGCGCGATCCTTCGACACCAGCTTTTCCTTGATACGAGCCGACTTGCCCGAACGCTCGCGCAGGTAGTACAGCTTCGCACGACGCACATCACCGCGACGCTTCACGACGATGCTTGCCAGCAGCGGCGAGTACGTCTGGAACGTACGCTCGACGCCTTCGCCCGACGAGATCTTGCGGACGATGAAATTCGAGTTCAGACCACGATTGCGAATCGCGATCACGACGCCTTCGTAAGCCTGAACGCGCTTGCGGGTACCTTCAACCACATTCACGTTCACGATCACCGTGTCGCCCGGGGCGAAATCGGGGATCGTCTTGCCGGCGAGCGCGCGCTCGATTTCTTCCTGCTCAAGTTTTGCGATCAGATTCATTACTGACTCCTTATGCCATCGTGTCGGCGTTTACACCCGCCTGCTTCCAGGCCCGGCCCCGATAGAGGATGGATTCACATCAGGCGCCGCACACGCATGTACGGCACCGCCAATTCCCGCTCGCGCAGCCGCCTCAGGAGGCGTCCTTCGCTTCGCGTGCGAGGTTCGCGAGCCACGCCTCGTCGGCGCGGCTCAACAACTTCTCGCGGCGCGCCCGGACGATCAGGTCCGGCCGCTTCCGCAACGTATTCCTCAATGCTTCCTGGCGCCGCCACCGCTCGATCTCGGCATGATGCCCGCCGAGCAGCACGTCCGGCACGCGCACGCCGTCGTATTCCTCGGGGCGCGTGTAGTGCGGACAATCGAGCAGGCCATCGGCGAAGCTGTCCTGCACGGCCGACAGCGAATCGTTCAGCACGCCGGGCAGCAACCGCACGACCGCATCCATCATCGCCATCGCCGGCAGTTCGCCGCCCGACAGCACGAAATCGCCGAGGCTGATTTCCTCGTCGACGCAACGGTCGAGCAGGCGCTGATCGATCGCTTCGTAACGACCGCACAGCACGACGACGCCGGGCTCCTGCGCCATGCGCACCGCACGATCATGCGTGAGCGGCGCGCCTTGCGGCGACATCATCACGACGCGCGTGCTCGCGATACCCTGCTCCGCCTGCGCCGCTTTCGCGGCGTCGATCGCAGCTTCGAGCGGCCTGGCCAGCATCACCATGCCCGGACCGCCGCCGTACGGACGATCGTCGACCGTGCGGTAGTTGTCCGTCGTGAAATCACGCGGGTTCCAGGTGCGCAGCCCGAAGCGCCCCTGCTTGACGGCCCGGCTGGTGATTCCCCAGTCGGTCAGTGCGCGGAACATCTCGGGAAAGAGCGTGACGACGTCGAACTGCACCGCGCTCTCGGTAACCTGGTTCATTTCAGTAATCGGCTTCCCAGTCGACGACGATGCGACGCGCCGCCTGATCCACCGTTTTGACGTAGACGCCGACGAACGGAATCAACCGCTCGTCGGTGGTCGGCTGACCGTCTTTGCCGGTTGCCGGATATTCGACACGCATGATCGAATGCACGCCGTTGTCGATCATCCCGCTCACCTTCCCGAGCGCCACCGATTGCTCGTTGACGACTTCGAGACCGATCAGGTCGACCCAATAGAATTCGTCCGCGGCCAGTGCCGGGAAATCTTCCCGGCGCACGAACACGCGAAAGCCGCGCATGGACAGCGCAGCATCGCGGTCGCTGACGCCCGCGGGTTGCGCAACGACAGTGTCGCTGTGCGTCTTCGACTGCATGATGCGGACGGAAAGCCGCTCCGCACCGCGTTCCAGCCACCAGCGACGCGCGTTGAGCAGCGCGTCGCCACCGCGACCGGCATCGGCATGCGTCGCCACCTTGACCCAGCCCTTCAGACCGTAGGCGTCGACCACCGCCCCGACCTCGACGGCATCGTCGGGCCAGGCTTGCGTCGCTTCGGGACTGCCTTGTTCGGCAGCCTGACCGGCGTTCGCGACCGTGTCGCGCTCGACCGGCTTGCGGACGAATGCGCCGAACGACGCACGCCCGCGCCTTGCATTACCGGAATCGTGACCCGCCATCAATGCACCTCACAGCCGGCACGACCGGCACACCGTGCCATGTTAGGCAGCCGGTTGCGCCTTTTGCGCTTCCTTCACGAGACGCTGGACGGTCGGCGACAGTTGCGCGCCAACACCTTGCCAGTACGTCAGGCGATCCTGAGCGATACGCAGCGATTCGCCCTTCGTGGCGACCGGGTTGTAGAAGCCGACGCGCTCGATGAAGCGGCCGTCACGACGGTTGCGCGAATCGGTAGCAACGATGTTGTAGAACGGGCGCTTCTTCGAGCCGCCACGAGCCAGACGGATGATAACCATATGATGTCCTTCGGAAAACCGGGTTCGAAACTACTGAAACACGCGATTATAGCCGGAAACCAGAGGTACAACAAACACTTACGCGTAAAAATCCGCGGACGGCCCGTCCGCCGGGCCTACAATCGTCGTGTCCAGACCTGCTCCCGACCGTCATGCCGCACCTTCACGCCACCCCGATGCGCCGCGTGCAGCGCCAATTGGCGGCGCTGCTTGCCGGCCTTGCCTGCGTCGCCCGGCTTGCGTCCGCGCCGGCGTTTGCCGCGTCGCTGCCGGTGAACGAACTCGTCGTGCCGCCCGGCTTCCATGTGAGCGTGCTGACCGACGCCGTACCGGCCGCACGCGAAATGGCGTGGTCGCCGCGCGGCATCCTGTATGTCGGCACGCGGGAGGGCCGCGTCCATGCGTTCGCGATGCAAGAGGGCCGGATCACCGCGCACCACGTAATCGCGTCCGGGCTCGACATGCCCGTCGGCGTCGCCTATCGCGACGGCGCCCTCTATATATCCGCCGTCTCGCGCATCCTGCGTCTCGACCACATCGACGACCGGCTCGCCAGACCACCCGCGCCCATCATCGTGACCGATGCGCTGCCGACCGACCACCATCACGGCTGGAAATTCATCGCGTTCGGCCCCGACGGCAAACTGTACGTGCCGGTTGGCGCGCCGTGCAACGCCTGCCTCGCCGATCGCGGCCGCTACGCGATCATCGCGCGGATGAACGCCGACGGCGGCGGGCGTGAAGTGGTCGCTCGCGGCATACGCAATACGGTCGGCTTTGCGTGGCACCCTGATTCGGGCGAGCTGTGGTTCACCGACAACGGGCGCGACCTGATGGGCGACGACGTACCCGACGACAAGCTGAACCGCGCGCCGCGCACCGGCCTCGACTTCGGCTTCCCATACTGCCACGGCGGCGATACGCCCGACCCCGAATTCGGCGGCGCCGACGCTTGCCGCCATTATGTGCCGCCCGTCCTGAAACTCGGCGCGCACGTCGCGGCACTCGGGATGCGCTTCTATACCGGGCCGATGTTTCCGGCGCCGTATCGCAATAATGTCTTCATTGCCGAACACGGCTCATGGAATCGCAGCACGAAGGTCGGCTACCGCGTGATGCGCGTGGTCGCATCGGCGGACGGCAGCCACGCACGCCAGACCCCGTTCGTGACCGGCTGGTTGCGGCCCGACGGCACCGTATGGGGACGTCCGGCCGATGTATTGCCGCTGCCGGACGGCTCGCTGCTCGTCAGCGACGATTACGCGGGCGCGATCTACCGCGTGACCTATGCGGCACCTTGACGCAGGCGAGGGGTGACCGGGCCCGACCGGGCATCGTAGAATGCGTGCCGGGCCGCGCGCCCGCGCCGGCCTGCCGGCCCCGCCCATGCCAACGACGATACGCCGCCATCCATGTCCAGCAGCACCGCATCGCCCCGCCGCTTCCGCTCCAAGACGCTCACCGCCGCCCTCGCGTTCCTGCTCGGATCGCTCGGCGCGCACCGCTTCTATCTGTACGGTTTTCGCGACGTGTACGGCTGGGCCCACCTGCTCGCGACGATCGTCGGCATCCCGGGCTTCCTCCTGCTCGCCGCAACCCAGCGCAGCGCCGGCCTCGGCTGGTGGCTCGCGCTCCCCGGCGCCATCTCGCTGCTGGCGGCGTTCCTCGCCGCACTCGTCTACGGGCTGCGCCCCGACGAAAAATGGGATGCGCAATTCAACGCGGACACCGGCAAGCACAGCCAGTCGGGCTGGACCGTGATCTTCGTCGTGATCTTCTCGCTGCTGATCGGCGCGTTCCTGTTGATGACCGCACTCGCGCTGTCGTTCCAGACGTACTTCGAATCGCAGGTCGAGGCAGCCAAGCAGATTTCGCAGTAAGCACGACCCATACGGTCGATACGGCATACCGGCGACTGCATGGCTCGCCGGTCAGAACAGGTTCAACTGCATGTCGTCGCGCGGCTTCGCGCCGGCGGCACGAACCGCAACACGCGGCGCCGGCACCGCAGCGGCAGGCGCACCGCTGAACCGCGACAGATCGAGGATGCCGTTCGTGCGTTCGTTCAACCCGAGCCGCTTGACGGCCTGACGGAAGCGCTGCCGCAACAGGTCGGCCCAGATCCCCTCGCCCTTCATCCGTTTCGAGAAATCCGAGTCGTAATCCTTGCCGCCGCGCATGTCGCGCACGCGGTTCATCACGCGCTCCGCACGGTCGGGAAAATGCGCGGCAAGCCAGTGCTTGAACAACGGTGCGACCTCCCACGGCAACCTCAGGATGATGTAGCTCGCGTGCGTCGCCCCGGCTTCCGCGCAGGCCTCCAGCACGCGCTCCATGTCGGGCTCGGTCACGAACGGAATCACCGGTGCAATGCTCACGCCGACCGGCACGCCCGCATCCCGCAGCGCGCGGATCGTGCGCAACCGCCGCGCCGGCGTGGCCGCACGCGGCTCGAGCGTGCGCGCGAGCTCGGCATCGAGCGTCGTGATCGTGACCGCCGCCATCACCTGCCCGCGTTCGGCCATCGGCGCGAGCAGGTCGAGATCGCGCTCGATCAGCGACGATTTCGTGATCGCCGCGAACGGCAGCCCGCGATCGTGCATCACCTGGATCACGCTGCGCGTAATGCGCAGGTCGCGCTCGACCGGCTGGTACGCGTCGGTATTGACGCCGAGCGCGATCGGCTCCGGCACGTAGCGCTTGCGCGAAATCTCGCGCTCGAGCAGTTCGGCTGCGTTCACCTTCGCGTAGATGCGGCTTTCGAAATCGAGCCCCGGCGACAGCCCGAGGTAGCTGTGCGTCGGCCGCGCGAAGCAGTAGATGCAACCGTGCTCGCAGCCGCGATACGGATTGAGCGACACGCTGAACGGAATATCGGGCGACTGATTGTGCGTCAGGATGCTCTTTGCCCGCTCCTCGAAGACCTGCGTACGCAGCGGCGCCGGGAAATCGGCATCGTCGGACTCGTGCGTCCAGCCGTCGTCCACCGCTTCGCGCTGCGCGAGTTCATACCGCCCCTGCAGATTGTCGACCGCGCCGCGCCCCTTGCGGGGCACGGGCGGCGCTACCGGAAATTCGTTGTCGGACCGATCGTCCATGTGCCCACCCATTCGCCTGCACCCAATACTGTACATTTATACAGTATTGGGTGCAGCATGCCAAGGGCGGGATAAAGGGCCCGACAACGGGCGCCGGCGCGTCAGTCGCCGACGGCGATCGTCAGCGTTTCCTTGATTTCTTCCATCACGACATAGCTCTTCGACTGCACGGCGCCGGGCAACTGCAGCAGGATGTCGCCGAGCAGCTTCCGGTAGTCGGCCATCTCGCCGATCCGCGCCTTGATCAGGTAGTCGAAATCGCCGGAGACGAGATGGCATTCGAGCACCTCGTCGATCTTCATCACTTCCCGGCGGAATTGCTCGAACATGTTGCCGCCCTTGTGGCCGAGCGTGATCTCGACGAACACCAGCAGCGCGGCCCCCAATTGCCCCGGGTCGACCCGCGCGTGATAGCCGGTGATCACGCCGTCGCGCTCCATGCGCCGCACGCGCTCGATGCACGGCGTGACAGTCAGCCCGACCTGTTCCGCGAGGTCCTTCATCGCCATCCGGCCGTCGTCCTGGAGCAGTTTCAGGATGCGCCGGTCGAGCTTGTCGAGCGAGCGTACTGGCTGACGTTGCGTTCTCATTTGTTTATGCTGAAAACCAGAAAAATACGATAACAAAAACTGCACATTCGACAATACCATAGCTCAAAAAACTAGATCAGCTAGAGGTTACACGGAGCCGCGGGTGCGCCGGCCTCGACCTGGTCCCTTCCATCTGGAGCAGCTATGCGAGTCGTCATTCTGGGCAGCGGTGTAGTGGGCGTGGCAAGCGCGTATTACCTTGCGCGCGCCGGCCATGAAGTCACTGTGATCGACCGGGAAGCCGGCCCGGCGCAGGAGACGAGCTTCGCGAACGCAGGCCAGATCTCGCCCGGCTATGCCGCGCCGTGGGCCGCGCCCGGCGTGCCGCTGAAGGCCGTCAAGTGGATGTTCGAAAAGCACGCGCCGCTCGCGATTCGCCTCGACGGCACGCGCTTCCAGCTCCAGTGGATGTATCAGATGCTGCGCAACTGCACGGCCGAGCGCTATGCGATCAACAAGGGCCGCATGGTCCGTCTCGCCGAATACAGCCGCGACTGCCTGCAGGCGCTGCGTGCCGATACCGGCATCCAGTACGAAGGCCGCACGGGCGGCACGCTGCAACTGTTCCGCACGCAGCAGCAGCTCGACGGCGCGGCGAAGGACATCGCCGTGCTGCGGGAAGCGAACGTGCCGTTCGAACTGCTGTCGCCGGCCGAACTGAAAAATGCCGAACCGGCGCTCGCCGCCGTCTCGCACAAGCTGACGGGCGGCCTGCGCCTGCCGGGCGACGAAACGGGCGATTGCCAGCTGTTCACGACGCGCCTCGCCGCGCTTGCCGAATCGCTCGGCGTCAAGTTCCGCTACAACACGCCGATCGATGCGCTCGCGATCGCGGGCGGCAAGATCGCCGGCGTGCAGTGCGGCAGCGAGACGGTGCGTGCCGACGCGTACGTCGTCGCGCTCGGCTCGTACTCGACCGGCTTCATCTCGAACCTGATGAAGATTCCCGTCTATCCGCTCAAGGGCTATTCGATCACCGCGCCGATCGTCAACGAAGCCGCCGCGCCCGTGTCGACCGTGCTCGACGAGACCTACAAGATCGCGATCACGCGCTTCGACCAGCGCATCCGCGTCGGCGGCATGGCGGAAATCGTCGGTTTCGACAAGAAGCTGCGCGCGGCGCGTCGCGAAACGCTCGAGATGTGCGTGAACGATCTGTTCCCGGGCGGCGGCGACACGTCGAAGGCCACGTTCTGGACGGGCCTGCGCCCGATGACGCCGGACGGCACGCCGATCGTCGGCCGCACGCCGGTGTCGAACCTGTTCCTGAACACCGGCCACGGCACGCTCGGCTGGACGATGTCGTGCGGCTCGGGCCAACTGCTCGCGGATCTGATCTCGGGCAAGATGCCCGCGATCCAGGCCGACGACCTGTCGGTGCATCGTTACCTGAAGGACGTGCCCGGCCAGACGCGCCCGGCATACGCGTAAATGGGAGCGGCCCGCAGCGATGCGGGCCGCTTGCATCAGCGAGAAAGGCGCCCGAGGGCGCCTTTCTCGTTTCGGCGACTGCGACTGCGAGTGTCGACTCGGCTGGAGGCTTCAGTCGACGTGCGCGTCCTGTCGTCGCGCGGCGGTCAAAATCGACGTTCCTAGTCGTGCATGCGCGACGATACGTTTCGCACGGCACGGTACGATCCGGCCTCTTCCAGACGAACGACGCTCGCTCCTCTTCCGCGACGACACAACAAAAAAGGGGCGCTCGTCGCGCCCCTCTTCTCGTGTGCTTACCGCTGAAGCGTCACGCCGCGTCAGCCGAGCTCGGTCACGAGTTCCGGCACGAGCGCGAACAGGTCGCCGACGAGGCCGTAATCGGCCACGCTGAAGATCGGCGCTTCCGGATCCTTGTTGATCGCGACGATCACCTTCGAATCCTTCATGCCGGCCAGATGCTGGATCGCACCCGAGATGCCGACCGCGATGTACAGCTGCGGCGCGACGATCTTGCCGGTCTGGCCGACCTGGTAGTCGTTCGGCACGTAGCCGGCGTCGACTGCCGCGCGCGATGCGCCGAGCGCCGCCGACAGCTTGTCCGCCAGCGGCTCCAGCACCTTCGTGTAGTTCTCGCCGCTACCCAGACCGCGGCCGCCCGACACGATGATCTTCGCGCTGGTCAGCTCCGGACGGTCCAGCTTCGTCACCTCGCGGCTCACGAACTGCGACTTGCCTGCGTCGGCTGCCGCTTCGATCTTCTCGACCGCCGCGCTGCCGCCTTCGGCCGCAACCGGATCGAAGCCCGTCGCACGCACCGTGATGACCTTGATCGGGTCGCTCGACTGCACCGTCGCGATCGCGTTGCCCGCGTAGATCGGGCGCTCGAACGTGTCGGCCGAATCGACCGCCGTGATGTCCGAAATCTGCGCGACGTCCAGCTTCGCGGCGATACGCGGCGCGATGTTCTTGCCGTACGCGGTGGCCGGCGCGAGGATGTGCGAGTAATCCTTCGCGATGTTCAGCGCGGTCGCCTCGACGTTTTCCGCCAGGCCTTCGGCCAGTTGCGGCGCGTCGGCCAGCAGCACCTTCGACACACCCGCGATCTTCGCTGCCGCGTCGGCCGCCGCTTGCGCGTTGTGGCCCGCGACCAGCACGTGGATGTCGCCGCCAATCTTCGCAGCCGCCGCCACCGTGTTCAGCGTCGCGGCCTTGACCGACGCGTTGTCGTGTTCTGCAATCACCAGAATCGTCATTTCTTTGCGCTCCTTCTTACAGCACCTTGGCTTCGGTCTTCAGCTTCTCGACCAGCGTCTTCACGTCCGGCACCTTCACACCGGCCGCGCGCTTCGGCGGCTCGACCACCTTCAGCGTCTTCAGACGCGGCGCGACGTCCACGCCGAGGTCTTCCGGCTTCACGGTTTCCAGCGGCTTCTTCTTCGCCTTCATGATGTTCGGCAGCGTCACGTAGCGCGGCTCGTTCAGGCGCAGGTCGGTCGTGACCACCGCCGGCAGCGTCAGCGACAGCGTTTCCGCGCCGCCGTCGACTTCACGCGCAACGGTTGCCTTGCCGTCGGCCACCGTCACCTTCGACGCGAACGTCGCTTGCGGCAGACCGGCCAGCGCGGCCAGCATCTGGCCCGTCTGGTTCGAATCGTCGTCGATCGCCTGCTTGCCGAGGATCACCAGTTGCGGCTGCTCCTTGTCGACCAGCGCCTTCAGGATCTTCGCGACGGCCAGCGGCTCGACGCTGTCGTTCGACTCGACGAGGATCGCGCGGTCCGCGCCGATCGCCAGCGCCGTGCGCAGCGTTTCCTGCGCTTGCGTGACGCCCACCGACACCGCGATCACTTCGGTCGCGACGCCTGCTTCCTTCAGCCGCACGGCTTCTTCCACCGCGATTTCGTCGAACGGGTTCATCGACATCTTCACGTTCGCGATGTCGACGCCCGTGTTGTCCGACTTCACGCGGACCTTCACGTTGTAATCGACCACTCTTTTCACTGGCACCAGGATTTTCATGCACACGCTCCAAAGTTACGAATACGACCAGAGGCCATTTTATAGTGAGGCCTCGTGACTGCGCGGCCAGGCGGACCCAACCATCATGGTTGTCGAGGATACCGCTTCTTGGCGACGCGCCAATGATAGCGAACGGTCGTTCTATTTTAAAAGAGAAAAAACCCGGACGCAAAGCCCGGGTTTTCGATCATCGACTCTAATCCCGCCGGGCGTCCGTGCTGCGCCCGTTACCAGGCAGCAATGACCGCGCCGCCGAACTTGCCTTCGATGAACTGCTTCACGTCGGCCGAGTGATACGCGGCAATCAGCTTGGCGACCCACGGCTTGTTCCGGTCCGCTTCGCGGATCGCGAGGATGTTCGCGTACGGGCCGTTCGGGCCCTCGATCGCGATCGCGTCCTGCTTCGGTTTCAACCCCGCTTCCATCGCGTAGTTGGTATTGATCGCGGCCGCGTCGACGTCGCCGAGCGAGCGCGGGATCTGCGCCGCGTCGAGCTCGACGATCTTCAGCTTGCGCGGATTGTCGACGATATCGAGCGGCGTCGCCTTCAGCCCCGCGTCTGCGCGCAGTTTCAGCAGCTCCTGCTTCTGCAGCAACAGCAGCGCGCGGCCGCCGTTGGTCGGATCGTTCGGCACCGCGACGCGCGCGCCCGGCTTCAGTTCGGCGAGCGACTTCAGGCGCTTCGAATAGATGCCCATCGGGAACGTGACGGTGTCCGCGACCTTGATCAGCTTGTAGCCGCGATCCTTCACCTGCGCCTGCAGATACGGATCGTGCTGGTAGCTGTTCGCGTCGAGGTCGCCCGACGCGAGCGCGGCGTTCGGCTGCACGTAATCGGAGAATTCGACGATGCGAATCTCCAGGCCGTTCTTCGCCGCGACCTTCTTCACCACTTCCATGATCTGCGCGTGCGGGCCGCCCGTCACACCCACCTTGATGGTTTCGGCCTGGGCATGCGCGCCCGCGAACAGCGCGGCCGCACCCAGCGCCGCCGCAAACTTCAGCATGAAGCGTCGTTGCATCGTGTCTTCCCCTGTCGAATCGGTTTGGTCTTATTTGTGGCTCAGCCGGCGCACCAGCCAGTCGCCGAACGATTGCACGATCTGCACGAACACGATCAGGATCGCGACGACCGTCCACATCACTTCCGGCAGATAGCGCTGGTAGCCGTAGCGGATCCCGAGATCGCCGAGCCCGCCGCCGCCGATCGCGCCCGCCATCGCCGAATAACCGACCAGCGACACGAACGTGATCGTCAGGCCCGCGACGACGCCCGGCAGCGATTCGGGCAACAGCACCTTGAATACGATCTGCGACGTGGTCGCGCCCATCGACTGCGCGGCCTCGATCAGCCCGCGGTCGACCTCGCGCAGCGCCGTTTCGACGAGACGTGCGATGAACGGCGCGGCCGCGAGCGTCAGCGGCACGACCGCCGCGGCCGTGCCGATCGACGAACCGGTGACGAGCCGCGTGAACGGAATCACCGCGACCAGCAGGATGATGAACGGCGTCGAGCGGACCGCGTTCACGATGCCGCCGAGCACGCGATTCACCGCCAGGTTCTGCAGCACGCCCTGGCGGTCGGTCAGGTAGAGCAGCACGCCGAGCGGCAGGCCGACGAGCGCGCCGACCGCCCCGGAGATGCCGACCATGATCAGCGTCTCCCAGAACGACTGCACGAACATATCGAACATCTCACTCAACATACGAAAGCTCCTCTACCACCACACCTTGCTCGCGCAGGAACGCGAGCGCCTGCCCGACCTTGCCCGGCTCGCCGCCCGCGAGCACCGCGAGCGAACCGAATGCCTGCCCCTGGATCTCGTCGATCTGGCCGTGCAGGATGTTGAAATCGAGTTCGTACCGGCGGATCGTCTCCGACAGGATCGGCTGGTCGACACCCGAGCCCGTGAACGCGAGCCGCAGCAGATGCCCGCTGCCCGTCTTCAGCCGCTCGGCCACGCGCGCCTTCATGGCAGGCGGCAGTTCCTGCGCGATCACGTCGCCGATCAGCGCGCGCGTCACTTCGTGATGCGGCTGCAGGAATACGTCGATCACGCGGCCTTCCTCGACCACGCGCCCCGCGTCGAGCACCGCGACGCGATCGCAGACCTGCTTGATCACTTCCATCTGGTGCGTGATCAGCACGATCGTCAGGCCGAGCTCGCGGTTGATGCGCTTCAGCAGATCGAGGATCGAACGCGTGGTTTCGGGATCGAGCGCGGACGTCGCTTCGTCCGACAGCAGCACCTTCGGCTGGCTCGCCAGCGCGCGGGCGATGCCGACGCGCTGCTTCTGGCCACCGCTGATCTGCGCCGGATAGCGATCCTTCTGCGCGGACAGCCCGACCAGGTCGAGCAGCGGCAACACGGCGGCCTCGATCTCGGCACGGCTCGCGCCGGCCAGCTCGAGCGGCAGCGCGACGTTGTCGAACACCGTGCGCGACGACAGCAGGTTGAAGTGCTGGAAGATCATGCCGATCTCGCGGCGTGCCTCGCGCAGCGCACCGGCCGACAGCAGCATCAGATCGCGCCCGCCGACGACGACGTTGCCTTCGGTCGGCCGCGTGAGCAGGTTGATGGTGCGCACGAGCGTGCTCTTGCCGGCGCCGCTTCGGCCGATGATGCCGAACACCTCGCCTTGCGGGATCGTCAGGTTGACGTTGCGCAACGCTTCGACCCAGCCGCCCGGGCCGGGGAAACGCTGCGAAAGATTGCGTAATTCGATCATGTAAACAAAACGGCGGCCGGCCGGCGAGTTGGCCCGCCAGTCGGCCGCCGATGCATCTGGAATAGCCGGCGATTTTACCGCAAACCCCTCATTCCCCTTAATAATCGATTTCGATCTTTTCATAACCAGACGAAATTAGAGGAGCGCCGCTTCGCCCGCGCGGGAAGGCCGCGACTATGATCGGGAACACACTTGCCAACGAACCGGAGACACGCCCGATGAGCGCCACCACCACGCCGGCCGCCGTACCCGCCGCCACCGCCGGATCGGCGCCGCACATGGGCCGGCTGCGTACCGCGGACGGGCTCGAACTGGCGTCGTACCGCTGGCCGGCCGGCGACGGCAGCGCGCCGCCGCGCGCGACGATCGCGCTGGTGCACGGCCTCGCCGAACACGCGGGCCGCTATGCCGCGCTCGCCGGTCGGCTGAACGCAGCCGGCGTCGACGTGCTTGCGATCGATCTGCGCGGGCATGGCCAGTCGCCCGGCAAACGCGTATGGGTCGAGCGTTTCGACGGCTACCTGAACGATGCGGATGCACTGGTCGCCGAAGCCGCGCGCGGCGATGCGCCGCTGTTCCTGATGGGGCACAGCATGGGCGGCGCGGTCGCGGCGCTCTATGCGATCGAGCGTGCACCGGCTCGCGGCCACGCACTGGCCGGCCTCGTGCTGTCGAGCCCGGCGCTTGCACCGGGGCGCGACGTGCCGCGCTGGATGCTTGCGGTCAGCCGCCTCATCAGCCGTGCGTGGCCCACTTTCCCCGCGATCAAGATCGATGCGGCCCTGCTGTCGCGCGATCCGGCCGTCGTCGCGGCCAATCGCGCCGACCCGCTCGTGCATCACGGCGCCGTGCCCGCACGCACTGGCGCGGAAATCCTCGATGCGATGGCGCGCATCGAGAACGGCCGCGGCGCGCTACGCGTGCCGGTGCTCGTCTATCACGGCACCGAGGACGAGCTGACCGAACCCGATGGCAGCCGCGCGTTCGGCGCGCGTGTGGGCTCGCCCGATCGTACGCTGACGCTGTACGAAGGCGGCTTCCATGAAACGATGAACGATCTCGAACGCGACCGCGTGATCGACGCGCTGATCGCCTGGATTCATGCGCGCGTGCCGGCGCGTTGAGCGCGCCCGGCCCGGCCGGTCAAGCGGAAATCAGATACCGGCCAGCACGCGCAGGTGCGCGACGACGCTGCGCCCGAGCGCGGACAGGTTGTAGCCGCCCTCGAGGCAGCTGACGATACGGCCCAGCGCATGCCGGCGCGCCACGTCGACGATCCGCGCGGTCAGCCATTCGAAGTCGGCTTCGACGAGGCCGAGATTGCCGATGTCGTCCTCGCGATGCGCATCGAAGCCGGCCGACACGAACAGCATCTGCGGCTTGAACGCGTCGAGGCGCGGCAGCCAGAACATGTCGACGGCTTCGCGGATCGCCATGCCGTTGCTGCGTGCCGGCATCGGCAGATTGACCATGTTCGGCGCCTGATGATCGACGCCCGAGAACGGATACAGCGGATGCTGGAAGAAGCTGCACATCAGCACGCGCTCGTCATTCGCGAACGCCGCCTCGGTGCCGTTGCCGTGATGCACGTCGAAATCGATGATCGCGACACGCTCGATGCCATGCACGTCGAGCGCGTGCCGTGCGGCGATCGCGACGTTGTTGAAGAAGCAGAAGCCCATCGCGCGCGCAGGCTCCGCATGGTGGCCGGGCGGACGGACGCCGCAGAACGCATTCGCATAGCGGCCTTCGATCACCGCGTCGGTCGCCGCGATCGCGGCGCCGGCCGCACGCAGTGCCGCGCGCCACGTGTCGCGATTCATCAGCGTGTCGGGATCGATCTCGACGTAACCGTCGACCGGCGTCATGCTCCGGATGTAGTCGATGTGCGCCTGCGTGTGCACACGGCCCAGCGCGACCTCGCTCGCGAACGGCGCGGTTTCGTGCACGATCAGGTCGTCGATGCGGCTCGCAATCAGTTGATCCTGGATCGCCGACAGGCGCGCCGGACATTCCGGATGCCATTCCCCCATCTCGTGCAGCATGCAGTCGGGGTGCGTATAGAAAGCGGTTGCCATAAGCTGTCATCCGCGGCGCACGGTGCGTCGCAGGTCTCCCTCAATGATGTCCATCGTCTGCCGCGAATTCGCCGCTAACTTACCACAACGAGGGCCGACATCGGCCCGGCGCGCCGGATGCGTCGGGTATACTGCGCCGAACACAATCGCCCTGTCCGCCCGCTTCGACATGAATCCCAGCAAGCCTGCCGTCCTTCTCTCCGCGCTGTTTCGCGTTCGCGCTCCGCTCGTCGCCGCTGCCCTCGCCGCGGCCCTCGGCACCGCGCCGGCCGTGGCGCAGACGCAGCCCGCGAAGCCCGCCGGCACGCTCGTCGCCCAGGCCCAGCCGCAGCAGCCGACGCCGCAAGGCCAGACCTTCGAAGAGGAAATCGTTCCGCAGCGTTATGCGAACAACGCGAAGGTCGACGCGTTCATCGACGAGATGGTGAGCCGCAACGGCTTCGATTCGGCGAGCCTGCATGCGCTGTTCTCGCGCATCAGCTACTCGGCGACGGCCGTCAAGCTCGTGAGGCCGGCCCCGTCGCCGACGGTCAAGAACTGGCGCGTCTATCGCTCGCGCTTCATCGAGCCGATCCGCATCAACGCGGGCGTGAAGTTCTGGAAGGCGAACCAGGCCACCCTGCAGCGCGCGTCCGAGCAGTTCGGCGTGCCGCCCGAGGTGATCGTCGGCATCATCGGCGTCGAGACCATCTACGGCCGCTACATGGGCAATTTCCGCGTGCTCGACGCGCTGACGACGCTCACGTTCGACTACCCGGACACGCCGAATCGCGACAGCCGCCAGGCCACGTTCCGCAAGAACCTCGAAGACTTCCTGGTCTGGACCCGCGACAACCAGCTCGACCCCACCACCGTGCTCGGCTCGTACACCGGCGCGATCGGGATTCCGCAGTTCCTGCCGAGCAGCATCCGCGAATATGCGGTCGACTTCGACGGCACGGGTCACGTCGATCTGCGCAGCAGTCCTGTCGATGCGATCGGCAGCGTCGCGAACTACCTGAAGCAGCACGGCTGGGAAACCGACCGCCCGGTGGTCTGGCAGATCACGCCCGATACAGGCAGCCTGGGCATCGCACAGGCCGCCGCCGACGGCCAGCCCGAACCGCACTGGGCGCTGTCGCAACTGCTGCGCGCGGGCATGACGTTGAACGAGCCGACGGTCAACATCACGACCGAAGCCGGCACGCCGGTAACCGTGGTCGATCTGCCGACGCCGGGGCGCGCGACCGAATACATGATTGGCCTGAAGAACTTCTACGTGCTGACGCGCTACAACCGCAGTTTCTTCTACGCGCTCACCGTGTACCAGCTCGGCGAGGCCGTGAAAGCGCAGATGGAAGCGAGCGGTGCGCTGCCACCCGCCGCTGCCCAGACGCAGCCGCAGTAAGCACGGGCCGCCCAAAGAAAAAACGCCGCGGAAGCGGCGTTTTTTATCGATGCGCGAATCGCGCACCCTCTCGCTCAGGCGGGAAACACGCCCGTGGACAGGTAGCGGTCGCCGCGATCGCAGACGATGAACACGATCGTCGCGTTCTCGACCTGACGCGCGATGCGCATCGCGACTTCGCATGCGCCGCCCGACGAAATGCCCGCGAAGATGCCTTCGACCGCCGCGAGCCGGCGCGTCATCGTTTCCGACGCGGCCTGACTCACGTTCTCGACGCGGTCGATGCGGCTGCGATCGAAGATGGTCGGCATGTACGCTTCCGGCCACTTGCGGATGCCGGGAATACGCGAGCCGTCTTCCGGCTGCGCACCGACGATCTCGACCGCCGGATTCTGTTCCTTCAGGTAGCGCGACGTGCCCATGATCGTGCCCGTCGTGCCCATGGCGGACACGAAGTGCGTGATGCGCCCTTCGGTATCGCGCCAGATCTCCGGCCCCGTTCCTTCGTAGTGCGCGACGGGATTGTCGGGGTTGCCGAACTGATCGAGGATCACGCCCTTGCCTTCGCGCTGCATCTGCTCCGCGAGGTCGCGCGCCAGCTCCATCCCGCCCTTCACCGGCGTCAGGATGATTTCGGCGCCATAAGCCGCCATGCTCTGGCGGCGCTCGACCGACAGATCCTCCGGCATGACCAGCACCATCTTGTAGCCGCGGATCGCCGCGGCCATCGCGAGCGCGATGCCCGTGTTGCCGCTCGTCGCCTCGATCAGCGTATCGCCCGGCTTGATGCGCCCGCGCGCCTCGGCCTTGCTGATCATCGACAGCGCCGGGCGATCCTTCACGGAACCGGCCGGATTGTTGCCCTCGAGCTTCGCGAGCACCACGTTGTTGCGGGCACGAATCTCGTCGTCCGGCAGGCGGACCAGTTGCACGAGCGGCGTATTGCCGATCGTGTCTTCGATAGTTTTGTAAGCCATGGATATACCGTGAGTACGAGGCCGATCAATCGGTCGATTGTAAACCAGCACCGGCACGCGCGCCGGCAACCCCATTGCAACGATGGAATACGCGTGCCGCGCGGGTCGCGATCGCCGCGCATGCCGCCCCACGCAAAAAACCCGCGGCATGCCGCGGGAAGCCGTCGCAACGACGGCGACTGAAGGAGCCGTTTGTCGGGTACGCGCGACCCGTTACTTCTGCGCGGTGCGAGCCGGTGCGGCGGCAGGTTTCGCTGCCGCCGGCTTGCCTGCGGCCGACGGCGTCGTGCCCGCGGCGGCCGCCGCCGCGCCGATCGTCAACCCTTCCTGCTGAAGCCGCTCGACGGTATGCCCGCCCATGCCCTTCACGCGCGTGGCGAGATCGTCCGCATTCCTGAACGGCCCGTGTGCGCCGCGCTCGTCGAGAATCGCCTTCGCCCGCGCCGGACCGATGCCCTTGATGCCGACGAGCGCATCCTCGTTCGCCGTGTTGACGTCGACGGCAGCCCAGGCCGACGCCACTGCGCCGAGCATGACCGCTGCGGCAAACCATTTCCTGATCATGTGCTGGATCTCCGAAGTAAAACGGCCGGCGGCTGCCGACCGTGAGACCCAGTCTATCGATGCAACGCGCCGGTTTAAACCTGGCCGGATAGCCAACGGACGTAGCGGTCGACGCCTTCCTGCACGGTCAGGAACGGTGCGTCGTAGCCGGCCGCGCGCAGTTTCGTCTGGTCGGCCTGGGTGAAGCACTGGTACTTGCCGCGCAGCGCATCGGGGAACGGCACGTATTCGATCAACCCCTGCTCGACCTGCTGCGCGAGCGTCAGCGGCGGCTGGTTGTCGAGCGCGCGCAGCGTGTTCACGACCGTCGACGCGATATCGTTGAACGGTTGCGCCCGGCCCGTGCCGAGATTGAAGATGCCCGACTTCTCCGGATGATCGAAGAAGAACAGGTTCACCTTGGTCACGTCCTCGACGGACACGAAATCGCGCGTCTGCTCGCCCGGCGCATAACCGTTGTACTCGCCGAACAGCTTCACCTTGCCTTCGGCGCGGAACTGGTTGAAGTTGTGGAAGGCGACCGACGCCATGCGGCCCTTGTGCGTCTCGCGCGGGCCGTACACGTTGAAATAGCGGAAGCCCGCGATCTGGCTCTTCGCGCTCGGCAGCACGCGGCGGATCACCTGGTCGAACAGGAACTTCGAATAGCCGTACACGTTCAGCGGCGCCTCGACGTCGCGCTCCTCGACGAAACGCGTCGAGCCGCCGTAGATCGCGGCCGACGATGCATACAGGAACTGCGTGCCCCGCGCGAGGCAGGTATCGAGCACCGCGCGGCTGTAGCGGAAGTTGTTGTCCATCATGTAGCGGCCGTCGGTTTCCATCGTGTCCGAACAGGCGCCTTCATGAAATACCGCGCGTACCTTGCCGAAATCGCCGCGCGCGAAGCGTTCGACGAATTCGGTCTTGTCGAGATAATCGTCGATCTCGCAGTCGACGAGATTGCGGAACTTGTCCGCGCGCGTCAGGTTGTCGACCGCGATGATGCGCGTCTCGCCGCGCTCGTTGAGCGCCTTGACGATGTTCGCGCCGATAAAACCGGCCGCGCCGGTGACGATGAGGGTCATGATCGTCCTGCCTGAAAAGTGCGAGCCACTCGTGCGGCGCGCTCGTCGCGCCGCCGAATGCACTCAGTGAAACAGTTCGTCGTAGTCCACCGTGGCCGTGCCGAGCTTGCCGACCACGATGCCTGCCGCGCGATTCGCGAGCACCACGGCGTCGACGAGCGGTACCCCGGCGCCGAGCATCGTCGCGACCGTCGCGATCACGGTGTCACCCGCGCCCGACACGTCGAACACTTCGCGCGCGAGCGCCGGCGCATGCAGTTCGCCGCCCGCGGAAAAGAGCGTCATGCCCTCTTCCGAACGCGTGAGCAGCAACGCGTCGATGCCGAGCTCCGCACGCAGATTCGCGACGCGCGCGCGCAGGTCGTCTTCCGATTTCCACTGCCCGATCACCTCGCGCAGTTCGGCGCGATTCGGCGTGATCAGCGATGCGCCGCGATAGCGTGCCCAGTCGTCGCCCTTCGGGTCGACCAGAACCGCCTTGCCGGCCGCACGCGCCTTCTCGATCATCGTCGTGACGTGGGTGAGGCCGCCTTTCGCGTAATCCGACATCAGCACGACGTCGTGCTGCGGCAGCAGCGCATCGAAGCGCGCGAGCCCCGCGAGCAGCACCTCGTGCGTCGGCATCGCCTCGAAGTCGACGCGCAGCAGCTGCTGCTGGCGCGCGAGCACGCGCAGCTTGATCGTGGTCGGCAAGGCCGGATCGCGCTCGAGATGGGGTGTCACGCCGCTGCTGCCGAGCAGCTCGACGATCCGCTCGCCGGGCTCGTCGCAACCGACCACGCACAGCAGCCCAGCCTGGCCGCCGAGCGTCACGGCATTGCGCGCGACGTTGGCCGCGCCGCCGAGCCGCTCCTCCTGACGCTGCACGTGCACGACCGGCACCGGCGCTTCAGGCGAAATGCGATCGACGTTGCCGAACCAGTAGCGGTCGAGCATCACGTCGCCGACGACGAGCACACGCGAGCGCGCAAGTTGCTCGCGCGGCACCGGAACGATTTCGCGAAGAGTATTCATCGTACGTTAGCCACGGGAGAACGACTGGGGATCGACATACGGCCGGCCGATCGCGTAGTAGTCGATGCCCAGTTCGGCCATCGCGTCCGGCTCGTACAGGTTGCGCCCGTCGAAGATCACCGGCGCCTTGAGTTCGGCCTTCAGGCGCGTGAAATCGGGGCTGCGGAATTCCTTCCACTCGGTCACGATCACGAGTGCGTCCGCGCCCGTGACCGCGACGTCCTGCGTGTCGACGAGATGCAGTCGCGCCAGCACGTCCGCATCGTCGCCGAAATCCAGCGCGAACACGCGCCGCGCTTCGTCGACGGCGACCGGATCGTAGGCGCGCACGGTCGCACCGCGTGCGAGCAGCGCGGCGATCAGGCGGCGGCTGGGCGCCTCGCGCATGTCGTCGGTGTTCGGCTTGAACGCCAGGCCCCAGACCGCGAACTCGCGCCCGGTCAGGTCGGCGCCGAAGCGCTGCTCGATCTTGCCGATCAGCACGTCCTTCTGGGCATGGTTGGCGGCCTCGACGGCCTCCAGGATGCGCAGCGGCTGGCCGTTCTCGCCCGCGGTGCGGATCAGCGCCTGCACGTCCTTCGGGAAGCACGAGCCGCCGTAGCCGACGCCGGCGTACAGGAAGTGATAGCCGATGCGCGGATCGGAGCCGATTCCGCGGCGCACGGCCTCGATGTCGGCGCCGACCTTGTCGGCGAGATTCGACATCTCGTTCATGAACGAGATGCGCGTCGCGAGCATCGCGTTCGCCGCATATTTCGCGAATTCGGCCGAACGCACGTCCATGTAGATCGTGCGCTCGTGGTTGCGGTTGAACGGCGCATAGAGCTTCTTCATCTTCTCGCGCGCGATCGTGCCCGTCTCGTCGTCGTCGACGCCGATGATGATCCGGTCCGGGCGCATGAAGTCCTCGACCGCCGCGCCTTCCTTCAGGAATTCCGGGTTCGACACGACCGAGAAGCGATGCGCGACGCTGCCCGCGAGCCCGCGTGCGGCAAGCGCCTCGTCGACCACGCCGTGCACGCGCCGCGCGGTGCCGACCGGCACCGTCGACTTGTCGACGATCACCTTGAAGCCCGTCATGTGGCGGCCGATGTTGCGCGCGGCCTCGAGCACGTACTGCAGGTCGGCCGAGCCGTCCTCGTCGGGCGGCGTGCCGACCGCGATGAACTGGATCTCGCCGTGCGCGACGCTCGCCTCGATGTCGGTCGAGAAGCGCAGGCGCCCCGCCGTGCGGTTGCGCGCGATGATGTCGAGCAGCCCCGGTTCGTGAATCGGCATCCCGCCGTTGTTCAGGATGTCGATCTTGCGCGGATCGACGTCGAGACAAAAGACGTCGTGACCGATCTCCGCGAGGCAGGCGCCCGTGACGAGGCCGACATAGCCGGTGCCGATGATGGTGATTTTCATAGATGTTCCGGTACTTCCCGGTAATTGACTAACTTGGCCGCCGGGACGAGCCCGGCGGCAACCGCGGCGCGTCGGCTCCGCGTGCCGGGATCAGCCCGGCATCGCAGGTTCGACGCGGCGCGGCGCATAGGTTTCCCAGCCGCTGCATCCGGGGCACTGCCAGTAGAAGAGCCGTGCCCGGAAACCGCAATTCTGGCACGTATACCGTGGCAGATTTTTCGTGCGCTGCTTGATCAGCGCAAGCATCATTTCAAGTTCCTTACGGCGCGGTTCCTCGGCCGCCGCGATCTGCGCATCGAGCAGGTGCAGCATCCCCGACAGGTTCGGCGACTTTTCCATCTGCGTGCGCGCGAGCGTGTGCGCCGCATCCTGGCCGCGCAGCCCCGCGATATGCTGATAGGCGATGTCGAGCAGGTCGTTCGACGGATAACGATCGACGTACCCCATCAGCAGCTCGGCGCCTTCGACGTTCCTGCCGAGCGCGACGTACGCCTTCATCAGCTTGTCGGCCACGAGCGGCAGATAGGCCGGATTCTGCGCTTCGACGCGCTTCCAGTGCTCGATCGCGGCCGCGTGGTCGCCCGCCGCTTCCGCCGCGTCGCCGGACAGAATCGTCGCACGGACGTTCTGCGGATTCACGGTCAGCGCGAGCCGCAGTTGCTCCGCGGCCGCGGCTGCATTCTTGCGCTGCAGTGCGTCCTGCGCGAGTTCGCAGTGAAACTGCGCGATTTCGATGCCGAGCGGCTTGTCGCTCATCGACTCGATACGCTTCGCCGTATCGATCGACTTGTTCCAGTCCTTCTCGATCTCGTAGATCGTCAGCAGCGCCCGCTGTGCGCCGAGCGCGTAGTCGCCGTCCGCGAGCTTGTGGAATGCTTCTTCCGCGCGATCCAGCAAGCCGGCTTTCAGGAAATCCTGGCCCAGTTCGTACAGCGCGTGGTCGCGCTCGTTGACCGGCAGGTCGGTGCGGCTCAGCAGGTTCTGGTGCACGCGGATCGCGCGGTCGGTCTCGCCGCGACGGCGAAACAGGTTGCCGAGCGCGAAGTGCAGCTCGACCGTTTCGGGATCGAGCTTGGCCACCTCGATGAACGCATCGATCGCCTTGTCGGGTTGTTCGTTCAACAGAAAATTCAGGCCGCGAAAATACGAACGCGGCAGGTTGGCACTCTCCGACAGGAGATTCTTCAGGTCATAGCGTGACGCCGCCCAACCGAGCGCGAATGCGACCGGAATCGCGAGCAACCACCAGAAATCCAGATCCATGCGAAATATCGAAGCAGAGACGAAAACCGCGCGATGATCGCGCGGCGTCCGGGTTAAATGACGGGCGGCATCGGCGGCTGGTCGATGACGGCAGGCGTTTCACGCGCCGCGCGCAGATCGCGCTTCAAACGCCCGTTTTCGAGGCGCAGACGAAAGATCGAAGGCAGCGCGGACAGCAGGCCGGCCAGCAGCCCCACGGCGAAGAATGCCAGGCCGATCAGGATCAGCGGCGCTTGCCATGCGTAGCCGGCAACGAAATTCAGCGTCGCGGTTTGCGTATTGGCCAGCGCAAGCACCAGCAGCAGGACGAACACCAATACCCGGATCAGCCAGACGATAAACTTCATGAAGCCCTCTCTTTGTTGAGGTTTGCCGCGGCGCGCGACTCCCCTTCGTCGCACCGAATCGACCCGTATTGTAAAGGAAGCGTTTCCGCGGCTGCGCACATCCTGTGCGCGGCGTTGCGCATCGGTTGCCGGAAATGAAAAAAGCGCCCGCAAGGGGCGCTTTTCTTTTCAGCCTTCGCCGGACAGGTTCCGGGCACACCGAACGACGCTCAACGCTCGTCGTCCGGATCGTCAGCCTTCAGCGGTTCACCGGCGCGGCCGTCGACGCGTTCACGCAATTCCTTGCCAGGTTTGAAGTGCGGCACGAACTTCTCGGGCACCTGCACTTTCTCCCCCGACTTCGGGTTGCGTCCGACGCGCGCCGGGCGACGATTGAGGCCAAAGCTGCCGAAACCCCGAATTTCAATGCGATGCCCTTTCGCCAGGGCGTCGGACATCGCATCGAGCATCGTTTTCACCGCGAAATCCGCATCCTTGAGGACAAGTTGCGGAAATCGCGATGCCAGCTGCGCGACCAACTCGGATTTGGTCATACTTCAGCAGACCTCGTAAGGCTTACTGGTTCTGGCCGTCGAGCTTCGCCTTCAGCAGCGCGCCGAGGTTGGTCGTACCGGTCGCAGCAGCGCTGGAGTCCGACTGCAGGCCACGGATCGCTTCCTGTTGTTCGGCCGAATCCTTCGCCTTGATCGACAGGTTGATGCCGCGCGACTTGCGATCGATGTTGATCACCATCGCGTTGACCTTGTCGCCTTCCTTCAGCACGTTGCGTGCGTCTTCGACGCGATCCTGCGAGATTTCCGACGCGCGCAGGTAGCCTTCGATGTCGCCCGTCAGCGTGATGACCGCACCCTTCGCATCGACCGTCTTCACGACGCCGTCGACGAGCGAGCCCTTGTCGTTCATTGCAACGTAGTTGCTGAACGGGTCGCCTTCGAGCTGCTTGATGCCGAGCGAAATACGCTCCTTCTCGACGTCGATACCGAGCACGATTGCTTCGACTTCGTCGCCCTTCTTGTACTTGCGAACGGCTTCTTCGCCGGCTTCGCTCCACGACAGGTCCGACAGGTGGACCAGGCCGTCGATGCCGCCCGGCAGACCGATGAACACGCCGAAGTCGGTGATCGACTTGATTGCGCCCGTGATCTTGTCGCCCTTCTTGAAGTTGCGGCTGAAGTCATCCCACGGATTCGGCTTGCACTGCTTCATGCCGAGGCTGATACGGCGGCGGTCTTCGTCGATCTCGAGGACCATGACTTCGACTTCGTCGCCCAGCTGGACAACCTTCGACGGCGCGACGTTCTTGTTGGTCCAGTCCATTTCCGACACGTGGACGAGGCCTTCGATGCCCGATTCCACTTCGACGAATGCGCCGTAGTCGGTGATGTTCGTGACCTTGCCGAACAGGCGCGTGCCCGACGGGTAACGGCGCGAGATGCCTTCCCACGGATCGTCGCCCAGTTGCTTGATGCCCAGCGAGACGCGGTTCTTCTCTTGGTCGAACTTGAGGATCTTCGCGGTGACTTCCTGGCCAACCGACAGGACTTCGCTCGGGTGACGCACACGACGCCATGCGATGTCGGTGATGTGCAGCAGGCCGTCGATGCCGCCGAGGTCGACGAACGCGCCGTAATCGGTGATGTTCTTGACCACGCCGTTGACGATCGCGCCTTCCTTCAGCGTCTCGAGCAGCTTCGCGCGCTCTTCGCCTTGCGTTGCTTCGATCACTGCACGACGCGACAGCACGACGTTGTTACGCTTGCGATCGAGCTTGATCACGCGGAACTCGAGCGTCTTGCCTTCGTACGGGGTCGTGTCCTTGACCGGACGCGTGTCGACCAGCGAACCCGGCAGGAACGCGCGGATGCCGTTGACCATCACGGTCATGCCGCCCTTCACCTTGCCGGTGATCGTGCCGGTGACGAGCTCGTTGTTGTCGAGCGCCTTTTCCAGCGACAGCCACGATGCAAGGCGCTTCGCCTTGTCGCGCGACAGGATCGTGTCGCCGTAGCCGTTTTCGAGTGCGTCGATCGCGACGGACACGAAATCGCCCGACTGCACCTCAACCTCGCCCTGATCGTTCAGGAATTCCTCGATCGGAATGTAAGCCTCGGACTTCAGGCCTGCATTGACGACCACGAAGTTGTGGTCGACGCGCACGACTTCGGCGGAAATCACTTCGCCGGCGCGCATGTCTTGGCGGGTCAGCGACTCTTCGAACAGAGCCGCAAAGGATTCGGTATTCGGGGTGGAGGTTTGCAGGTCGGACATAAAAATCTGATTGTGCATGGCTCGCTGTGCCACGCCGGCCGGAATGGCAGGCTGAAAGGGCCAGATCGAAGACCACACGGGGTTAAGGGTTCGAAACACGCTCCGCGCTCAGACGCGGAGCACCTACCGCTGCCCGCCTTCTCAGGCAGGCTGGCCGAGCGCCCGGTACCACTGCAGCACCTGATCGACGGCTTCATCGACCGAAAGTGCCGACGTATCGAGCAGCTTGGCATCTGCCGCAGGCTTCAGCGGCGCGGCCGCGCGATTGCTGTCGCGCGCGTCACGTTCACGAAGATCCCGGAGCAAGTCATCTATATTAGCAGAAAAACCTTTTTGCATCAATTGCTTATGCCGCCTGGTCGCGCGTGCCTCGGCGCTGGCCGTCAGGAACACCTTCAGCACGGCGTCCGGGAAGATCACGGTGCCCATGTCGCGCCCGTCCGCCACGAGGCCCGGCGTCTTGCGGAACGCGCGCTGACGCGCGACGAGCGCGGTGCGCACGGGGCCGTGCACGGCAATGGCCGACGCGCGGTTACCGACCGCTTCGGCACGAATGTCGTTCGACACGTCGACGCCGTCGAGCTGCGCGCAACCTTCGCGGAACGTGATGTGCAGATCGTCGATCAGCTTCACCAGCGCGTCGATGTCCTCCGCCGCGATGCCGTAGCGCACGCTCGCGAGCGCCGCGAGCCGGTACAGCGCGCCGCTGTCGAGCAGGTGGAAGCCGAGGTGGGCGGCGACGAGCGCCGCGACGGTGCCCTTGCCGGAAGCGGTCGGGCCGTCGATCGTGATGACGGGAGTCGGGTGAAAGGGTCGGGTCGATTTCATCGGAACAGTCGGCTCAGGCCTTGGCGAGCGCGGCGAAGCGGTCGAAATAGTCGGGGAACGTCTTGCCGACGCACTTCGGATCGTTGATCCGCACGGGCACGCCGCCCAGACTGACGAGCGAGAAGCACATCGCCATCCGGTGATCGTCGTACGTATCGATCGCCGCGTTCGGCGTGAGCGTTTCCGGCGGCGTGACGACGAGATAGTCGGGGCCTTCCTCGACGATCGCGCCGACCTTGCGCAGCTCGGTCGCCATCGCGGCGATGCGGTCCGTTTCCTTCACGCGCCAGCTCGCGATGTTGCGCAGCGTGCTCGTGCCGCTCGCGAACAGCGCCGCGACCGCGATGGTCATCGCCGCGTCGGGAATCAGGTTGAAGTCCATGTCGATCGGCTCGAGCTTGCCGTGATCGTGGCCGATGCCGCGCACGTCGATCCAGTCGTCGCCCATCGTCACGTTCGCGCCCATCTGCATCAGCGCGTTCGCGAAGCCGACGTCGCCCTGGATGCTCGCCCGTCCCACGCCCTCGACCCGCAGCGGGCCGCCGCCCAGCGCGCCGGCCGCGAGGAAGTACGACGCGGACGACGCGTCGCCCTCGACCATGATCCGCCCCGGCGAGCGGTAGCGGACGCCGGCCGGCACGACGAAGCGCTGCCAGCCGTCGCGCTCGACGGTCACGCCGAAGCGCTCCATCAGCCGGATCGTGATGTCGATGTACGGCTTCGAGATCAGCTCGCCGTCGACTTCGACAACGGTCCGGCCGTCCTTCGCCTTCACG
This sequence comes from Burkholderia sp. BE12, assembly GCF_002959955.1. Lineage (NCBI taxonomy): Bacteria > Pseudomonadati > Pseudomonadota > Betaproteobacteria > Burkholderiales > Burkholderiaceae > Burkholderia > Burkholderia sp. BE12. Next base: position 63,286 of record NZ_PREY01000014.1, on the reverse strand, counting down.
AGCGGCAGCGTCATCAGCAGCGCGGTGAGGAACTGGCTCGACACGTCGCCGCGCACGCGGATCGGCGCATCGACCGAGATCGTCGCGGGCTTGATCCGCAGCGGCGGGTAGCCTTCGTTCAGCTCGTAGTCGATCTGCGCGCCGATCTGGCGCAAGCCGTCGACGAGATCGCCGATCGGCCGCTCGTGCATGCGCGGCACGCCGTGCACGCGGTAGTCGCCGCCGTTCACCGCGAGCGCGGCGGTCAGCGGCCGAACCGCCGTGCCGGCGTTGCCGAGGAACAGGTCGGCCGTCTTCGCGGTGAACGCGCCGCGCGTGCCGGCGACGACACAGGTGTCGCCGTCGCGCGCGAGCTTCACGCCGAGCTTGTCGAGTGCGTCGAGCATCACGCGCGTGTCGTCGGAGTCGAGCAGGTTGGTGATCGTCGTTTCGCCTTCGGCGAGCGCCGCGAGCAGCAGCACGCGGTTCGAAATGCTCTTCGAGCCGGGCAGGCGCACGGTGCCCGATGCGCTGGAGTACGGGCCGAGATCGAGGTAGTCCATGGGAATCGTCCTGTTATTTCTTGACCGGTTCGGCAGCGGGCGTGCCGCCGCGTTCCTGCCATGCCTTGCGCGCGGCGCGCGAGCGCGTGAATACGGCCTCGAGCGCCGCGCCGTCGCCGGCGTCGATCGCTGCGCGCAACCGCGTGAGCACGCGCGTGTAGCCGTCGAGTTCGTCGAGCAGCGCCGCGCGGTTCGCGACGCACACGTCGCGCCACATTTCCGGGTTCGACGCTGCGATGCGCGTGAAATCGCGAAAACCGCCGGCCGCGTACGAGAATTTCAGTTCCGCGTCGGCCTCGCCGAGAATCTGCTCGACGAGCGCGAACGACAGCACGTGCGGCAGATGGCTGATCGACGCGAATACGCGATCGTGCTGTTCGGTGCTCATCGTGCGCACGTCGGCGCCGGTCGCGCGCCACATCGCGTCGATCCGGGCCGCCGCTTCGGGTGCGTTCTCCGGCAGCGGGCACAGCACGACGTTGCGGCCGACGTAGAGGTCGGGCAACGCGGCCTCGACGCCGCTCGACTCGCGCCCGGCGATCGGATGACCGGGCACGAACTGCGCGATCCGCGCGCCGAGCGCGTCGCGCGCAGCCGCGACGACATCGGACTTGGTGCTGCCCGCATCGGTGACGATCGTCGCGCCGTCGAGCCACGGCGCGATGCGCGCGAGCAACGGGCCCGTCTGTGCGACGGGCGCGGCCAGCAAGACGAGATCGGCGCCGGCAAGGGCGTCGCGCACCTGCGCGTCGTCGTCGAGCGCCGCCGCGCGGTCGATCACGCCGAGCGCGCGCGCGCGCTCGACCGACGCACGCGAACGGCCCACGCCGACGATCTCGCCCGCGCCGCCCGGCGCGCGCTCGCGCAGCGCGCGGGCCAGCGATCCGCCGATCAGGCCGACGCCGAAGATGACCAGTTTGTTGAATGCAAAGCCTGACACGACAAGAGCCAAGTTACGCATGCGGAACGATGCCCCGCATGCGGAATTCCAGATTCCGGGCAACGGGCCCGCACCCGGCGCCACCTGCACCGGATACCGCCCGCACCCGCCTTCGGCAGCGCCGACCGGCCTGCCCTGCCCGCCCGGCCGCCACGCCTGCGCAAGCAGGCGATGGGCCGCCGCCCGTCAGCGTGCGCGTGGATACGAACCGAGTATCTTCAGGAACGCGGCCTTCTGGCCGAGTTCCGCCAGCGCGGCCGCCACCGCCGCATCGTCGCGATGCCCTTCGATGTCGATGTAGAAGTAGTACTCCCACGTGCCGACGCGCGCCGGACGCGACTCGAAGCGCGTCATCGACACGCCGTGCCGCGCGAGCGGCTCGAGCAGCTTGAACACGGCGCCCGGCTCGTTCTTCACCGACACGATCAGCGACGTCTGGTCGTGACCGCTCTGGCCGGCCGGCTGCTTGCCGACGATCACGAAGCGCGTGCGGTTGTGCGGATCGTCCTGGATCAGCGAGAACGCGATCTGCAGGCCGTAATGCGCGGCCGCGCGGTCGCCCGCGATCGCGGCGACGGTCGGATCGGCCGCTGCAAGGCGCGCGGCTTCCGCGTTGCTCGCCACGGCCTGCCGCTCGAGCTGCGGCGCATTCGCCGCGAGCCACTGCTGGCATTGCGCGAGCGCCTGCGCATGCGCGCAGACACGCTTCACGCCGTCGAGCGTACCGCTCTGCGTGAGCAGGTTGTGATGGATGGGTAGCGCGAGCTCGCCGCTGATCACCAGTTGGGTCTGCAGCAGCAGGTCGAGCGTGCGCGATACGGCGCCTTCGGTCGAATTCTCGACCGGCGCGATACCGAATGCGGACGCCCCGGCTTCGACCGAGCGGAACACCTCGTCGATCGACGGGCACGGCAGCCCTTCGATCGACTGGCCGAAATACTCGAGCATCGCCTGTTCGCTATACGTGCCGACCGGCCCGAGGAACGCGACGTGGATCGTCTGCTCGAGCGCGCGGCTCGCCGCCATGATCTCGCGCCAGATGGCGCTGATGTGCTCGCCCGCGAGCGGCCCGGCGCTCATGTCCTGCAGCCGCGCGATCACCTGCAGCTCGCGCTCCGGCCGGAACACCGGCGCATTGAAATGCTTCTTGACCTCGCCCACCTCCAGCGCCACCGCGGCGCGCTGGTTCAGGAGCGCGATCAGCTGCGCGTCGATCGCGTCGATGCGGTCGCGCAGCGGTTTCAGGCGGGAATTCAGTTCGTCGTCCATGCGTTTTGCCGTGCTGTTTGAACAGCGCCGCCGTCAGGCGCCGCGCTGCTCGAAATCCTTCATGTACTCGACCAGCGCCTTCACGCCCTCGAGCGGCACCGCGTTGTAGATCGACGCCCGCATGCCGCCGACGGACTTGTGGCCCTTCAGCTGCAGCAGCCCGCGCGCCTTTGCGCCGGCAAGGAAGTCTTCGTTGCGCGTTTCGTCGGCCAGGAAAAACGGCACGTTCATCCGCGAACGTGCTGCCGGCTCGACCTTGTTCAGATAGAAACTGCTCGCGTCGATCGTGTCGTAGAGCAGCTTCGATTTTTCGATATTGCGGGCCTCGATCGCTTCGAGGCCGCCCTGCCGCTTCAGCCACTGGAACACGAGGCCCGCGATGTAGATCGCGTAGGTGGGCGGCGTGTTGTACAGCGAGTTGTTCGCGGCGATGGTCTTCCATTCGAACGCGGACGGGCAGATCGACAGCGCGCGATCGAGCAGATCCTCGCGCACGATCACGACCGTCACGCCGGCCATCCCGATGTTCTTCTGCGCGCCGCCGAACAGCACGCCGTACTTCGCGACGTCCATCGGGCGCGACAGGATGTGCGACGAGACATCGGCGACCAGCGGCACGTCGCCGAGATCGGGGATCTCGAACGTCTCGACACCGTCGATCGTCTCGTTGGTGCACAGATGCACGTAGGCGGGATCGTCCGACAGTTGCCATTCGGCGTGCGCGGGCGCACGCGTGAAGCCGTCCTCCGTCTTGCCGGTCGCGGCCAGATGCGGCGTGCAGAACTTCTTCGCCTCGCCGAACGATTTCTGCGACCACGAACCCGTCACGACGAAGTCGGCCGTCTTGCGCGAGCCGAGCAGGTTCATCGGCACGATCGCGTTTTCCGCGATGCCGCCGCCCTGCAGGAACAGGATCCGGTGGCTCGCCGGCACGCCGAGCAGGTCGCGCAGGTCGGTCAGCGCGGCCTCGTGGATCGACATGAACTCCTTGCCGCGATGGCTCATCTCCATCACGCTCATGCCGCTGCCGTGCCAGTCGAGCATTTCGTCGGCGGCCTGCCGCAGCACTTCCTCGGGCATCGCCGCGGGGCCGGCGGAGAAATTAAAGACGCGCATCGTGAAAACCTCGGGAGGGACGCGACCGGCTCGCCGCCGGCAAAACGCGCCAGAAAAGAAATGGCCGCTTGCGCTCGCGCGCAAACGGCCATTATCGCACTGTCGTCAGGCTCCCGCCAAACCCGGCCGAACGGCCGGGGGCGTGCCCGGACAGCTTACTTGCCCGGCTTGACTGCTGCGACTTCCTTGTCAGCCTGCGTACGCGTTGCCTGGATCGCTTGCGGCATGTACTTCTGCATCAGGCCGTTGACCACGTCGCGGCCGACCTGATCCTGAACCTGGATGAACTTGCGGCCCGTCGGGCTCTTGTAGAACGTCGTCAGATCCTTGATCTCCGACGTGCTGTAGTACTTCGCGTATGCGTCGTACTGAGCCGACATCGCGTCGCTCTGGAACTGTTGCGTGCCGAACACCTTGCCTGCGCCGTCGACCAGCTTCGGCACCGCGTTCTTCTGCAGCGTCGGAACGGCAGCCTGCTTCTGCTTGTCGTTCAGCGACTTGTTTTCCGACAGCGCGTCCGACAGGATCGCCGGCACGAGCTGCTTGGCCTGCATTTCGGCGCTGTTGCCGATTGCCGACACGAGCTTCGGCGCGTCGATCGCGTCGAGCAGATCCTTGATCGCTGCCTTCTTGTCGGCGTCGATCGGCGCAGCTGCCGCCGGAGCAGCCGGTGCGGAATTCGACAGCGCCTGCGCCATCGCGAACGTCGGCACCAGTGCAGCCAGCAGAACCAGTTGCTTGAATTGCTTTTGCATCATCACTCCCTTTTGGAAATATGAATGGTTGCTCGCCGGCCGCGGCGCTTTTCGCCCGCGGCGGCCAGAGTCTCATCCGTTCTTCAGGCTTCGCCGTCCGACGCCTCGTCGGCTTCGCCCTCTCCCTCTTCGGCCTCCGCGACCTGCTGCAGGCCAGAGAGCTTGGTACCCTCATCGAGACTGATGAGTGTAACACCTTGCGTGGCGCGCCCCATCTCGCGTATCTCGGAAACACGGGTGCGAATCAACACACCAGCCGTGGTGATCAGCATGATCTGATCCTCGGCGTCGACGAGCGTGGCAGCCACGACCTTGCCGTTGCGCTCGGACGTCTGGATCGCGATCATGCCCTTCGTGCCGCGGCCGTGACGCGTGTACTCGGTGATCGGCGTGCGCTTGCCGTAGCCGTTCTCGGTCGCGGTGAGCACGGTCTGCTCCTCGCTGCCCGCGACCAGCATCGCGATGACCTGCTGCCCCTCCTCGAGCTGCATGCCGCGCACGCCGCGCGCCTCGCGCCCCATCGGACGCACGTCGTTCTCGTCGAAACGCACGGCCTTGCCGGAGTCGGAGAACAGCATCACGTCGTGCGCGCCGTCGGTGATCGACGCACCGATCAGGTAATCGCCATCGTCGAGGCCGACCGCGATGATGCCCTTCTTCAGCGGGCGGCTGAATGCCTCGAGCGGCGTCTTCTTCACGGTGCCGAGCGACGTCGCCATGAAGATGAACTTGTCGGCCGAGAATTCCTTGACCGGCAGCACGACGTTGATCTTCTCGCCTTCCTGCAGCGGGAACATGTTGACGATCGGGCGGCCTCGCGAGTTGCGCGAGCCCTGCGGCACTTCATAGACCTTGACCCAGTACACGCGGCCGCGGTTCGAGAAGCAGAGGATGTAGTCGTGCGTGTTCGCGATGAAGAGCGTCTCGATCCAGTCGTCTTCCTTCATCTGCGTGGCCTGCTTGCCACGACCGCCGCGCTTCTGCGCGCGGTACTCGGACAGCGGCTGCGACTTCACGTAGCCCGCATGCGACATCGTGACGACCATGTCCTGCGGCGTGATCAGATCCTCGGTGTTCAGCTCGGTCGCGTTCAGCTCGATCTTCGAGCGGCGCGCGTCGCCGAACTCGGCCTTCACCGAGGTCAGCTCCTCGCCGATCATCGTCGTGATCCGCTCGGGGCGCGCGAGGATGTCCAGCAGGTCGGCGATCTGTGCCATCACTTCGCGGTACTCGCCGATGATCTTGTCCTGCTCGAGGCCGGTCAGGCGCTGCAGACGCATCTGCAGGATTTCCTGCGCCTGCGTGTCGGACAGACGGTACAGCCCGTCGGTCTGCATCCCGAACGCCGGGTTCAGGCCTTCCGGACGGTACGCGGAACGGCCGCCGGCCGCCGCGTTCTCGCTCTCGGCGCGCGTCAGCATCTCGCGCACGAGCGACGAATCCCATGGCTTCGCCATCAATTCCTGCTTCGCGATCGGCGGCGTCGGCGCGGCCTTGATGATCGCGATGAACTCGTCGATGTTCGCGAGCGCGACCGCGAGACCTTCGAGCACGTGGCCGCGTTCGCGGGCCTTGCGCAGTTCGTAGATCGTGCGGCGCGTCAGCACTTCGCGTCGATGCGACAGGAAGCACTGCAGGATTTCCTTCAGGTTCAGCAGCTTCGGCTGGCCGTCGACGAGCGCGACCATGTTCATGCCGAACGTGTCCTGAAGCTGCGTCGCCTTGTACAGGTTGTTCAGCACCACTTCCGGCACTTCGCCGCGCTTGAGCTCGATCACGACGCGCATGCCGCTCTTGTCGGACTCGTCGCGGATGTCGGAAATGCCTTCGAGCTTCTTCTCGTTGACGAGCTCGGCGATCCGCTCGAGCAGCGAGCGCTTGTTCACCTGGTACGGCAGCTCGTCGACGATGATCGCCATCCGCTGGCCGCGGTCGATCTCCTCGAAGTGCGTGGCCGCGCGCATCACGACGCGGCCGCGCCCGGTGCGGTAGCCGTCGCGCACGCCGGCGACGCCGTAGATGATGCCGGCCGTCGGGAAGTCCGGCGCCGGGATGATCTCGATCAGCTCGTCGATCGTCGCCTCCGGGTTGCCGAGCAGATGCTGGCACGCGTCGACGACTTCGTTCAGGTTGTGCGGCGGGATGTTGGTCGCCATGCCGACCGCGATGCCGGACGAGCCGTTGATCAGCAGGTTCGGAATACGCGACGGCAGGACCGACGGCTGCGTTTCGTTGCCGTCGTAGTTCGGCTCGAAATCGACCGTTTCCTTGTCGATGTCGGCGAGCAGTTCGTGACCGATCTTCGCCATGCGAATTTCGGTGTAACGCATCGCCGCGGCATTGTCGCCGTCGATCGAGCCGAAGTTGCCCTGCCCGTCGATCAGCATGTAGCGCAGCGAGAAGTCCTGCGCCATCCGCACGATCGTGTCGTAGACCGCGGTATCGCCGTGAGGGTGATATTTACCGATCACGTCACCGACGATACGCGCCGATTTCTTGTACGCGCGGTTCCAGTCGTTGTTCAGTTCGTGCATCGCGAACAATACGCGTCGGTGCACGGGCTTCAGGCCATCGCGGACATCCGGAAGGGCACGTCCGACGATCACGCTCATCGCGTAATCGAGATACGAACGGCGCATTTCCTCCTCGAGGGAGGTGGGCAGGGTCTCTTTGGCGAATTGATCCATGTATCCGTATCGTTTCGGAGCGAAGACGGCGAACGCCTTTCGCGTGGGCGCTGCAAGCGCAACGCAACGCGAGATTCTAACATGCGCCCATCAGCCGCCAATCCGCTCCCCCTCTATATGTAAACAGCAAAAATCGCGGCCGCGGCGAATCGGCCGAAATCGCACGCGATCCCATCCGCCCTCCTTCATGCGCGCGAGTAAACGACGGCGTGCATTTCGTGCGATTTCCCGGCCACGCTCTTGACAATTTCTAAAAGTTACGGCAGGGCGGTGTTGCGCATGCACCACAAAGTTGAAGCGATCTTGGGGTGGGGAGGATTTTTTTTCGTAGGAAGGGAACGATATGGCAAAATGCCAACGCACTGAAAGTTAGACGCTGCTCGAAGTCTACACAGAGCGGTGCCGCGTTTTTTGTGCCGCACCAATGTTATACTTCGAGCAATGTATGACTTGTCACCGTCAACAGGCTCGCAGTAAACCTGCGGTAATCTCAATTTCGAGAGGAGAAATATGAATAAACTTTCAAAGCTCGCGTTCATTGCAGCTACCGCAGTTATGGCTGCATCCGCTTCGGCACAGTCGGTGCCGGCGTCGCGTCAAGCCGTCAATGACAACTGGGTGAACGGCACGGGCGAATGGGTGTGGATGAACGGCACGAACGAGCTCTGCTGGCGTGACGCGTTCTGGACGCCGGCCACCGCCAACGCCAAGTGCGATGGCGCACTGGTCGCCCAGGCACCGCAGCCGCCGGTCGCTCCGGTCGCTCCGGCCATCACGAGCCAGAAGATCACGTATCAAGCCGACGCACTGTTCGACTTCGACAAGGCAACGCTCAAGCCGCTGGGCAAGCAAAAGCTGGACGAACTGGCTTCGAAGATCGAAGGCATGAACACGGAAGTGGTCGTCGCAACGGGCTACACGGACCGTATCGGTTCGGACAAGTACAACGACCGTCTGTCGCTGCGCCGCGCGCAAGCCGTGAAGTCGTACCTGGTCAGCAAGGGTGTGCCGGCCAACAAGATCTACACGGAAGGCAAGGGCAAGCGCAACCCGGTTACGACTGGCTGCAACCAGAAGAACCGCAAGCAACTCATCGCCTGCCTCGCACCGGATCGCCGCGTGGAAGTCGAAGTGGTTGGTACGCAGCAAGTGCAGAAGACGACCGTTCCGGCAAACTAAGCCGCGGTTCTCGACTGCTTCAAAGCCCCGCCCCGGCGGGGCTTTTTCATTGACGCGCCGTCCAGGCGCTCGCTGGCCTCGCCGTCCGCCCGCTTATATACTCGGGGCTGACGCACCGAAGCATCGCCCTCCTCTCGTAGCCCGTTTGCCGACATGACCAACGCCGATCCGCACGAACTCCAGAAATTCAGCGACCTCGCCCACCGGTGGTGGGATCCGAATGCCGAATTCAAACCGCTGCACGACCTGAACCCGGTCCGGCTCGGCTGGATCGACGCGCATGCGCACCTGGCCGGCAAGCGCGCACTCGACATCGGCTGCGGCGGCGGCATCCTGTCCGAATCGATGGCCGGGCTCGGCGCCCAGGTGAAAGGCATCGACCTGTCGACCGAAGCGCTCGGCGTTGCCGACCTGCACAGCCTCGAAAGCGGCATTTCGGTCGATTACGAGGCGATCGCCGCCGAAGCGATCGCCGCGCGCGAACCGGGCACCTACGACGTCGTCACGTGCATGGAAATGCTCGAGCACGTGCCGTCGCCCGGCGACATCGTGGCCGCGTGCGCGACGCTCGTGAAGCCGGGCGGCTGGGTGTTCTTCTCGACGCTGAACCGCAACCTGAAGTCTTACCTGTTCGCGGTGATCGGCGCGGAATACATCGCACAAATGCTGCCGAAGGGCACGCACGATTACGCGCGCTTCATCCGCCCGTCGGAACTGGCTAGCTTCGTGCGTGCAACGGATCTGCACATCGTCGAGCTCAAGGGCATCACGTATCACCCGATCGGCAAGCGCTTCGCGCTGTCGAACGACACCGACATCAACTACCTCGTCGCGTGCCGCCGCGGCGCGTGACCTTCCGACCGGCATGACGACTCCCCTTTCGACCGCGCGGATCCCAGACGAACCGCGCCTGCTGCACTGCGATGCGGTCCTGTTCGATCTGGACGGCACGCTCGCCGACACGGCACCCGATCTCGCGGCAGCCGTCAACAAGATGCAGCGCGAGCGCGGCCTGCCCGAAACGTCGCTCGACGTGTTGCGGCCGCTGGCCTCGGCGGGCGCCCGCGGCCTGCTCGGCGGCGCGTTCGGCATCGATCCGCACACGCCCGGCTACGAAGCGATGCGCGACGAATTTCTGGTCAACTACGCGACCGATCTCTGCGTGCAGACGACGCTGTTTCCCGGCATCGGCGACGTGCTCGACGAACTCGATGCGCGCGGCGTGCGCTGGGGCATCGTCACGAACAAGGCGATGCGGCTCACGGCACCGCTCGTCGAGCTGCTCGGTCTCGCGCCGCGCGCCGCCTGCGTCGTCGGGGGCGACACAACGCCGCACTCGAAGCCGCATCCGGCCCCACTGCTGCATGCGGCCGGCCAGTTGACGCTCGCGCCCGCGCGCATCGTCTACGTCGGCGACGACCTGCGCGACATTCAGGCCGGCAGCGCCGCCGGCATGGCCACCGTGGCAGCCGCGTACGGCTATTGCGGCGACGGCATCGCGCCGGCCGACTGGCAGGCCCAGCACCTCGTCGACACGACGCAGGAACTGCGGGACCTGCTGCGCGATGTTGGGCTATAATGGTCGATCTTACCGCGGGGGCGACCTGGTTTCGACAGGGGTTGTGAAGCGGCTAGGGCATGTCGAGGACCCGTCACCTCGTTAATCAATGGGAAAATCGTAACTGCAAACGACGAAACGTTCGCACTGGCAGCCTAAGGGCCGCCGTCCTCTGCCTAGTTCACTGACGGGCTAGTGTCGCAAGACCGGTAGCAATACCGCCAGAGGTCATTTACGTCAGTTAAGCTCTGTCGGCGTCGCGACGCCAGGGTCGAAAATCTAGCGAATCGCCGTAGTGCAGCGTGTTCGTCCGCGTCGCTGCGGTTAAATCAAAAGACTGGACTAAACATGTAGAACTAGTCGTGGAGCGCTTCTGGACGCGGGTTCGATTCCCGCCGCCTCCACCAAATTCCGCGCTCGTCGCACGAACCCCGCATGACGCAAGTCTGCGGGGTTTTTTGTTGCCGGCGAAACGCACGCCCGGCGCCTTCCGAAAAAGCGCCCAGCCACGGATGGGTCGTGCGGAATGCCGCCGATGTTCGGCGGCAGGAGGTGACGGATGTTCTGCTACGCGCGCTCCATCCGTGACGGATGTTCGGCCGCGCCCGCGCCATCATCGGCTGCGCCGGGCAGCGACCGGCCCGACGGCTGGCGTCGGGCACGACGCAGCGCAGCGCCCGCGCCGGCCCACACCGGGCGATATGCGGCTTAGCTGCCGCGATACAGCGACTTCATTTCTTCCGCGCTGGCCGGGCGCACGCCCATTGCGCGCGAACCCGACGCCGATGCGCCCTGTGCCTGCGCACCGTAGCCGCTGGCGTCGGCGCCTTGAGCTTGCGCCAACGCACTGCGCTGCTGCTCCGCGATACGGGCCGTTGCGGCCTGGATCGCTTCCGGATAGTGCGGATCTTCGCCGCGGGCGGAGTTGTAACCGGCCTGCTGGAGTTGAACCAGTTCGGCACGGACCTGCGCTCGCGTGATCGTCGAACCCGACTGGGCGAACGAAACGACCGGAGCAACGAGAGCGGCAGCAACGACAACGGCTTGAACGAGCGACTTCATGATGACCTACCTCCAGATTTGTCTGATTCGGCGGTGAACACCCTTGATCAGCGCCGACAAATCGAAGTTTATGTAGGTGGATGCTTAAGAATAAGGCAGGTTTCAGGAAGACATCCTTCCTGATTTACGGGTTAACCCTAGATTTCTGTCGGGACGGGAATGCGGGCGAACGGCCGCTTCGCCCGTCCCGTCTTGCGTGAAGAGCCGCCGAAAAGCACGAGCCCCGCGAAGCGGGAGGCTTCGCGGGGCTCGAATAGAGGTGCGGAATCAGACGGAACGTCTGCTGCAGTCCGTCAGTTGCTCAAACCGCCGCACAAAAGGCAAGCGCCCCACCCGGGCGCAGACATGCCGCCGGCCCGTTACCGGGTATCCAGCGGGCACTTCAGGTTGCAGCCGTTCGGATCGCCCAGATCACCCTTGCGACGCAATGCCGACTTCTTGCCGCTCTGGTATTTCTCCGACGGCGTCGATGCCGCGAACGGCATCTGCGGATGTTCGTTCAGGCGGAACTGTTCGCTCAGGATGCCGCCGGGCACCCCCGGGGAATTCTGCGCGAACGCAAACGGCGAAGCGACGGCCAGCAGCCCCGCGGTCAACGCTGCCGCGGCAAGGGGAACGGAAAATTTCATGGCGGGATGACGCCTGAACGGCGTGCTTGTTGGAACGTTGATCAAGCGGCAAGCGTAGCGCAATTCCCCCACTGCTGCAGCGCGGCGCGATCGCATCTTCGTTACCGGGAATTGCCGTCCGGGCCGCTCGCGTCGTCGCTGCCGGCCAGCCCGGTCGCGATGCGCTCCAGCGCGCCGCACGCGGCCGGATCGTAGCCGTCGAGATGCGCGACGCGCTCGACGAAGCGTGCGTCACGCAGGAGTGCCAGCACATCGGCGAGCGGCCGCACATCGAGCCGAGCGCGTTCGCATGCGAAGTAATAGTCCTCGTCGACGACCGGGATGAAGTCGAGCCCGAAATGATGGGCGGCCGGCTCGACGCCGAAACCGAGATCGGCCATTCCGCTCGCGACGAACGCCGCGATCGCCGAATGCGTGAGTTCGGCCGACGCATAGCCGTCGATACGCTCCGGATCGATGCCGATCGCGCGCAATGCGAGATCCAGCAACATGCGCGTGCCCGATCCCGGCTGGCGGTTGACGAAGCGGATGTCGTTGCGTGCCAGATCCGCCAGCCCGCGTACCTGCTTCGGGTTGCCGCGCGGGACGAACAGCCCCTGCTGGCGGCGCGTCAGGTGGATCAGCACGTGGCGCGTGTCGTCGAGCCACGGCCGGTAGATTTGCGCGCACTGCGCGCGAAACGCGCCGCGCGGCAAATGGAAGCCGGCGAGGTCGCATTCGCCGCGCGCGAGCGCCTGCACGGCCTCGACGCTCTCGCGATACTTGATGTCGACGGCCGCCTGCGCATCGACGAGCGCGGAAACGAGCGTCGCGACCGCGTAACCGTGCGACGCATGGATGCGCACGGCGCCGTCGCGCTGCGCGAGCCGCCGGTTCAGTTCACTGGCCACCTCGGCCGCCAGCGTGCGCAGGTTCCCGTCGAGGCGGCTGCGCGCCAGACGCTGCGCATCGACGACCGCCTGCCCGAGCGCCGACAACGTCGACCCCTTGCCGCGCGCGGTTTCGATCAATTCCCCGCCGATGCACGACTCCAGCGCGCGCAGCATGCCCCACGCGTGCCGGTACGACAGCCCCTTGGCTTGCGCGGCCTGCGCGATGCTGCCCGTATCGGCCACGAGCTCCAGCAGCGGAGCGACGTCGGAGAGGCTGGCCGAACGGCCTTCCGTGTCGCGTACGGTCAGATACGCGTCGCATTCGATTCGAATCAATTATGCACTCCGATTTCCTATTGCGACCACGAAATCTTCCGCTTATCGTTGGTCAAAATCAATCAGAACGAAGTCCCACGTGCGCACTATATGAATTTCGAGCGCATATGAGACTTTGGAGGAGCATAACCGATGTCCCCGAATTCCCCTGCGCCCGATGCGCTCGTCGAGCGCCATGCGCGCGCCGGCCGGTCGCTCGTCGCGATCCTGCACGCGATCCAGGACGACGCGGGCTACGTGCCGCAGGGCTGCGTCGCGCCGCTCGCCAAAGCGCTGAACCTGTCGCGCGCGGAAGTGCACGGCGTCCTGACCTACTACCATCATTTCCGCACCGCGCCGCCCGCCCGCGTGACGATCCAGATGTGCCGCGCCGAAGCGTGCCGCAGCATGGGCTGCGAAACGCTCGCCGCCCACGCGGAAGCCCGCACGGGCTGCCGGTTCGACGCCGCGCACGGCGATGCCGCCGCCGCAACCCACACGCCGGACGACGTCGCGCTCGAATCGGTTTACTGCCTCGGGCTGTGCGCGCAATCGCCGTCGATGACGGTCAACGGGGTGCTCCACGCAAAGGTCACGCCGGAGAAGTTCGACGCACTGCTGGCCGACGCGGTCGCCCACACGCCGGAGGCCGCATGACGACCCGCATCTACGTACCGCGCGATTCGTCCGCGCTGGCACTCGGCGCCGACGCGCTCGCCGCCGCGATCATGGCCGAGGCCGAACGGCGCGGCGTCGCGATCGAGATGGTTCGCAACGGTTCGCGCGGGCTGCTGTGGCTCGAGCCGCTCGTCGAAGTCGGAACGGCCGCGGGCCGCGTCGGCTATGCCAACCTGTCGGCCGCCGACGTGCCGGCCCTGTTCGACGCCAACTGGCTCGAAGGCGGCACGCATCCGAGCGGCGTCGGCCTCGTCGACGCGCTGCCCTATCTGGCGCGCCAGCAGCGGCTCACGTTCGCGCGCATCGGCCTGACCGATCCGTTGTCGATCGACGACTACCTGCAACACGACGGCCTCGCCGGCCTGAAGAACGCACTGGCGCTCGACGGCGACGCCGCATGCGAAGCGCTGATCGAGTCGGGGCTGCGCGGCCGCGGTGGCGCGGCGTTCCCGGCCGGCATCAAGTGGCGTACCGTGCGGCAAGCACGCGCCGCGCAGAAATACATCGTCTGCAACGCGGACGAAGGCGATTCGGGCACGTTCTCCGACCGCCTGCTGATGGAATGCGATCCGTACTGCCTGATCGAAGGGATGATCATCGCCGGTATCGCCACCGGCGCGACGGTCGGCTACATCTACGTACGCAGCGAATACCCGCACGCGATCGCCGTGCTCGAAGCCGCGATCGTCCGCGCGCGTGAAGCCGGCTGGCTCGGCGAACACGTGCTCGGCTCCCCGCATGCGTTCGAGCTGCACGTCGCGAAAGGCGCGGGCTCGTACGTCTGCGGCGAGGAAACGGCGCTGCTCGAATCGCTCGAGGGCAAGCGCGGCGTCGTGCGCGCGAAGCCGCCGCTGCCCGCGCTCGCCGGCCTGTTCGGCCAGCCGACCGTGATCAACAACGTGATCACGCTCGCGACGGCGCCGGTGATCTTCGCGCGCGGCGCCGCGTTCTATCGCGACTACGGGATGGGCCGCTCGCGCGGCACGCTGCCGTTCCAGCTGGCAGGCAACATCCGTTACGGCGGCCTCGTCGAGCTCGCGTTCGGCGTCACGCTGCGCGAGCTGCTGTTCGACTTCGGCGGCGGCACGGCCAGTGGCCGGCCTGCGCGCGCCGCGCAGGTCGGCGGCCCGCTCGGCACCTACCTGCCCGACCACCAGTGGGACGTGCCGCTCGACTACGAGGCGTACACGGCGATCGGCGCGGTCGTCGGCCACGGCGGCATCGTGCTGCACGACGACACGTCGAATCTCGCCGAGCTGGCCGAATACGCGATGAAGTTCTGCGCGATCGAATCGTGCGGCAAGTGCACGCCGTGCCGGATCGGTTCGACGCGCGGCGTCGAGACGATCGCGCGCATTCGCCACGGCGATACATCGGAGCGGCAGGTCACGCTGTTGCGCGACCTGTGCGACACGATGTTGGCCGGTTCGCTGTGCGCGATGGGCGGGATGACGCCGTACCCGGTGCTGTCCGCGCTCGATCATTTCCCCGAAGATTTCGGACTCGCCGCGGGCAAGGATGCCGCGTCGGGCCCGGTCAAGGCTGCGGCCTGACCCAGAAGGAGCCCTGCATGTCCCTCGACACGAACAACGTCCGCCAAGGCGGCTGCGGCTCGGGCCAATGCGCGTGCAAGAGCGCCGCACAGGCGCGCGCCCGCGATCCGTTCGACGATACCGACTACGGCACACCTCAACGGTATGCCGATACCGACGTCACGCTCGAAATCGACGGCCAGCCGGTCACGGTGCCGGCCGGCACGTCGGTGATGCGCGCGGCGATCGAAGCCGGCGTCAACGTCCCGAAGCTCTGCGCGACCGATTCGCTCGAACCGTTCGGCTCGTGCCGGCTGTGCCTCGTCGAGATCGAGGGCCGGCGCGGCTATCCGGCGTCGTGCACGACGCCGGCCGAAGCCGGCATGAAGGTGCGCACGCAGTCGGACCGGCTGCAGTCGCTGCGCCGCAACGTGATGGAGCTGTACATCTCCGACCACCCGCTCGACTGCCTCACCTGCCCGGCCAACGGCGACTGCGAGCTGCAGGACATGGCGGGCGTGGTCGGCCTGCGCGAAGTGCGCTACGGTTTCGACGGCGCGAATCACCTGAAGGACACCAAGGACGAATCGAACCCGTACTTCACCTACGACCCGTCGAAATGCATCGTCTGTAACCGCTGCGTGCGCGCCTGCGAGGAAACGCAGGGCACGTTCGCGCTGACGATCACCGCGCGCGGCTTCGAATCACGCGTCGCCGCGGGCGAAAGCGAATCGTTCATGGCGTCGGAGTGCGTGTCGTGCGGCGCCTGCGTCGCCGCATGCCCGACGGCCACGCTGCAGGAAAAATCCGTCGTGCAGCTCGGGCAGGCCGAACACTCGGTCGTCACGACCTGCGCATACTGCGGCGTCGGCTGCTCGTTCAAGGCGGAGATGAAGGGCACGCAGGTCGTGCGCATGACGCCGCACAAGAACGGTCTCGCGAACGAAGGCCACGCATGCGTGAAGGGGCGCTTCGCGTGGGGCTATGCGACGCACAAGGACCGCATCACGAAGCCGATGATCCGCGAGAAGATCACCGACCCGTGGCGCGAAGTGAGCTGGGACGAAGCCCTCACCTACGCGGCGACGCAATTCCGCAAGCTGCAGCAGAAGTACGGCCGCGATTCGATCGGCGGCATCACGTCGTCGCGCTGCACGAACGAGGAAACCTATCTCGTGCAGAAGCTCGTGCGCGCCGCGTTCGGCAACAACAACGTCGATACCTGCGCACGCGTGTGCCACTCGCCGACCGGCTATGGCCTCAAGACGACGCTCGGCGAATCGGCCGGCACGCAGACGTTCGCATCGGTCGGCCAGGCCGACGTGATCGTCGTGATGGGCGCGAACCCGACCGAGGGCCACCCGGTGTTCGGCTCGCGGCTGAAGCGGCGCGTTCGCGAAGGCGCGAAGCTGATCGTGATCGACCCGCGCCGCATCGAGGTCGTCGACGGCCCGCACGTGAAGGCCACGCACCATCTGCAGCTGCGTCCGGGCACCAACGTCGCGATCGTCAATGCACTGGCGCACGTGATCGTCACCGAAGGGCTGGTGGCCGACGCATTCGTCGCCGAGCGCTGCGAGACGCGCGCGTTCGAGCAATGGCGCGACTTCGTCGCGCAGGCCGACAATTCGCCCGAGGCGACAGCGGACGTGACGGGCGTGCCGGCCGAGCTGGTCCGCGAGGCCGCGCGCCTGTACGCGACGGGCGGCAACGCCGCGATCTATTACGGGCTGGGCGTCACCGAACACGCTCAGGGCTCGACGACGGTGATGGGCATCGCGAATCTCGCGATGGCGACCGGCAACGTCGGCCGCGAAGGCGTCGGCGTCAATCCGCTGCGCGGCCAGAACAACGTGCAGGGTTCGTGCGACATGGGCTCGTTCCCGCACGAACTGCCCGGCTACCGCCACATCGGCGACGAAGTCGTGCGCGCGCAGTTCGAGCAGGCGTGGTCGGCCACGCTGCAGCCGGAGCCCGGACTGCGCATCCCGAACATGTTCGACGCTGCGCTCGACGGCAGCTTCAAGGGGCTTTACTGCCAGGGCGAGGACATCGTCCAGTCGGACCCGAACACGCAGCATGTCGCGGCCGCGCTGTCGGCGATGGAATGCATCGTCGTGCAGGACATCTTCCTGAACGAAACCGCGAAATACGCGCACGTGCTGCTGCCGGGCTCGACGTTCCTCGAGAAGGACGGCACGTTCACGAACGCGGAACGCCGGATCTCGCGCGTGCGCAAGGTGATGCCGCCGCTCGCGGGCTACGCGGACTGGGAAGTCACGCTGCTGCTGTCGCAGGCACTCGGCTACGACATGCATTACACGCATCCGTCGGAAATCATGGACGAGATCGCGCGGCTCACGCCGACCTTCTCGGGCGTGTCGTACGACAAGCTCGACGCGCTCGGCAGCATCCAGTGGCCGTGCAACGAACAGGCGCCCGAAGGCACGCCGACCATGCACATCGACACGTTCGTGCGCGGCAAGGGGCGGTTCGTGATCACGAAGTTCATTCCGACGCAGGAGAAGGTCACGCAGCGCTATCCGCTGATCCTGACGACGGGCCGCATCCTGTCGCAATACAACGTCGGCGCGCAGACGCGCCGGACCGAAAACGTCCGGTGGCACGAGGAGGATCGCCTCGAGATCCATCCGCACGACGCACAGGATCGCGGGATCCGCTCCGGCGACTGGGTCGGCATCGAATCGCGCGCGGGGCAGACGGTGCTGCGCGCGCTCGTGACGGAGCGCATGCAGCCGGGCGTCGTGTACACCACGTTCCACTTTCCCGAATCGGGCGCGAACGTGATCACGACGGACAGCTCCGACTGGGCGACGAACTGCCCCGAATACAAGGTGACGGCCGTGCAGGTGATGCCGGTTGCGCAGCCGTCCGACTGGCAGCGCGCGTATGCGCGCTTCAACTCGGAGCAGCTCGACCTGCTCGAGCGCCGCGCCGCCGCGCCAGCCGCCGTGACGACAGGCAAGTGAGGCCGCAATGAACAACGACCACCTGATCGACATGGCCAACCAGATCGGCGCATTCTTCGAATCGATGCCCGATCGCGACGAAGCGCTGACCGGAATCGCCGAGCATATCCGGCGCTTCTGGGAACCGCGGATGCGACGCGCGTTTCTCGCCGCGCTCGACGATCCGTCGAGCGAAGCCGGGCAACGCGCGATGCCGATCGTGCGCGATGCGATCGCCGCGCATCGCGCGTCGCTCGTGCCTGCCGCGGCGCCCGCCTGAGCGCGCGGCTACGCGGACACCGACAGGCCCGCGAACCAGCTTTCGCAGTGGCGCAGCAACGCGTTGGCGTCGGTCGCCGTGCGCCCCCGCGCGGCGACATAGCCGTCGGGCCGCAGCAGATAGAACGACGGCCGCGAGCGGCCGTATTCCTGCGCGAGCCCTGCCGCCCCGTCGCCCTCGGCATCGGCGACGCGCCACACGCGCACCGCTTCCGGCATGATCCGTTCGAGCCCCTGCACGAGCACCTGCGCATCGGCCGGGATCGGCGGCACCTCGCCGGCGTCGGTATCCACCGGCTCTTCCAGCAGCAACAGCGTGAAACTCGCCGGATCGTGAAGATCGTATAGCCGCGCCGCGCCGGGCGCCCGACCGAGCGGCCCGTCGAGCACGTGCACGAGCGCATCGGGCGCGCGCTCGCCCGCGCGCGGGCCGCCGTCGAGCACGCGCTCGAGCGTGAGCGGGCTCTTCCGGTACTGCACGCCGAGCTCGCTCACCGTGCGCCGGAGCGCGTCGCGCAGCGGCCCGAACGACGCCAGCAGCGGCACGACATGATCGCGCAGCAGCTTCATCGCACCGCGCTCGGCTTCGACGACCTGCGTGACGAAACCGGTCTGCCGCAACACGTCGCGCTCGATCGGATGGCGCTCCGCGTGATAGGTGTCGAGCAACCGCTCGGGCGCGCCCGCGCCGAGGACGCGCGCGAGCTTCCAGCCGAGGTTGAACGCCTCCTGGATGCCGGTGTTCATGCCCTGCGCGCCGGCCGGGCTGTGGACGTGCGCGGCGTCGCCCGCGAAGAACACGCGGCCATGACGCAGCCGGCCGACCATCCGGCTGTGCAGGTGGAAATAGGACGACCACGCGAGATCGCTTGGCGAGATCGATGCGCCGACGCGCGCACGAATGATCGCATCGCATTCCGCGAGCGACGGCGCCGCTGCGTCGGGCGACGCGTCGCCGCCGGGCGGCCGGTCCGCCACGAGCCGGTAACGGCCGCCTCCCATCGGAAACAGGCCCGCGATTCCGGAGGGCGTCGTGAACAGGTGGATCTCCTCGTCCGGCCAGTCGGGTATCGCCGCGAAATCGGCCAGCAGGAAAGTCTGTTCGAACGCATGCCCGGCAAAGCCGAGGCCGAGGAGATGCCTGACCGTGCTGTGCGCGCCGTCGGCGGCAATCAGGTATGACGGGGTGAACGACTCGTCGCGGCCGTCGGCGCAGCGCAGCGTCACGTCGAGCGACGTGCCGCCCGCGTCGCATGCGGTCAGCGCCGTACCGCGTTCGACGGTCACGCCCATTCCGGCCAGATGTTCGGCGAGCAGCCGCTCGGTGATGCTCTGGTCGAGAAACATCAGATACGGATAGCGCGTTCGCAGCGGATCGAAATCGAGCCGTGCGATCACGCGGCCGTCGGCATGCAGCTCGGCCGCATGCGCGCGATGGCCGAGCGCGAGAAACGGTTCGACCGCACGATGCTGCTCCAGCAGTTCGAGCGTGCGCGCCTGGATGCCGATCGCACGCGAAAACGGCGCCGGCGCGACGAGACGATCGATGATGCGCACCGGCACGCGGGCCCGCGCGAGGCTCATCGCCGCGGCAAGGCCGGTCGGCCCCGCGCCGACGATCAGCACGGGCGGGATATCGGACAGTGTGTCAGCCATGAGACCCTCGATGACACGCGACTCTGCAAGTCTACGCCGCTCCGCGTCACGGGGCCATATGCCAACCGGCCGATCCGCGACCCCGCCGCGCGGTGTGGGAAAATACGCGCTTTCCGCTCGTTTTCGCGTCATGGATTCCGTATTCGACCAGGCATACGCCGCACACAGCGCGGGTCGCCTCGCCGAGGCCGAGCACGGCTATCGCAACGCGCTCGCCTCCAACCCCGCCGACGCCGACGCGCTGCACCTGTTCGGCGTGCTGCGGCATCAGCAGGGCCAGCACGCCGAGGCAGCCGATCTCGTCGGCCGCGCCGTCGCATTGCGTCCGAACGATGCCGCGCTGCAGCTCAATCTCGGCAACGCGCTGAAAGCGCTCGGCCGGCTCGACGAAGCGATCGACCGCTTTCGCAACGCGCTGACGCTTGCACCCGAATTTCCGCTCGCGCACTACAACCTCGGCAACGCCTATGCGGCGGTGCAGCGTCACGACGATGCGATCGACGCTTTCGGCCGCGCGCTGCGGCTCACGCCCGACGACGCATCGATCCACAACAATCTCGGCAACGCGCTGAACGCGCTCGGCCGCCACGACGACGCGCTCGCCGCGTTCGGTCGCGCGCTCGAGCTCCGGCCCGGGCATGCGGGCGCGCACAACAACCTCGGGATGGCACTGAGCGCGATGGGCCGCGCCGACGATGCGATCGCGCACTTCCAGGCCGCGATCGCCGCGCAGCCGCGGTTCGTCGCCGCGCATTTCAATCTCGGCAACACGTTCGATGCGGTCGGCCGGCATGCCGAGGCGGCCGCGGCATTCGAAGCCGCGCTCGCGCTGCACCCGCCGTTTCCGCTCGCGCTGTTCGGGCTCGCGAACGCACTCTGCGCGCAGGCGCGCCACCGCGACGCGCTGCCGTACTACGAACGCGCCGTCGGGCTCGATCCGTCGTTCGGGCTCGCATGGCTGAATCTCGGCAACGCGCATCACGCGCTCGGCGCGCACGAGATGGCGCTGCGCGCATTCGACCAGGCGCTGCGCGTCGCGCCCGATCTCACGCTCGCGCGGCTGCATCGCGCGGTCACGCTGCTGACGCTGCGCGACTTCGCGCGCGGCCTGCCCGCCTACGAAGCGCGCCACGAGACGCCCGGCGCGACGCCGCTCGGCGCGCTGCCGCGCTGGCAGGGCGAGCCGATTGCGGCGCGTACGCTGCTGATCCGCGCGGAACAGGGGTTCGGCGACACGCTGCAGTTCGTCCGCTTCGTGCCGCTGGCCCGCGCCCGCTGCGCGCGCGTCGTGCTCGAAGTCCAGCCGGAACTCGTCGCGCTGCTGACGCCGGCCGCGTCGCGCTGGCGCGTGACGCTCGTCGCGCAAGGCGCCGCGAAGCTGCCTGCCGCGGACGTCGCCTGCACGCTGATGAGCCTGCCGTTCCTGCTCGGGCTTCAACCGGAAGACATCGTCGGCTCGCGCTACCTCGATGCGCCCGACGGCGCCGGGCGGCGCTTTCGCGGCTCGCTCGGCGGGCAGTCGAAGCGCAAGTTCGGCCTGGCGTGGTCGGGGCGCCGGCAGGCACAGGAAAACCGCTCGATGCCGTTCGACGCGCTCGCGCCGCTGCTCGCGCTGCCGGACATCGACTGGATCGTGCTGCAGCCCGCGCTGGACGATGACGAACGGGCGCGCGTCGACGCGCATCCGCGCGTGCATCGTCTCGACGGCCGGCTGAACGACTTTGCCGATACGGCCGCGCTGATCGAGCGGCTCGACGGCGTCGTCACAATCGACACGGCTGTCGCGCACCTCGCGGGCGCACTCGGCAAGCCGCTGTGGGTCATGCTGCCGTTCGCACCCGACTGGCGCTGGTTCACCGGCGGCGACTGCCCGTGGTATGCGCAGGCCAGGATCGCCCGCCAGCCTGCGCCGGGCGCATGGCCCGACGTGGCGGCCGCGGTGGCCGACATGCTGCGCGAGGCATGACCGCAAACGAAGAAGGGAGCGCATTGCGCCCCCTTCTTCGATGCGACGCGCGGCCGACGCCGCGCGACATCCCGGCCGCCGTTAGGCCGACTTGTACTGGTTGCGCGCGTCGGCGGTGCGGTAGAGCACGAGCGTCGCGATCAAGCCGCAGATCGCGGCCACACTCAACCACAGCCCCGGCGCCGCCTTGTTGCCCGTCTGGTGGATCAGCAGCGTCGAGATCGCCGGCGTGAAGCCGCCGATCGTCGTTGCCAGGCTGTATGCGAGCGAGAAGCCGGCCGTACGCACGTCGACCGGCATCACTTCGGTCAGCGCGACGACCATCGCCCCGTTGTACGACGCGTACAGGAACGACAGCCACAGCTCGACCGCGAGCAGCCGCAGGAACGACGGATCGCCGACGAGCCACAGCACGGCCGGGTAAGCCGACAGCAGCGTCAGCACGGTGAACGCGATCAGCACCGGGCGGCGGCCGATGCGATCGGACAGCGCACCGGACAGCGGCAGCCACACGAGGTTCGAGATCCCGACACAGACGGTCACGACAAGCGCGTCGAGCGACGACAGGTGCAGCACTTCCTTGCCGAAGGTCGGCGTGTAGGCGGTAATCATGTAGAACGACACCGTCGTCATGATCACCATCCCCATGCCGGCCACCACGACACCCCAGTTGTCGAGCATCGAGCGCATGATCTCGCCCATCGTCGGGCGATGGCGCTTCGCGAGAAATTCGTCGGTCTCCTTCAGCGAACGGCGGATCAGGAACAGGAACGGCACGATCAGGCAGCCGATGAGGAACGGAATGCGCCAGCCCCACGCGGTCATTTCCTCGACCGGCAGCGCGCGGTTCAGCACGACGCCGACGAACGCGGCGAACACGACGGCCACCTGCTGGCTGCCCGACTGCCACGACGTATAGAACCCCTTGTGGCCCTTCGTCGCGATCTCCGACAGATAGACCGACACGCCGCCGAGTTCGACGCCCGCCGAGAAGCCTTGCAACAACCGGCCGAGCAGCACGAGCACCGGCGCGAGCACGCCGATCGTCGCATAGCCCGGTATCGCGGCCACCGTGAGCGTGCCGATCGCCATCAGCCCGAGCGTCAGGATCAGCCCCTTGCGGCGGCCGTGATGGTCGATATACGCGCCGAGCACGATCGCACCGACCGGCCGCATCAGGAAGCCCGCGCCGAATACCGACAGCGACAGCATCAGCGACGCGAAGGCGTTGCCGCTCGGAAAGTACGTTTTCGCGATGGCCGACGCGTAATACCCGTAGACCATGAAGTCGTACATTTCCAGGAAGTTGCCGCTGACGACCCGGAAGACGGTGCGGACTTTCGATTCCTGCGCGATGGCAGGGGACGCGGTGGACATGTTTTCTCGCTCAGCTCGGATGGCGCGAATACCGCGCCGCATGAATCCGACGATGCACGACGCGCCGGGTCGGGCCGGCGCGCACGGACATCGCTGCCCGCCGGCGGCACGGCGCGTAACGGCGCGCCACCGGCATGATTCGTGAATCATGCCACGCCAGGCCGACATTTGCCTTGTGGCGCCCTGTCATGGCCGTCGCGGTATCCGCCTCGTACACGTCGCCCCGCAATGGGCACAAGAATCAGATCAATCTGATCGACCTGCGTTCGCCTGCTGACCACAATGTCACGATTTGCGACGACATTTCCTCGCCGCTCCGGCACGGTCACCCGTGTCGCACGGCGGCCCCCCTTCATGACCCCATCGCCCCTCGTCCCGGTCGAAGGCGCGCTCGCCCGCCCACGCGCCACTCCGCTCGATCACATCCCGCCGTTCGGCCGCGAATGGCGATTCCCCGGTGCGCCCGGCGCACGGCCCGGCAGGAACTGCCTCGCGACACTGACCACGTCCTGCATCGATGTCGACCGGCCACACCGCACGTGCCAATGGCAACCACTGCCCGCGGCGGCATCGCTGCCGGCTTCGGCCGGGGTGGCTGTCACGCCGGCCGCGGCGGCCGCCCGTCGCGTGCCGGATCCCGCGCGCCGCCCTCGCGACCGGCGCGCGATGTACGCCGTCTGCTGGAGCATCGGCGCGCTCGGCATCATTGGCTGGCTGATCGGCGCGTACGCTCCGCCTGTGGGTCGCGGTCCTGCGTACGCGCTTCAAGCGTCCGGCGGCGCGGCACAACCTGCTACGTCGACGCACGTCATGCCGCAGCGCAACGTGGCGACACCTGTCGCGAACACGGTTGGATCGCCGCCAGCCACGCATCGCGTCGCGCTTCGCCCGGCGCCGCGCCACCTGCGAGCGACGGCCGACGTACGGCACGCCCCCCCTGCCTCGCCACGTCGAGCAACCAGCCAACGCACGACGAAGGCACCGCCCCGCACACCGGTCGTGCCGCGGCTCGCCGCCCATCCGCCGATCCAGCGCGGCGCGATCCACGCCGGCACACGCGATCGGCTCGCTCCGCCGCCGCGCATGGCAGACACCCGCGATACCCGCGCCTCGCTCGACGATCCGGCCACGTTGATTGCCATGACAAACGCGCTGCGCGCCACGCAGCCGGCGCGCCCGGCGTCCCCGCCCGCGGCCGGTTTCGACTGGACGTCGCAACTGTCGCACCGTCGCGTGACCGACGTGCCGGAAGCGGTCCCGCACTGACGCACGCGCAAATAAAAAACCCGGCGAAGATCGCTTCGCCGGGTTTGCGCTCGTCTCGCTGCGTCCGTTCGACGAATCGTTACTTGTGCGCGGGCAGCCCCGTCTCGGTCTGCTTCTCGAGTTGCCGCACCTGCTCCTGCAGATCGCGCAACTGCAACTGCGCGGCCCGCTTCTCGACCTGCAGCGCCTGGGCCTGCTCCTGCGCCGACTTCTGCCGCTGCGTGACTTCGGCCTGCTGGCTGCGCGCGACGCTCAAGTCGGCCTGCAACTGCTGCGCCCGATTCGCCTGCAGCGCGATCACGCGTTCGAGAAATGCCTTCTGCGCCTGCAGCTCGGTCCGGCGGATCTCGATATCGGCGAGCTGCGCCGTCTGCTGGACGAAGTTCGCGTACACCATCTCCGCGCGATTCTTTTCCTGCGAACGGATCACGCGCCACAGATTCTTGTCCTGGAACAGCGCGACGTAGTACGTCATCTCGCGCGGATCGAACATCAGGCTCGCGCCGTAGCTGCCGTTGTAGGTCGTGCGCATCTCGACGATCCGGCCGTCGTGCAGCATCTGCGTCAGCTCGGCGACGTTGCCTTGCGCGGCGGCGTCCGTCGCGGCCGTGGCCGATGCCGCCGGCGACGCGCCGCCGCTCAGGCTCGTGACCGCCGGACGCGTACCGGCGGCAGGTGCGGTCGCATCGTCGGACCAGGCCGCGCCCGCTTGCGCGCAGGCAGCCAGTGCAACGATCCACGTTGCGCATCGTGCAGGGGAAAAGTTTCGGAAAGCCAACGTCAGACTCCGGCGAACGAATCGGAACTCGCGATTATCGTTCAAAACGAAACGGCCGCATCTCGAATTAATCGGGATGCGGCCGGCCTTCGTGCGACGCGAAAAATACAGCGTGCTACAGACGCGTTTCGCGCGCCGCGCGCAGGAACGCGTCGAGCAGCGGCGTGCAGTCGAGCAGTTCCGAGCCGCCCGCGCGATGGAACTCCGGATGCCACTGCACGCCGACGACGAACGGCGAACGCCGGTGGCGAATGCCTTCGATGATCCCGTCGCCGGCCGACACGGCCTCGATGTTCAGATCGCGGCCGAGATCGCGAATCGCCTGGTGGTGTATCGAGTTGACGATCGCTTCGCTGCGCCCCGGGAACATGCTCGCGAGCGTCGACGAGTCGGGGAAGCGGATCGCGTGACGATGCTGGTCGTAATGCTCGCTCACGTGCGCGTTCGCGGTCGGCACGTCGGTGGCGATGTCCTGGTACAGCGAGCCGCCGAACGCGACGTTGATCAGTTGGCAGCCGCGACACACGCCGAGCACGGGTTTGCCGGACTCGACGAATTCGTGCAGCAGTTCGAGCTCGTACATGTCGCGCACGCGATCGCCCGGCCATTCGGGGCGCGCATCCGACGCCGCGTAGGTCTGCGGCGACACGTCGGCGCCGCCTTGCAGCAGCAGGCCGTCGAGATGCTTCGCGTAGTCGCGCAGGCGAATGTTGCTCGGATGGATCATGCCTTGATGGCCGACGGTCGGAATCATGAACACGAGCACGTCGCGCGACATCACCCAGTGGGCGATCGATTCCTCGAGATACTGCAGCGTCTTGCCGCGCAGCCCCTTCGCGCCGGGCTCCGGATGGAAGATCCGCGCCGACACGCCGATGCGCAGCGTGCGCTGCGTGATCCGCTGGCCGGCGCGGTCGAACAGCCGCCGCGCGCGCGCCGCGACGATCCGGCCGAACACCGACCACGGCGTGTCGCTCTGTTTCAGATAGGCCGGCGGCGCATTCTGCGCGTTCGCGGGCGGCGGCCGCGGCGTGTCGAAATCGGGCGGTGCGCCGAATCCGGGCGGCGGCACGCCTGGCTTCGGCGGCACGGCCGCGGCAGCGCCGTCACCGACGGCGCCCGCCGCACCGGGCGCACCCGGCTCGGATGCGGCCGTGACGGGCGACGCGCCGTCGTCGGCGACATTCTCCGCGGCGGCCTGCGTGGCCGGCGCATCGGGCGTTTTCGCCGGATCGGGACGGGGGGAATCGGAAGAAGCGGAAGAGGTGCCGGGCAGACCGGCCGGGGAAGGCGTGTTTTCGCTCATGACGATGGTCTGATGCGTCGCTCGCGCGTAGGGATAGACGAGGATTCATTATGCTTCAGTGCACGATCGCGCGGCAAACCTGCAACATCCTGTCGATATTGTTGCAAGTCGGTGGCAAGTCGCGCGGGGAGCGGCCGAGTCGCGAGCCGGCCTCGCATCGACCATACTGGACGCCACTGATATATCACAATAATATCCAGAGATCGCCCACGCTTCCCGAGCATCCGCACCATGATCGCGCCCCTTCCGGCCCCGGCCGCGCCGCCCGCATGAGTACGCTGACCGACGTCACCCGCGATCGCCCCACCGCGTCTCCGGCCAGCCTCGCCGACCGCGCGTACGCGCTGATCCAGCGCGACATCATCACGATGCGCCTGAAGCCGGGCGCCGCGCTCAACGAAGCCGATCTCGTCGCACGTACGGGGATCGGCCGCACGCCGGTGCATCAGGCCGTGCATCGGCTCGTGCTCGAAGGGTTGCTGTCCGTGATGCCGCGCAAGGGCTTGATGGTGCAGCCGCTGTCGCTCGACGACATCGTCGCGGTGATCGACGTGCGGCGCATCAACGAAGCCCACTGCGCCGAATTGGCCGCGCGCCATGCGACGCCCGACGATCTCGCGCGCCTGGCCGCGCTGCTCGACGACGGGCAGGCCTGCGTCGATACGCACGACGTCGAGGGCATGATGGAGCTCGACCGCGCGTTTCATCAGACGATCGCCGCGGCCGCGCGCAACGCGGTGCTCGCCGACATCCTGCGCGCGTTGCACGAGCGTTCGTTGCGCTTCTGGTTCGTCACGCTGTCCGAACCGCACCATCTCGCCGACGTCCAGCACGAGCACCGCGCGCTGTTCGATCGGCTGTCCGCACGCGACGCCGCCGGCGCGCGCGCAGCCGTCGAACGCCATATCGATTCGTTCCGCTCCACGCTTCTTCAACATCTTCGCCCCTGAGCCGCCATGACCACTTTCACGCCGTTCCCCCCGCTCGCCCAGCTCGCCGCCGACCTCGCCGCCGGCCGGACCACGAGCCGCGCGCTCGTCGACACCGCGCTCGACCGGATCGCCGATCCGTCGGGCCAGGGCGCCGTCGTCTTCACCGAAGTCGATGCGGACAACGCACGCGCGGCCGCCGACGCACACGACCGGCTGCGCGCCGCGGGCACCGTGCTGTCGCCGCTCGCGGGCATTCCCGTATCGGTCAAGGATCTGTTCGACGTCGCGGGCCAGGTCACGCGCGCGGGTTCGCGCGTACTCGACGACGCGCCGGCCGCGCGCACCGATGCGGTCGCGGTCGCCCGGCTCAAGCGCGCGGGTGCGGTGCTGGTCGGCCGCACCAACATGAGCGAGTTCGCGTTCTCGGGGCTCGGGCTGAATCCGCACTTCGGCAACCCGCGCTCGCCGTACCACCGCGACGTGCCGGGCGATGCGCGGATTTCGGGCGGCTCGTCGTCGGGTGCGGCCGCATCGGTCGCCGACGGGATGGCGGCGGTCGCGCTCGGCACCGACACCGGCGGCTCGATCCGCATTCCGGCCGCGCTGTGCGGGCTGACGGGCTTCAAGCCGACCGCGAGCCGAATCCCGACGCAAGGCGCCGTGCCGCTGTCGACGACGCTCGACTCGTTCGGCCCGATCGGCCTGACGGTCGCGTGCTGCGCGCTCGTCGACCGGATGCTCGCGGGGCTCGAGCCGCACGTGCCGGCCGCCCGGCCGCTCGAAGGCGTGCGGCTCGGCGTGCTGACGAACTACGTGACGGACGGCGTCGATGCCGACGTCGCGGCCGCGCTCGACACCGCGCTCAAGCATCTCGAAGCCGCCGGCGCGATCGTCACCGAAGTGCGCTTCCCCGCGCTCGACCGGCTGCCGGAGATCAACCGTTTCGGCTTCTCGCCGATCGAAGCGTACGCATGGCATCGCCCGCTGCTCGCCACGCATCGCGACCAGTACGACCCGCGCGTGCTGACGCGGATCATGAAGGGCGAGCCCGCGACGGCGGCCGACTATCTCGACCTACTCGCCGCCCGCGCCGCGATGCTCGACGAAGCCGCGCACACGGTCTGGTCGCGCTTCGATGCGCTCGTCGCGCCGACGGTGCCGGTGGTGCCGCCGCGCATCGCCGAACTCGAAACGGACGACGACGCGTTCACGCGCACCAACGCGCTGATCCTGCGCAACCCGAGCGCGTTCAACTTCCTCGATGCGTGCGGGCTGTCGCTGCCGTGCCATCCGCGCGACGCGGCGCCGGTCGGCCTGATGCTCGCGGCGGCGCCGCATCGCGACGACGCGCTGCTTGCGATCGGCCAGTCGGTCGAGGCCGTGCTGAACACGATCCGCTGACCTCGCCAGCCGAGGGCAGGCCGATCGCAGGCGGCCCGCGCGCGGTGCGGCAGGCTGCCGCACGCGCGCCGTCAGTTTCGTGCCAGATCATTCGCGCTAAAATCGCCCGATTGTTTTCCGGACCGACCGACGAGGAACCCCGCCGACATGAACGACTACACGCTTGCGCTACGCCGCGAACGCCGCCTGCTGATGCTGCTCGGATGGGTGTGCATCGCCCTGCTGGCCGGCGCGCTGTACCTGCAGTACGCGAAGAACGAAGACCCGTGCCCGCTGTGCATCATCCAGCGCTACTTCTTCTGCGCGATCGGGATCTTCGCGTTCCTGGCCACGGGAATCCGCAGCTGGCGCGGCGTCTGGGCGCTCGAACTGCTGATCGCGCTCGCCGCGGCCGGCGGTGTCGGCACGGCCGCGCGGCACCTGTCGATCCAGATGAATCCGGGCTTCAGTTGCGGCTTCGACACGCTGCAGCCGATCGTCGACAGCCTGCCGCCCGCGCAGTGGTTCCCCGGCATGTTCAAGGTCGCCGGGCTGTGCGAGACCGTCTACCCGCCGAACTTCGGCATCCTGCTGCCCGGCTGGGCGCTGATCGGCTTCGCCGCGATCCTGATCGCGGCCATCGCGAGCCTCTGGCGCCATCGCCGCAAGCTCGCGAGCTGACCGGGCGGCCGTTTTGCCGGCCCACGATCCGCGCGGCCCGACCGAGTGGGCCGCGCGCAGCCGGCGAGTCGCCACCCGGCCGCGGCCGACGCCTGCACCGGCCCTGCTCGCTCATCGCGCGTAAACACTTACTCCGCCGCCGCCCCGATTTCCGGGCCGGCATGCGTCGCGCGATCGCCGCGCCCCCGCCCCGTCACGCGTGCGTTTCGGCCCGACGTGCATGCGTCGGTGCCCCGATCCCGCGCGGCCGGCCTATGATCGACATGATCGCCGCCTGATAGCCCGGATCACCGCCCGGCCATGTTCCCGCCGCGTGGCGATGCTATCTTCGGGACTGGATGGCGATCTACGTGCGCGAGGCCAGGCGGTCTCACCGCTCCCTGCGTAACGCGCGCCCGATCCGCAATGTCGACTGGATTCATCATGACAACGCAAACCATCCGCATCCGTCACCCTCATGGCGTCCGCGCGTCCGGCGGCGCCGTTCGCGCACGCCGTCAGTGCCCTGCCGTCGCACCGCATCGGCCGTGCAGCCGGCCTGCCCCGCTCCCGTCCGCCCTCGTTGCCGCCGCGCCCGCCAGCCCGCGCCGCGTGTCGTGCCGCGTCGTCCCGAACGGAGCGTGCTGATGGAAGCCTGGCTCGGCGATCTGCAGCAACTGCTCGCGCACGGCGAAGCGGCCGTGCTCGTGACGGTCGCGCACACCGACGGCTCCGCGCCGCGCGAAGCCGGCACCAAGATGTTGGTCACGCGCGACACGGCACGCCATACGATCGGCGGCGGTCATCTGGAATGGAAGGCGATCGAGATCGCGCGGCACCTGCTGAAGGACGGCGCGCACGTGCCGCACGCACGCCGGCTCGAGCGGCTCGCGCTCGGCCCGAGTCTCGGCCAGTGCTGCGGCGGCGCCGTGGTGCTCGCGTTCGAGCGGCTCGACGTCGGCGATCTCGGCTGGATCATGTCGCTCGCGAAGCGCGTCGCGGCCGGCGCCGCGACCGTCCGTAGCGTATCATTCGGCCCCTCGCCGGGCGCGCCGCTGTTGAGCGAGCCCGAATCGGAAGCCGCGCGCGCCGACTGCCTGCTGTGGGAAACCGGCGGCGTATCGCTGATGACCGAAACGATCGCGCCGTATGCGTTCCCCGTCATGCTGTTCGGCGCGGGACACATCGGCACCGCGCTCGTGAAGGTGCTGGCGACGCTGCCGTGCCAGGTGCGCTGGATCGACGGGCCCGATGCGGCGTTCCCGCCGGCCGACGCGCTCGCCGGCATCGGGAACCTCGCGATCGACGCGGCCGCTTCCCCGGCGGACGCGGTCGAAGCAGCGCCGCCGCAGTCCTACTTCGTCGTGATGACGCACGACCACGCACTCGATTTCGTGCTGGCCGAGCGCATCCTGCGACGCGGCGACTATGCATACTTCGGAATGACCGGCTCGCACACGAAACGCGTGCAGTTCGATCATCGCCTCGCCGCGATCGGCATCGACCCGGCCCAGGTCGCGCGGATGCGCTGCCCGATCGGCGTCGAAGGCATCGTCGACAAGGCGCCCGAAGTGATCGCGATCTCGGTGGCCGCGCAGTTGCTGCAGGCCGTCGAGGCGAATACGTCCGCACAGGCTTCCCCTACCTACTGACCGACCAAGAACGACGCCATGACCCCGACATTCAAGGACAAGATTGCCCGCGCGCCGAAAGCGGAGCTGCACATCCATATCGAAGGCTCGCTCGAGCCCGAACTGATCTTCGCGCTCGCGCAGCGCAACGGCGTGAAGCTCGCCTACGATTCGATCGATGCGCTGCGCGCCGCGTACGCGTTCACCGACCTGCAATCGTTCCTCGACATCTACTACGCCGGCGCGAGCGTGCTGCTGACCGAGCAGGATTTCCACGACATGACGGCCGCGTACTGCGAACGCGCGCTCGCCGACAACGTCGTCCACACCGAACTGTTCTTCGACCCGCAGACGCACACCGAGCGCGGCGTGCCGATCGAGACGGTCGTCGCGGGCATCGAGCGCGCACTCGCCGACGCCGAACGACGCGGGCTGTCGAGCAAATTGATCCTCTGCTTCCTGCGCCACCTGTCCGAAGAAGACGCGCTCGCGACGTTCGAATCCGCATTGCCGCTGTTCGAACGCTATCGTCATCGCCTGATCGGCGTGGGTCTCGATTCGTCCGAACTCGGCCATCCGCCGACGAAGTTCGCACGCGTGTTCGAGAAGGCGCGCGCGCTCGGCCTGAAGCTCGTCGCGCACGCCGGCGAGGAAGGCCCGCCCGCGTACATTTACGAAGCGCTCGACGTGCTGAAGGTCGACCGGGTCGATCACGGCGTGCGCAGCATCGAGGATGCGGCGCTCGTCGAACGCCTCGCGAAAACGCGCACGGCGCTCACCGTCTGCCCGCTGTCGAACCTGAAGCTGTGCGTGTTCGACGACATGGCGAAGCACACGCTGAAGGCACTGCTCGACCGCGGCGTGGCGGTGACGATCAACTCCGACGATCCGGCCTATTTCGGCGGCTACGTCAATGAAAACTACTTCGCGACGGCCGAAGGGCTGCAACTCACGGATGCCGAAGTCCACGCGGTGATCCGCAACGGCTTCGAGGCCTCGTTCATCGAACCGGCGCAGCGCGACGCACTGTACGCGCGCCTCGATGCGTACTGGCAGGCCGCGTGACGGCCCGCATCGAGGAACGCTAGACAGATGAAACACGGCAACGGCATCCGCATCGCGATCACCGGTTCGGCCCGGCGCCGGGCCGGCCGCCTGCTTGCATGCGGAGCGACGGCTCGGCGCGCCGCCGCACGCACGCGCCGGCCGTCGCGGCTTGCCGTGCCGTTCGCCGCCGCGCCGGTTGCCGGCGCAACGGTCGCAACGGTCGCGAGGTGCGCGGGCAACCACTCGCTGGCGGCTTCGGCCGCCACGTTCGCCCGCGCCGTCGCTTCCGGCCGTGCCGCACGTCGCGTGCCGCCTCCGCTCGCGAAGCACCGTCCCGCCGCGATGCGGCGTCGATCGCTTTCTTCTGTTCGCCTTACCTTGATGCAGGACCCTTCGTCATGACGCAAACCGCTTTCCGTTCCCAACTGCTGACCTTCAACGGCGACCCGGCGCAATCGAGCCAGGCCGCGAACTACGAGACCGACGGGCTCCTGATCGTCGACGACGGCAAGGTCGTCGCGGCCGGCCCGTATGCGCCGCTCGCCGCGACGCTCGCGCGCGACGCGGTGGTCCACGACCTGCGCGACAAGCTGATCGTGCCCGGCTTCATCGACACGCACATCCACTATCCGCAGACGGACATGATCGCGTCGCCGGCGCCGGGCCTGTTGCCGTGGCTCGACAAATACACGTTCCCGACCGAGCGCCGGTTCGGCGACCCCGAGCATGCACGCGAAGTCGCCGAGTTCTTCGTCGACGAACTGCTCGCGTGCGGCACGACGAGCGCGCTCGTCTACTGCACGGTGCACAAGCAGTCGGCCGACGCGCTGTTCGCGGCGAGCGACGCACGCGACCTGCGGATGATCGCGGGCAAGGTGCTGATGGACCGCAACTGCCCCGAATTCCTGCGCGACACCGCGCAATCGGGTTACGACGACAGCGCCGAGCTGATCGACCGCTGGCACGGCAAGGGCCGCCAGATGTACGCGCTCACGCCGCGCTTCGCGCCGACGTCGACCGAGGCGCAGCTCGAGGCGTGCAGCGAACTCGCGCGCCGCCATCCGGACGTGTTCGTGCAGAGCCACGTCGCGGAAAACGTCGACGAGGTGAAATGGGTGGCCGAACTGTTCCCCGGCCACCGCAGCTATCTCGACATCTACGACCGCTACGGGCTGCTGCGTCCGCGCGCGGTGTACGGCCACTGCATCCACCTCGACGACGAGGATCGCCGCCGGATGGCCGAGACGCGCACCGTCGTCGCGCACTGCCCGACGTCGAACTTCTTCCTCGGCAGCGGGCTGTTCGATTTCGACAAGGCCGGCGAATACGACGTGCCCGTCACGCTCGCGACCGACGTCGGCGGCGGCACGTCGTTCTCGATGCTGCAGACGATGAACGAGGCGCACAAGGTCGCGCGGCTGTCGGGCCATCACCTGAGCGCCACGCGGATGTTCTGGCTCGCGACGGCCGGCGCCGCGCAGGCGCTCGACCTCGCGGACACGGTCGGCACGCTCCAGCCGCGCACCGAAGCCGACTTCGTCGTGCTCGACCCGCAGGCGACGCCGCTGCTCGCGCGCCGCACGAAGCGCGCGGAGTCGCTCGAGGAGCTGCTGTTCGCGTTCGCGCTGCTCGGCGACGACCGCGCGGTGTACCGCACCTATGCGGCCGGCGAACTCGTGCACGAGCGCGGCGCCGCTCGCCGCCCAGCCGCCGCGTAACGCCCCGCCGGTACTCCGTTCCGGCAGCGCGGATCCGATTGCCGCGCATGCCGGCAATCGGATCCGCTGCGGCCCGCCGCACGGCGGCCGGGCCGCTTTCCCGCGTGCAATGCGCCGTGCTAGAATTCGCCGCTCATTGGGGAGTAGCCGCTCCGCTCGATGTCCCGCGCCACCGGCGCGCATCGTGACGGAGGCGTCCGTCAACAGACTTGGCCGTTCGGCCATGGCGGACGCAGCCACGTTGGCCTGGCGAGACCGATGGTTCACAGTGCGCCGCATCAGGGCCCGGCGCGCCGTGGATCGTCGCTCGCACGTACAACAACGGCCCGTGGAATCCCATCCGTGTCTCAAGCCTTCCTGATCTCCACCGGCGCCGTCACCCTCGCTGAAATCGGCGACAAGACCCAACTGCTTTCCCTCGTTCTGGCCGCGCGCTATCGCAAGCCGGTACCGATCATTCTCGGCGTGCTCGTCGCGACGCTCGTGAATCACGGGTTCGCCGGCGCGCTCGGCGAATGGCTGGGCGTACTCGTCACGCCGTCGATCATGCGCTGGGCACTCGCGTTCTCGTTCATCGCGATGGGGCTGTGGATTCTCGTACCGGACAAGCTCGACGAGAACGAAGCCAATGCGACCCGCTCGCGGCTCGGCGTGTTCGGCGCGACGCTCGTCGCGTTCTTCCTCGCGGAAATGGGCGACAAGACGCAGATCGCGACCGTTGCGCTGGCCGCGCGCTTCCAGGATTACATCGGCGTGGTGGCCGGCACGACGTTCGGAATGATGCTCGCGAACGTGCCGGCGATCCTGCTCGGCGACCGCTTCGCGCACCGTCTGCCGACGAAGCTCGTACACGGGATCGCGGCCGTGCTGTTCGTCGTGCTCGGCGCGCTGGCGCTGCTGGGTATCGGGGTCTGACGGAAAGGCAGATAGCCGGCGCGGCCGGGCGGCCGCGCCGAGACGAATGCAGCGTTACTTCGCGACGGTCGGGCTCGACGAGGGCGCCGCCGGCACCGCGCGTTCATTGGCAGCCGGCGCCGCCGGCCCGCCGCGCTTGTCGACCGGCAGCCGGACCGAGCGAACCGCCCCGTTCGACAACGGGAAATCGGCGAGCGCGCTGCGCGCGAGGAACGGCATCGCGTACAGCAGCGTGCCGTTGTCGCCGGTCGTGCGCGCGGACACGTTGTAGACCTCCTTGCCCGTCGCGCGCTCGGTGATGCGAATGCCGAGCATGTAGTCGAACACCTGGTACGTCTGCGCGACATAACCGGCCGGCATCGGCCCCCAGGGCCCCCACGGGCCCCAGGGGCTCCACGGCCCGCGCCGCCAGTACGGCCCGGGCGCGAACCACGGATCGTAGTAGACCGGCTGCGGCACCGTCACGAGATCGCTGCCGACCGCGTAGGTCAGCCCGACGAGATAGCGTGCCTGCGACTGCGGCACCTGCCGGAACGCATATGCGGACAACTCGTTCGCGACGATCGGCTCGTAGGTCGACTGCTCGATGCTGTTCTTCTGCGCATCCGTACGCGTGAACGCATAGGTGCGTGTCGCGTCGCTGCCGCTCCAGTCGGAGAAGGCCGTGACCTGGGTGGTCACGTAGCTGGTGCAGCCGGTCAGCAGCGCGACGCACAGCGCCGCCGCCCAGCGCGCCCTGCCCAAAATCCATTCGCGTTTCATGTCGATCCTCGTCGATCCGTCACCCGTTCGTCGCACCGCGCGAACCACAACGGGATGTCGATAATACGCGGACTCCCGAAAGCGGTAAAAAGTTCGCCCGACACGCAGCCGCCAGCCTTTGTACAATGGCCCGGTTCGCCTGGCCCGCGCGACGGGCCCGTCCCCCACTCCACCGATCTCGACGACCATGTCCGACAACGCCTCCTCCACCGTGATCCGCCGCGCCGACTACACGCCGCCGGCCTTCCTCATCGATTCCGTCGCACTCGAATTCGATCTCGCGCCGGCCCGCACGATCGTCAGGAATACGATGCGCGTGCGCCGCAATCCGGATGCCGCGCCCGCGCCGCACCTGGAACTGATGGGCGAGGCGCTCGAATTCCTCGGCGCACGGCTGGATGGCGCACCGCACGGCGCGGTGCGCGCGCACGAACATGGCCTGACGGTCGAGAACGTGCCCGAGGCATTCGAGCTGACGCTCGAAAGCGCATGCGCGCCCGATCAGAATACGACGCTGTCGGGCCTGTACGTGTCGAGCGGCAACTTCTTCACGCAATGCGAAGCCGAAGGCTTTCGCCGCATCACCTACTTCCTCGACCGCCCCGACGTGATGGCGTCGTACACCGTCACGCTGCGTGCCGACAAGGCCGCATACCCGGTGCTGCTGTCGAACGGCAACCTCGTCGATTCGGGCGACCTGCCCGACGGCCGCCACTTCGCGAAATGGGAAGACCCGTTCCGCAAGCCGAGCTACCTGTTCGCGCTGGTCGCAGGCAAGCTCGTCGCGATCGAGGAAACGATCACGACCGGCTCCGGCAAGGAAAAGCTGCTGCAGGTGTGGGTCGAACCGGCCGATCTCGACAAGACGCGTCATGCGATGGATTCGCTGATCCACTCGATCCGCTGGGATGAAAAGCGCTTCGGCCTCGAGCTCGATCTCGACCGCTTCATGATCGTCGCGGTCGGCGATTTCAACATGGGCGCGATGGAAAACAAGGGGCTCAACATCTTCAACACGAAGTACGTGCTGGCGAACCCCGAGACCGCGACCGACACCGATTTCGCGAACATCGAGTCGGTGGTCGGCCACGAGTACTTCCACAACTGGACCGGCAACCGCGTGACCTGCCGCGACTGGTTCCAGCTGAGCCTGAAGGAAGGCCTGACGGTGTTCCGCGACCAGGAATTCTCGGCCGACATGGCCGCGGGCGACGACGTCGAATCGGCGGCCCGCGCGGTGAAGCGCATCGAGGACGTGCGCGTGCTGCGCCAGTTGCAGTTCGCCGAGGACGCGGGCCCGATGGCGCACCCGGTGCGCCCGGAGAGCTACGTCGAGATCAACAACTTCTACACGATGACGGTCTACGAGAAAGGCTCGGAAGTCGTGCGGATGTACCAGACGCTGTTCGGCCGCGACGGCTTCCGCAAGGGAATGGATCTCTACTTCAAGCGCCACGACGGCCACGCGGTGACCTGCGACGACTTCCGTCACGCGATGGCCGACGCGAACGGGCGCGACCTCGCGCAGTTCGAGCGCTGGTACAGCCAGGCCGGCACGCCGCGCGTGTCGGTGCGCACCGCGTACGACGCGGCCGCACGCCGCTATACGGTCACCCTCGCGCAAGGCTACGGCGACGCGTCGCCGGCCGCGCGCGAAACGCAGCAGGGGCCGCTCCTGATCCCGTTCGCGATCGGCCTGATCGGCCGCGACGGCCGCGACCTGCCGCTGCGTCTCGACGGCGAAGCCGCCGCATCGGGCACGACGCGCGTGCTCGATTTCACCGATACCGAACAGACCTTCACGTTCGTCGACGTGCCGGAAGCGCCGCTGCCGTCGCTGCTGCGCAACTTCTCGTCGCCGGTGATCGTCGAGTACGACTACAGCGACGACGATCTCGCATTCCTGCTCGCGCACGACAGCGATCCGTTCAACCGCTGGGAGGCCGGCCAGCGCCTCGCGACGCGCGCGCTGCTGACGCTCGCCGCGCGTGCCGCCGCCGACGCGCCGCTCGCGCTCGGCGAGAACTTCGTCGCCGCGTTCCGCCGCGTGCTGACCGATGAAAGCCTGTCGCCGGCATTCCGCGAACTCGCGCTGACGCTGCCGTCGGAAACCTATCTCGCCGACCAGATGGCCGAGGCCGACCCGGCCGCCGTGCATCGCGCGCGCCAGTTCGTGCGCCGCCAGCTCGCGAGCGCGCTGCGCGCCGACTGGCTCGCCGCGTACGAACAGCACCAGACGCCCGGCGCCTACGAGCCGACGCCGGAGGCCTCGGGCCGCCGCGCGCTGAAGAACCTCGCGCTCGCGTATCTCGCCGAACTCGACGATCCGGCCGATGCCGTACGCCTCGCCACGGCCCAGTACGACGCGGCGAACAACATGACCGATCGCGCGGCCGCGCTCGGCGCCCTGCTGTCCGCGGCCGCCGCAGGCGCGAACGGGCCGGCCGAGCATGCGCTCGACGACTTCTACCGCCACTTCGAGAAGGAAGCGCTCGTGATCGACAAGTGGTTCGCGATGCAGGCGGCGCAGCGCGGCACACCCGCGCAGCCGACGCTCGCGAAGGTGCGCAAGCTGCTCGCGCACCCCGCGTTCAACCTGAAGAACCCGAACCGCGCGCGCTCGCTGATCTTCAGCTTCTGCGGGGCCAACCCCGCACAATTCCACGCGGCGGACGGTTCGGGCTACGCGTTCTGGGCCGAACAGGTGCTCGCGCTCGACGCGATCAACCCGCAGGTCGCGGCACGCCTCGCGCGCTCGCTCGAACTGTGGCGCCGCTTCACGCCGACGCTGCGCGACCGGATGCGCGAAGCGCTCGAACAAGTCGCCGCCGGTGCGAAATCGCGTGACGTGCGCGAGATCGTCGAGAAGGCGCTCGCGTAAGCCACGCGATCGACGCTGTCGCGTCCGCGCGATCGAGCCCGCGCCGCCCGACGCGGCGCCGGCTTTTTTATTGCGCGAGCGCGGCTGAAGCCACGCGCAATCGCGGGGTCGGACCGCGCAGTGTGCCTGCACCGTACTGCGCGCCCGGCCTTCGCCGCCGCCCGACATCGGCCCGATTCGGCGGCCCGGCCATGTAACCGGACGAAAAAAGCCGGTGGCTACGGAGGCTCGACGGGTAAAATTGCGGCCATTCAAGGATTCTTTGGCCTTTCGGAGTCTGTCATGTCCATTGCCCGCCGCACCACGCTGTCGAAGTTCCTGATCGAACAGCAACGTGAGACCAACAACCTCCCCGCCGACCTGCGCCTGCTGATCGAAGTCGTCGCCCGCGCGTGCAAGGCGATCAGCTACAACGTGTCGAAGGGCGCGCTCGGCGAGGCGCTCGGCACCGCCGGCAGCGAGAACGTCCAGGGCGAAGTGCAGAAGAAGCTCGACATCCTGTCGAACGAAATCCTGCTCGACGCGAACGAATGGGGCGGCAACCTCGCCGCGATGGCGTCGGAAGAAATGGAAACGTTCTTCCCGATCCCGGCGAACTACCCGCGCGGCGAATACCTGCTCGTGTTCGATCCGCTCGACGGGTCGTCGAACATCGACGTGAACGTATCGATCGGCACGATCTTCTCGGTGCTGCGCTGCCCGGACGGCAAGCAGGCGACCGAAGAATCGTTCCTGCAGCCCGGCACGGAGCAGGTCGCGGCCGGCTACGCCGTCTATGGCCCGCAGACGGTATTCGTGCTGACGACCGGCAACGGCGTGAACTGCTTCACGCTCGACCGCGAAGTCGGCTCGTGGGTGCTCACGCAGAGCAACATGCAGATCCCGGCCGACACGCGCGAATACGCGATCAACGCATCGAACGCCCGCCACTGGTACGACCCGGTCAAGCGCTACGTCGACGAGCTGAACGCCGGCAAGGACGGCCCGCGCGGCGACAACTTCAACATGCGCTGGATCGCGTCGATGGTGGCCGACGTGCACCGGATCCTGAATCGCGGCGGCATCTTCATGTACCCGGCCGACAAGCGCACGCCCGATCGTCCGGGCAAGCTGCGCCTGATGTACGAAGCGAACCCGATGTCGTTCATCGTCGAACAGGCGGGCGGCGCCGCGACGACCGGCACGCAGCGCATCATGGAAGTGCAGCCGACTGGCCTGCACCAGCGCGTGCCCGTGTTCCTCGGCTCGAAGAACGAAGTCGAGCGCGTGACCGGCTATCACGGCGAAGCAAAATAATCGCACTGCAGCACTGGACGGAGGTGCGAGACATCAGTACAATCGCGCCTTCGCGATGTGGCCCTAACGGGTCGCGTCGCAGTGAAGTGAAAGCGGAAAATCCGCCGGATCGGTTTCGCGAAGCAGCCGCAGCAAGCTGAAAAAATTTCGCAAAACCTATTGCCAAGATCGCGGATTTCACCATATAATTTCATTTCTCTGCTGCCGGTGTAGCTCAGTTGGTAGAGCAGCGCATTCGTAATGCGAAGGTCGTAGGTTCGACTCCTATCTCCGGCACCAAGACATAAAGGTCTGACAAGCATCGCTTGTCAGACCTTTTCTCTTTTCCGGCGCCGAAATCCTGAAGTCGTTCGCTGACGCACTCCCCCATCACGCCGTGCACGATCTTCGCGTGCGCGTTCGG
This sequence comes from Burkholderia sp. BE12, assembly GCF_002959955.1. Taxonomy (NCBI): domain Bacteria; kingdom Pseudomonadati; phylum Pseudomonadota; class Betaproteobacteria; order Burkholderiales; family Burkholderiaceae; genus Burkholderia; species Burkholderia sp. BE12. Next base: position 22,930 of record NZ_PREY01000014.1, on the reverse strand, counting down.
CAACCGCCCGCGTATGTTGCTTTGCTCGTCGCCGGTTCGTTGCGGTGGCCCTTATCCGTGCAACCTCGCCGACACATCGGCACGACATTTCTATGCCCTCGACGACCACCGGTCGATCGAATCGCCGCTCCCGATGTGCAGCGGCACGGGCCTGCGGCGGCCAAGGTGACGATGGCCGGCGGCTCGACCTCGACGGCGCACCCAACGGCTCCCTCTATCTCGTGCCCGGCCGCTGGCACGACGCACACACCAACAACGTGGTCGGCACGGTCGATCTCCCGCTCCTCCATCCGTACACCTTGACCGAAGTCCATCCTTCAGGATACCGAATGATGATCCACATCGGATACGACCCGCTCTACACCGAGTTGGGCCACACGATGCCCCGGATCGGCGAAGCGCTGCGTCGTGCTTCCTCGCCCGTTTCGCACCGCTGTTGATCGACGCGATCAGCGACGCCGCGCGGCCGATTGCCGACCTAGCCGACAGACTTCAGCGCCAACCAATTCTTACAAATTCATTTCGCCAAGCGTCGAGTGCGCACGAATCGTGCCGTACGCAGACAAATCCCCTGGAAAATCTGCTTAAGGGTGCATAACATTACTTAACGATCCTGACCCGTCTATCGCGTTACATTGCGTGGGCGGCGCGGCGGTCGCAGCAGCTTTCAACCCGATTGCGGCGTGCGGCAACCGACGCCGGTCATTTCGACTCAACCCAAGGAGAGGACCACCATGACTCATGGCTTGATTATGTGGCTCATCATCGGCGCGATCGCCGGCTGGCTTGCCGGCTTGCTCGTGAAGGGCGGCGGCTTCGGGCTGATCGTCGACATCATCGTCGGGATCGTCGGCGCAGTGATCGGCGGCTGGCTTGCCGGAGTGCTCGGCATCAGCATCGGCAGCGGCTTCATCGGCTCGGTGATCGTCGCGGTCATCGGCGCGGTGATCCTGCTGTTCGTGATCCGGCTATTCAGGCGAGCGGCCTGACGTTTCTCTCCACGCGCCTTCGGGCGCGTTTTCGCATCGGGCCGGCGCGCGGCCGGTTCGCCGTGCGCCGCCGGCTCCGTCAGCGCTTCGCGTGCCGCAACCAGCCGTCGAGCACGTCGGCCGTCGGCAATTCGCTGTGCGCTTTGCGCACACCGTCGCGCCCGATCCACACGGGGTGCGACATCTCCCCTCTCCATCCCGCATCGAGCGGCGTCGACCACGACACGTATCCCGCGCGCCCGTCCGGGCTCGTCGCGAGCTTCGGGCGAGTTTCGGCGCTCGTATAGATCGGCTCCGGCTGCGCGTTGACGGCGACGGGCGCGGACAGCGTACTCCCCGCGTCGTCGGAATGCGCGACGACGACATGCGCGCCGCCGCCCCATGCACCCCACGACCGGTGCCGCGCATCGAACGCGGCGCCGGGCGCATCGTGCGCGCCGGCGGGCGACAGCGCCGCGAGCGATTTCACAGCGACCATTTCAGTTCTCCATAGAACGTGCGGCCCGGATACGGGTGGAACGTGTAGTAGCGGCGGTCCGTCAGGTTGTCGATGCCGGCCGACGCGCTCCAGTGACGATCGAAGCGGTAGCGCGCCTTCAGATCGACGACCGTAAACGAACTCGTGCCGCCGTAGACGTCCGGATTCACGTCGCTGTTGTCGAGCGTATTGAACTGGCGGCCCGAATAGCGCACGCCGACGCTCGCGAGCCAGTGCTCGTCGAAGCGATACGACGCGAGCAGGTTCACGCGCATGCGCGGAATGCGCGGGAAGCGCGAACCGACGTAGGCCGGGTTCGCGGCGTCGGCGAGGATCTGCGCGTTGCTCGCCGATACGTTCGCATCGACGTTGAGCCCGCGCAGCCCGACGTTCTCGCCGCTGAACGCGAGTTCGACGCCGCGTACGCGTACCCGGTCGACGTTCGAGATGTTGGTGACGGTCGTCGCGCCCGACACCGTCGTCTGGCTGTAGATCGAATCGCGCAGGTCGCTCTGGAACACGCTGGCGCGCACGACGCCGACGCCCACGTCGCGCTCGGCGGTGAAATCCCAGTCGATCGCCTTTTCCGGCCGCAGGTTCGGGTCGTTGTTGACGATCGCGTTGTTCGAAATCGTGCCCTGGAACAGCTCGCCGACCGTCGGGAATCGCGTGCCGGTCGCGAACGAGAGCCGGAAGCGCCAGACTTCCGTCGCGTCCCACTGCAGCGCGACTTTCGGCGACAGCGCATTCGCGCCGCGGTCCGCATAGCCGAGCGTGCCGTTCGCATTGCCGAGCGCGCCGCCGTACGCATCCCAGCGCTCGTAGCGCAGCCCGAGCGTCGCGAGCCAGCCCGGCGCGAAGCGCCACGCGTCCTGCCCGAACAGCGCCTGCGTGCGCGTGTCGCCGCGATAGACGCTCGCGAGCGACGTGGTCGGCCCGGCGAGCCAGTCGGCCGTGTTGTACGTGACGTTGCGCAGGAAGTAGTTGTCGTAGTGATAGCCGAACGTGAACGCATGCCCCCTCACTTCGGGCGCCTCGGCCTTCAGGTCGAACGTGCGCCAGCCGGTGCCGTCGCCCTGGAACAGCGTGCCCGCCCCGCCCTGCACGGTCGAGGCCGCGCGCAGCACGTCGCGCGAGACGTCGTATGCGGACACGACGCCCGACAGCCGCCAGCCGGAGTCGAGCCGGCCGTTCAGCCCGAGCGCATACAGCCAGTTCTCCTGGTCGCCGCGCTGCGGCGCGAACGCGTTCGGCGCGACGGTCATGTTCCGGCCGCCGATCGACACGTTGCCGCCGTAGACCGGATTGCCGGCGGCATTGCGCAGGAAGGTCTCGCCGTGCTGCCGGTAATGGTTCTCCCAATGACCGAGCGTCAGCGTCGCATCGACATGATCGGTGAACGCATAGCCCATCCGGACCGTCTCGTTGAGTTGCTCGGTCCGCTCGATCGTCTGCGCGCCGACGATCGTCCGCGGCTTGCCGTTGGGTCCGATGTCGGTCGCCGCGCCCGTCACGGGCACGGCGGCGCCCAGTTTCGGGTTGTAGGCCGAATTGGGGCTCGCGTACTGCATCGGCTGGCCGTCGTTCTCCAGCCGGTCGAGCGAGAGCGCGAACCAGAACCGGCCGACACGGTTCGCGATTCGCGCGGTCTGATGATTGCCGCCGAAGCTGTCCGCGAACCCGTAGCCGTCGTGGTAGCGCTGCGTAAAGAATTGCGTCGACAGCGACGCCTCGAGCTGTTCCGGGCGGCGCGTGGTGAGCAGCACGGTCGAGCCGATCGCGTTGCCCGGATACAGCGCGGAAAAGGGGCCATAGAGCACGTCGACGCGCGCGATATCGTCGGGCGGAATCAGCGACCAGCGCGGCGGGTACGCATAGCTCGACCCGAGCAGGTTCGACAGCAGCGCGCCGTCGGCATAGACGAGCCCGCGCGCACTCTGCAATTCGTTGAAATCGCGGCCCGCGAATACGCTGTTGCGGTCGCCGATGTAGCGCTTGCGGACCATCAGATTCGGCGCGTACTTCAGCGCGTCCTCGGTGGTGACGTTGGTGTGCGCATCGATCTGCTCGCGCGTGATCGACGTGACGACGGCCGGCGTATCCGGGTCGACCGGTTGCCGTTGCGCGGTCACGCTGACGGCGGTCAGCGTATCGCCGGCCGGTGCGGCCGATGCAGCGACGCCAGCGGCAGCCGGCGCGGCGCTGGCGGGACGATCGACGCCGCCACTGCGGGCGGCCTCGGCGCGCCCATCATCCGTTGAAGCCGCGTGAGCGGCCGGCCATGCGAAAGCGCCCGCGCATGCGAGCGCGAGCCGGCCGCACGACGGTCGCGCGGCAAAGGTAGACGACATGAGGGAGTTCCTGAAAACGTGATCGGACGCCGCCGGACACGGGCGTGCGAGTCGCGCACGAACGGCGCGACGCGCGGACCGGGGTCGCGGGCGGCTCGCGCGCCACCGGGGCGCGCGAACGACATCAATCAGACCGGAACGTTTTCAGGCGGGGCGCGCGGCTGCGCGAGGCGGATGCCCTTGCGGGGCACATCGGGAACGATCGGCGCGGCCGCCCGATACGCGAACGTGCGCACGAAGCCCGGCATCGCGGGCAGGCTCGTGCCCAGTGCGACGTTCGCCGCGAAGCCCGGGCAGTACACGCAATGTGGCACGCCGGCATGGTCGAACGACGACGTGTCGCGGCCGTCGCCGGCTTGCGCCAGCACGACCTGACGGGCGCCGGCCGCGCTGCACAACTCGAGCGTGAGCGCGCCGGAGCCGCTCGACGCGAGACGCGCGTAGCCGACGACGGGCGACAGTACGTTCAGTACCAGCGCCAGCCATACGAGGCCGATCCATCGCGTCGTTCGTCTCATCGCGGTCCGGGAAAAAGTGCGCGCAAGTATAACAAGCGGTCCGATTGTTGCCGATTGCGCAGCCTGCAATACCGGGCATCGCACCTCGCCTCGGAGCCCATGTGCCGTTAATACAACAGAGACAAAATCTAACGATTCGCCGCTGGCATAAATCCGAGCGCGAGGTTGATAATCATTGAACCTGCTGGAGAAACGATCATGGACGAAAGACCAACTCGCATGCCACCGCCCGAGCAAGTGATGAGCCCGGATCCGGAACCCGTCGGCGTGGAATTCCTCGCCGAATTGCCCGAGCACGTTCGGGCATTCTTCGACGAGCAGCACAAGCTGTACGCGCCGAAGTGAACGTCAGTTCGATTCTGTAACCGCCACGTGTCGATCATCGCTATCGTGCGGTCCATTCGTGCGCTTCGCGCGCAATTCGCCTCGCACCCGGGCCGCAACAGCCTGACGGTGCCGGATCAGCTCGCCTGCTGATTCTCCTGTCGCGACGCTGCGCCGCGCGACTGTCTTCGTCTATCCTTCTGGTTTTCCACGTCCGGCCCGCCCGGCTCTCCCGATCGTTCCGATGAAGCAAGCCATTCGTGCCAGCCTCGCTGTCGCCGTGCTCGGCGTCACCTTCTTTTCGTCTGCGCCTACCGCCCGTGCAGACGGCGACGACACCGCCCTCACCAACGTCGTCGCGCTCGCGTCGCAGCGCCTCGCGCTCGCCGAACCGGTCGCGCGATGGAAATGGGCGAACCACAAGGCCATCGAGGACCAGCCGCGCGAAGCGGCACTGCTCACCGCGGTCGAAAAACGGGCCGCCCAGGCCGGCGTCGATCCCGCGTTCGCCCGGACGTTCTTCGAGGATCAGATCGCGGCAAGCAAGGACGTGCAGAACGCGCTGTTCGCGACCTGGCACACGACCCGGCCGCCGGAAGGCACGCCGCCCGATCTCGCGACCAGCACGCGCCCGGCACTCGATCGGCTGACGCAGAAAATGCTCGCCGGTCTCGCGCAGGTCGCCCCGTTGCGCGATGCGCCCGATTGCCAGGCGCGGCTCGCGCGCAGCATCGCAAACTGGAAGACGCTCACGCGCTACGATTCCACGCAGACGCAGGCACTCGATACCGCGCTGTCGCATGTCTGTGCCGCCGGTGGAGCCAGCGCGATCGGCTAATGCGGCGGGCGCGGATCGCGCCGCGGCGCTCAGTCCGCGAGTGTCAGCGCCATGAGCGGAATCACTTGCAGACCGCGCGCGAGATGCGTCTGCAGCAGGCGATGGGTGAAGGGTTCGAACGCGCCGGCCGCCGCGTCGGCCGCAAGCCGCGCGGCCGCATCGAGCGATTCCGCCGAACCGAGATAGCACCAGCCGTCGATCACATGAAACAGGCGGCGCTCGCCGCTTGCCTCGAACGCGACAGCGCCGTCGAACGGCCAGGGCGCGCCGCCCCCGCGAGCGGCGTCGGCCGCGGGGCGCCGGTTGTACGACGGGCGCAACCGGGTGATCCATTGCGCTTCGGCAAGCATCGCTCCCAGCTCGTTGCCGGTTTCGCGCCATTCGACGCGACGCACCTGCTGCGCCAGCCGCATTTCCTTCGACGAGCGGCGTTCGCCGGTCAACAGCGCGCGCAGCCGCTGCCGTACGCGCACGCTGCGGCCGACATACAGCGCTTCGTCACGCTCTCCGAAGAGCGCATACGCGCCGCACCCTGCCGGCGCGGTATCCAGCCACGCCTCGGTCAGATCGCCGCCCAGCCGGAAGTGGCGTGTCGTCCGCGCGATCTGGTCGCGTAGCCGCTCGAGCGGCACGATGTCGTGCAACTGGCGCCAGAACTGCCAGAGCAGATCGGCATCGGCCAGCGCCCGGTGGCGCGCGGCCGGAACGAGCCCATGCCGTTCGATCAACGCATCGAGCCCGTGCCGCGATTCGCGCGGAAACAGCGCGCGCGACAGCCGTACCGTACAGAGCACATCGGGATTGAATGCGAGGCCCGCGCGCTCGAATTCGGCGCGCAGGAAGCCGCGGTCGAAGCTCGCGTTGTGCGCGACGAACAGCTTGCCGTCGAGCCGCTCGAACAGCGCCGGCGCGAGCGACGCGAACGTCGGCGCATCGCGCACCATCGCGTCCGAGATGCCCGTCAGTTGCTGGATGAACGGCGGGATCGCCTGCCCCGGATTGACGAGACTCGTCCACGTCGACACGCCGAGCGGTCCGATTTCGACCACGCCGATTTCGGTGATCCGATGGTCGGCGGACGAGCCGCCGGTGGTTTCAAGGTCGACGAAGACGAGCGGCTGCTCGCTGGCGGGATCGGACGGACGGGAATCTGACATGAAAAGACAGGAAAACGATGCTTCCGTGAGTATGCACCGGTATGCGTACTCGCGGCCAGCGCGAACCGGATTGTTCCGTCCCCGGAAAACAAAAAAGCCCCCGCGATGCGGGGGCCGGACGTGATCGGCAATGCGTGGCGCGTCAGACCGCCTGGATATTCGCCGCCTGCTTGCCTTTCGGCCCGACTTTGACCTCGAACGAAACACGCTGGTTTTCCTTCAGCGTCTTGAAGCCGTCCATCCGAATTTCGGAAAAGTGCGCAAACAAATCTTCACCGCCATTGTCCGACGTAATAAAGCCGAAACCTTTAGCATCGTTAAACCATTTCACGATACCGGTATCCATGTCTTCGTTCCCCACTCGATAAGATCAAAAAAGCTATTTTTATAGCCGTTTCCCGAAATCCCGAAACATTGCGCCAGCACCCGCACCAGCACGCCGCCCGAGGACGGAGTGCTGACTTTATAAATTGGACAATCCGGGTGCGTCAAGAAAATTTTTAGCGACTGCTTTCTTGAAAAGACGCTAATACCACTGGAATCGGTACACTATCTCCCTTGATTAATTGATTTGCACCAAAAACCTGTCAATATTACCGGGACTCGATCGCCAATAATTCAGGGTATGAAATTCCTACCGGGGACAAATCGACTCGGTAAAATCCTCGGGTTTTTTCCGGGTTGCGGAAATCCGCGGACGTTGCGATCCTGAATCAACGCCGAAAGGAAGGAGAGGGTCATGTGGTTGGACGGAATCAAGCGCTTCGCGAGCCGGCTCGGACGCGTACGTCGCAAGTCCCGCGCCCTGGCCGAGTCCGCGCGCGAAGCGCCGTGCGATACCGAATTCGATATGACGTGGCACGGCGATCACTGGCAGAACCTGCTCGCATCGCCACTCGATGCCCGTCACTACGTGATGGAAGACTGGACCTACACGCCGCCGCCGGTCGAAGCGAAAGATGTTGCGCCCGCGGGCAAGCGTAAGCGCCGCTCGTACACGCCGTAGCGCACCGGGCAGCGGGGCAAAAAAAAAGCGCGACTGGGAAGTCGCGCCGACAAAGGTTTGGAGATCTTTTCCGTCAACGAAAAAGTCTGCTTCGGAAAGCAGAGATCGCAGTATAGCGAGAGAACCACCTTTCATTATCCATGCTCCACACAAACCTCTATTGCCGATGTGTCAATAATCGCCCTACAGCCCCCTCCCGCCGCTAACCAGCTGTCGCGATCACGCAACACCCAATCCGTAGTCCTGATCGTTATTTCCGCTCGCTGCACCGCCGCAAACCCTTACAGCGCAACCGTTTACACGGATTTTTCGATTCTTGCGGATTCCAAAATACATTGTTTCTTAAAGCGTAAGACACGCCCGCTCCGCACACTCCGTACACTGCAGATGGCTTTCTGATACGCGCCCTGCCGCTCTGACGGACCGGCTATAGCGTCAAGCAAAACACGGCCAGTCCGCCCCAGGCTCGATCGACAATCATCCTGTTTGGAGACAGATCCATGAAAAAAACGCTGATCGTCACCGCGTTGTCGGGTGTATTCGTTACTGCAGCCCATGCTCAAAGCAGCGTGACGCTGTACGGGCTGATCGACGCAGGCATCACCTACACGAACAATCAGGGCGGGCACAGCTCATGGTCGGAACGCAGCGGCCAGATCAACGGCAGCCGCTGGGGCCTGCGCGGCACGGAAGATCTCGGCGGAGGTCTGAAAGCGATCTTCGTGCTGGAAAACGGCTTCAACATCGCCAACGGCACGCTCGGCCAGAATGGCCGCGAATTTGGCCGCCAGGCGTTCGTCGGCCTGTCGCAAGACCAGTTCGGCTCCGTCACCCTCGGTCGCCAATACGATAGCGTCGTCGACTACATCGGGCCGCTGTCGCTGACCGGGACGCAATTCGGCGGCACCCAGTTTGCCCACCCGTTCGACAACGACAACCTGAACAATTCGTTCCGGATCAACAACTCCGTCAAATATACGAGCGTCAATTTCGGCGGCCTGAAGTTCGGCGCGTTGTACGGCTTCTCGAACAGCACCCAGTTCTCGAACAATCGCGCATACAGCGCGGGCGTGTCGTATAGCTACGCCGGCTTCAATATCGGCGCCGGCTATCTGCAGTTGAACAATGACATCTCGGGGCTCACGTCGGCTGCGGTCACCAACAGCGGCGGCGCGGTGGCAGGCGACAACACGTTCGTCGGCAAGCGTCAGCGCGTGTTCGGCGGCGGCCTGAACTACACGTTCGGCCCGGCCACGGCCGGCTTCGTATTCACGCAATCGCGCGTGAACCGGGCGCTCGGCATCTCCGCGGGTGCCTCGGGCGTGTCGAACGGTCTGGCCCTCGACGGTACGTTTGCCCGCTTCAACAACTACGAAGTCAATGCGCGCTACGCGCTCACGCCGGCCTTCTCGCTGGCCGGATCGTACACGTACACCGCCGGCTTCCTGGACGGCCGTCATCCGGGCTGGAACCAGTTCAACCTGCAGACCGACTATGCGCTGTCCAAGCGGACCGACGTGTACGTGCAAGGCGTGTATCAGCGAGTCAGCACGGACGGTCTGGGCCTCGGCGCCTATGTCAATGGCCTCGGCGGCGCCTCGTCGACCAACAAGCAGATCGCGGTGACCGCCGGGCTGCGTCACCGTTTCTGACCGAAGTTGTTTCGGCACGAAAAAGCGCCTCGCGAGGCGCTTTTTTTTGGACTGCAGGGTTCGCGGACGGCCGGCCCGGCGCAGCGCCGACCATGCGGTTCACATCCGGCTGTCCGCGGACGGATAACGCACATCGAGGATATCGATCGGCTGCGGGCCAGCCGGCGTCAGCAGCGTGACGGTATCGCCGATCCTCGCCTTGATCAGCGCGCGCGCGACCGGCGAAATCCAGCTGACACAGCCGCGGTCGAGATCGACCTCGTCGATCCCGACGATCGTCACCGTGTGATCCTCGCCGTCCGGCGTCTCGTAATCCACCGTCGCGCCGAAGAACACCTGGTCGACGTTCTCCTGCCGGCTCGCGTCGACGACTTCGGCGAGGTCGAGCCGCTTCGTCAGGAAGCGGATGCGGCGATCGATCTCGCGAAGCCGCCGCTTGCCGTAGATGTAGTCGCCGTTTTCCGACCGGTCGCCGTTCGACGCGGCCCACGATACGAGCCGCACGACCTCGGGACGCTCGACGTCGATCAGGTTCAGCAGCTCGTCCCGCAGCCGCTTGTGGCCGGCCGGCGTGATGTAGTTCTTCGCGCCCGCCGGAATCGCGGGTTGAGCCTGGTCGAGATCGTCGTCGTCACCGTCCGACTCTTTGACAAACGCCTTGTTCATGATGCAGATTCAACGTGGATGACTGATCCTCCAAGGGTACACGAAGGGCGGCCGGCCAAGGTCATGCCGCCTTATTCGCGAATAAGGCTTCCCTTTTTATATGACTCTGCTATACTTCCGCTTCTGCGTGCGGCTGTAGCTCAGTTGGATAGAGTACTTGGCTACGAACCAAGGGGTCGTGGGTTCGAATCCTGCCAGCCGCGCCACTTTTTCGAGGGCCTTCCCAACCGAAGGCCCTTTCAGTTCAAAGCAGTAGAAGTTCGTTTTTGCGTGCGGCTGTAGCTCAGTTGGATAGAGTACTTGGCTACGAACCAAGGGGTCGTGGGTTCGAATCCTGCCAGCCGCGCCACCTTTTTGGGGGCCTTCCCATCGCAGAAGGTTCCGACAGTTGAAGCAGTACCGTTTTGCGTGCGGCTGTAGCTCAGTTGGATAGAGTACTTGGCTACGAACCAAGGGGTCGTGGGTTCGAATCCTGCCAGCCGCGCCACCTTAAAAGGGCTTTCCTCCGGGAAAGCCCTTTTTCTTTTTGCGCCCGCCTCTCCTCGCCCGCATCATCGCCCCGAATGCCCTCCTCGACAAGCGCCGGCAACATCCTCCGCGCTTTCGGCCGCCCCAATGAAAACGGCGGCCATAGGCCGCCGTCCGTCGAGCGTCGAATTCGCCCGCCACCGCGGGTGGCGTCAGTAATCCTGCCGCTCGCGCTCGATACGCATGCCGCCGTCGTGGCGCGCGTGCGCACCGTCGTCGGTCGAGCGCTCGCGCATGATCCGCATCACGTCCGGATTGGTTCTCACGCGCCGCATCACGTTCGCGAGATGCACGCGATCGCTGACCTGGATCACGAAGCGCAGCACCGTCGATTCGTGCGTCAGATCCTCGTCCATCGCGATATGGACGATGTTCGCGTCGGCCGACGTGATGTCCGCCGCGACGCGCGCGAAGATGCCCTTCGTGTTCTTCACGAGCGCCTTCACCGCGACATCGAACAGGCGTCCCGGCTGCGGCGCCCATTCGACGTCGATCCAGCGACCTGGATCGCGGCGATGGATGCGCTGCGCGACCCGGCAATCCGTCGTATGAATCGCCATGCCCAGACCGATGCCGATGTAACCCATGATCGCGTCGCCCGGGATCGGCCGGCAGCATGCGGACAACTGCACGGACATCCCTTCGGTGCCGGTGATCACGACCGGCGGCGCGTGATGCGCCGGATGCCGCTCGGACTTCGGCAGATCGTCGTCCGCGTCGCGGCCGCTCATCAGCACCTCGATGCGCTTGGCCATCACCGCGGCGACGCGACGGCCGAGGCCGATGTCCGCGAAGATTTCCTGGCGGCTCTTGTTGCCCGTCCACTGCACGAGCTTCTCCCACACTTCCGGCTCGACATCGGCCAGCGCGAGACCATAGCCCTTCAGGCTCTGGTCGACGAGCCGCTCGCCCAGCTGCACGGACTCGTTCAGGCGCATCGTCTTCAGGTAGTGGCGAATCGCCGAGCGCGCCTTGCCGGTACGCACGAAGCCGAGCCACGCGGGGTTCGGCTTCGAATACGGCGCGGTGATCACCTCGACGATGTCGCCGCTCTTCAACTCGGTGCGCAGCGGCAGCAGCTCGTTGTTGATCTTCACGGCCACGCACTGGTTGCCGAGATCGCTGTGGATCGAATACGCGAAATCGAGCGCCGTCGCGCCGCGCGGCAGCGCCATGATCTTCGACTTCGGCGTGAACACGTAGACCGCGTCGGGGAACAGGTCGATCTTCACGTGCTCGAGGAATTCGCTCGAATCGCCGGCTTCGCTCTGGATGTCGAGCAACGACTTCAGCCACTGGTGCGCGCGCTTCTGCACGTCGCTGAGATCCGCGCTGCCGTTCTTGTACAGCCAGTGCGCGGCGACCCCCGCCTCGGCGATCTCGTGCATCTTGCGCGTGCGCACCTGGAACTCGATCGGCGCGCCGAACGGGCCGACGAGCGTCGTGTGCAGCGACTGATAGCCGTTGATCTTCGGGATCGCGATGTAATCCTTGAACTTGCCGGGTACGGGCTTGTACAGCGCGTGCAGCGCGCCGATGCACGTGTAGCAGTCGAGCGGGCTGTCGACGACGACCCGGAAGCCGTACACGTCGAGCACCTGCGAGAACGATAGCTGCTTGTCGCGCATCTTGCGGTAGACGCTGTAGATGGTCTTCTCGCGGCCGGTGATCTCGGCGTCGATCTTTGCGTCGGCCATCGCGCGCTGCGCGGCCTCGAGGATCTTGCTGATCACTTCGCGGCGGTTGCCGCGCGCGGCCTTCACGGCCTTCTCGAGCGTCGCGTAGCGATGCGGGTTGAAGTTCGCGAAGCTCATGTCCTGCAGCTCGCGATACGTGTTGTTCAACCCGAGCCGGTGCGCGATCGGTGCATAGATGTCGAGCGTTTCGCGCGCAACGCGACGGCGTTTTTCCATCGGCACCGCGCCGAGCGTGCGCATGTTGTGCAGGCGATCGGCGAGCTTGACGAGGATGACGCGCACGTCGCGTGCCATCGCGAGCAGCATCTTGCGGAAATTTTCCGCCTGCGCTTCCTCGCGGCTGCGGAATTCCATCTTGTCGAGCTTCGACAGGCCGTCGACCAGCTCGGCGACCTTCGGGCCGAACCGCTCGGCCAGCTCGTTCTTGGTCACGCCCTGGTCTTCCATCACGTCGTGCAGCAACGCGGCCATCACGGCCTGCGCATCGAGCTTCCAGCCGGCGCAGATTTCCGCGACGGCGACGGGATGGGTGATATAGGGTTCGCCGCTCTGGCGATATTGACCGAGGTGGGCTTCGTCGCTGAAGTGGAACGCCGCCTTGACCTCTTTGATTTCGTCCGGAGCGAGATACTCGGCAAGTGCGGCCGTCAGTTTCGCGATCGAAACGACGCCGTGCTTGCGCGGCTGCTCCGGTGTGGCGGTCGGCCCGAACAGATGCCGGAAGGACTGTTCGAGGACCGCGTCGATGTACTGGCGCGCAGGCGACTGAGCCGTGGCTTCGGTGGTCGGATCCGCGGAGGCGGACGATGGGGTGGTGCTCATATTCGCCTCCAGGTCGAGTCGTTGCGCGCGTGGACTACATGGCTGGAACGGGCCGGATGCGCGTTACACCGGCACCTTCTTCAGCATCTCGACGCCGACCTGGCCGGCGGCGATTTCGCGCAGCGCGACGACGGTCGGCTTGTCGCGGCTTTCGATTTTCGGCGTATGGCCTTGCGCGAGCTGCCGCGCGCGATAGGTGGCAGCGAGCGCCAGTTCGAAGCGATTCGGGATTTGCTTCAGGCAGTCTTCGACGGTAATGCGAGCCATGGTGGTAATTCCTTCTGAATATAGTGCTTATTCTACCTTATGTCCCTCGTGCCCCGCGTCATTCCGCGTGGGGCAGATGGATGCCGAGCTCGATGAACAGCTCCGTGTGTCGCGCGTACTGCGAAGCAAAACGCAGGCGCGTCGCCGCGACGATGCATTCGAGTTCCGCGAGCGCACGCTCGAAATTCTCGTTGATCACCACGTATTCCGCTTCGGACGCGTGCGCGATCTCGCTGCCCGCGGCCAGCAGGCGTCGCGTGATCACGTTCGGTTCGTCCTGGCCGCGCTTCTTCAGACGCTCCTCGAGGGCATCGAGCGACGGCGGCAGAATGAAGATGCCGACCGCGTTGCGGAACTGCTTCTTCACCTGCAACGCACCCTGCCAGTCGATTTCGAGCAGCACGTCGTGGCCGTTCTTCATCTGCTCTTCGATCCAGACGCGCGACGTGCCGTAGTAGTTGCCGTGCACTTCCGCGCTCTCGAGGAATTCGTGCGCCGCGTGACGCGTGCGGAAATCCTCGACGGTCGTGAAGTGGTAGTGCTGACCGTCCTGCTCGCCCGGGCGTGGCTTGCGCGTCGTGTACGAGATCGACAGGCAGATGTCGCTGTCCTTCGACAGCAGCGCATTCACGAGCGTCGACTTGCCGGCGCCCGACGGTGCGACGACCATGAACAGGTTACCGGGATAGACGCCGCCGTGCAGCGAATGCGACGCGTGGCCGTCGCGATGGGATTCGATCATGACAGCCTCCGCCGGGCTGCCCCCTCGTGGGGCAACGAACGTAGTGAGCGTGGGGGTCGTTTCATCTCTTTTACTCCAGGTTTTGCACTTGCTCGCGCATCTGCTCGATCAGCAGCTTCAGCGCCATCGACGCGTCGGCAAGTTCCTTCGCCGCCGCTTTCGAGCCAAGCGTGTTCGCTTCGCGATTCAGTTCCTGCATCATGAAATCGAGGCGCTTGCCGACGCGGCCGCCCTTCTCGATCACGTGACGCGTTTCGTTCAGGTGCGCGGTGAGCCGCGACAGCTCTTCCGCGATGTCGATCCGGATCCCGTACATCGTCACTTCCTGACGGATGCGCTCCGCGGCTTCCTCGCGCGTGACGACCGTCGAGCCGCCTTCGGGCGCAGCGAGGCCGAGCGCTTCCTGCAGCCGCTCGACGATCTTCTGCTGGTGCTTCGCGATCAGCTCCGGCACGAGCGGCGTGATGCGCGCGACGATCGCCTCCATCTCGGTGACGTTCGACAGCAGCATCGTCGCCAGTTGCGCGCCTTCGCGCGAACGCACGACGACGAGCTCGCCGATCGCTTCCTTGCCGCATGCGAGCACCGCGTCGCGGATCGCTTCGGCCGACACCCCGCTCTCGGCGAGCACGCCGGGCCAGCGCAGGATTTCCCCCGCGCGCAGGCGGCCGACGCCCGGGAACGAATCGAGCACCGCGCGTTCGAGATCGGCAAGCTGGCCGAGCGCCGACTGGTTCAGCGCGCCCGCGCCGATGCTCTGCTCGCCGCGCTGCAGGTTGATGCGCACGTCGACCTTGCCGCGCGACAGCTTGTTCATCAGCATTTCGCGCAGCGCGGGTTCGCACGCGCGCACGTCGTCCGGCATCCGGAAATTGAGATCGAGGAAGCGCGAGTTCACGGTGCGCAGTTCGACCGACACGCTGGTGCCGCCGTTGCCGGTGGCCGTCGCGAGTTCGCGCGTCGCGCTCGCGTAGCCCGTCATGCTGTAGATCATGGTTCGTCTCGCCGTCTGGTGCCCTCGCGGGCGGGGGATACATCAAGGCGCCCGGCGCATCGGAAGGCGCGGGGCGAGAAGCGCGCATTATCCCATTTTTGCGGACCATCCCGCCGGGCACGCCCGCCGTTCGGCGCTAAAATCGGGGTTTCCTCCCCTTCCGCGATTTCCCCATGACGTCTTCCGTTTCCCGCCCGAGCGGCCGCCGCGCCGACGAACTGCGCAAGGTCGCCCTCACGCGCCACTACACGAAACACGCCGAAGGCTCCGTACTGGTCGAATTCGGCGACACCAAGGTGCTCTGCACCGCAAGCGTCGCCGAGCGCGTGCCCGAGTTCCTGCGCGAGCGCGGGCAAGGCTGGCTGACCGCCGAATACGGCATGCTGCCGCGCGCGACCCACACGCGCAGCGACCGTGAAGCCGCGCGCGGCAAGCAGACGGGCCGTACGCAGGAAATTCAGCGCCTGATCGGCCGCGCGCTGCGCGCGGTGTTCGATCTCGAGGCGCTCGGCCCGCGCACGATCCACATCGACTGCGACGTGATCCAGGCCGACGGCGGCACGCGCACGGCCAGCATCACCGGCGCGTTCGTCGCCGCGCACGACGCCGTGTCGACGCTGATCGCGGCCGGCAAGCTCGCGCGCTCGCCGATCACCGACCACGTCGCCGCGATCTCGGTCGGCGTGTACGAAGGCGCGCCCGTGCTCGACCTCGACTACGCGGAAGATTCGCGCTGCGACACCGACATGAACGTCGTGATGACGGGCGCCGGCGGCTTCGTCGAAGTGCAGGGCACGGCCGAAGGCGTGCCGTTCTCGCGCGCCGAGATGGATGCGCTGCTCGACCTCGCTCAGGGCGGGATCGCCGAGCTCGTGCAGTTGCAGAAAGACGTCCTGGGCGCGAGCCATGCCTGACGACCTGACCCTCGCGCCGCTGTCGCGCATCGTGCTCGCATCGAACAACCCGGGCAAGCTGCGCGAATTCACCGCGCTGTTCTCGACGGTCGGCATCGAGATCGTCCCGCAGGGCGACCTCGCGGTGCCGGAGGCGGAGGAGCCGTTCGGCACGTTCATCGAGAACGCGCTGACCAAGGCGCGGCACGCGTCGCGACTCACCGGACTGCCGGCGATCGCGGACGATTCCGGCCTGTGCGTGCGTGTGCTGCGCGGCGCGCCCGGAGTCTATTCGGCGCGCTATGCGCAGCGCGCGGGCCGCGACAAGGGCGACGCGGCGAACAATGCGTATCTCGTCGAGCAACTGCGCGGCGTCGACGACCGGCGCGCCTACTACTGCTGCGTGCTCGCGCTCGTCCGCCATGCGGACGATCCGGAACCGCTGTTCGCCGAAGGGCGCTGGGCCGGCGAGATCGTCGATACGCCGCGCGGCGAACACGGATTCGGCTACGACCCGTATTTCTACCTGCCGTCGCTCGGCGCGACGGCCGCCGAACTCGAGCCGGCCGTGAAGAACGCGCACAGCCATCGCGCGCTGGCGCTGAAGGCGTTGCTCGCGCGGCTCGCGGAGGAAGCATGACCCTACCCGATACCCCTTCGCCGCGGGAGATAACATGAGCCAGGCCGCGGAAACCGGCGCGCGCGTCGTCGCGACCTTCACGTCGCCCGGCCAGGTGCGCCTCACGTCGTTGCCGCCGCTCGCGCTGTACGTGCATTTCCCGTGGTGCGTGCGCAAGTGCCCGTACTGCGATTTCAACTCGCACGAATGGAAAGGCGAACGGTTTCCGGAAGCCGAATATCTCGACGCGCTGCGCGCCGATCTCGAGCAGGCGCTCCCGCTCGTGTGGGGCCGGCAGGTGCATACCGTGTTCATCGGCGGCGGCACGCCGAGCCTGCTGTCGGCGGCCGGCCTCGACCGGATGCTGTCCGACGTGCGCGCGCTGCTGCCGCTCGACGCCGATGCCGAGATCACGCTCGAGGCGAATCCGGGTACGTTCGAAGCCGCGAAGTTCGCGCAGTTCCGCGCAAGCGGCGTGAACCGCCTGTCGGTCGGCATCCAGAGCTTCAACGAAGCGCACCTGAAGGCGCTCGGCCGGATTCACGACACCGCGCAGGCACGCGCGGCCGTCGAGATCGCCGCGAAGAACTTCGACAACTTCAACCTCGACCTGATGTTCGCGCTGCCGAACCAGACGCTCGACGAATGCCGCACCGACATCGAGACCGCGCTGTCGTTCGCGCCGCCGCACCTGTCGCTGTATCACCTGACGCTCGAGCCGAATACGCTGTTCGCGAAGTTCCCGCCGGTCGTCCCCGACGACGACGCGTCGGCCGACATGCAGGAATGGATTCATGCGCGCACGGCCGAAGCCGGCTACGGGCGCTACGAAGTGTCCGCGTACGCGAAGCCGAATCATCAGTGCAAGCACAACCTGAATTACTGGCGCTTCGGCGACTATCTCGGGATCGGTGCGGGCGCCCACACGAAGCTGTCGTTTCCGAACCGGATCCTGCGGCAGGCCCGCTACAAGCATCCGGCGACCTTCATCGAGCAGGCGAAGGCCGGCACGGCCGTGCAGGAGGAGCGTGAAGTCGGCGCGCGCGACCTGCCGTTCGAATTCATGCTGAACACGTTGCGGCTCGTCGAGGGCTTCCCCGTGCACAGCTTCGCGGAACGCACGGGCCTGCCGATGAGCACGATCGAGCCGGCGCTGAAGGAGGCGGAGCGGCGCGGACTGATCACGCGCGATTTCACGCAGATCGCGCCGACGCCGCTTGGCCAGCGTTTCCTCAACGACCTGCAGGAACTGTTCCTGCGCGACGACTGAACGAATGAACGAGGCGGCATTTCGGTTACAATGCCGCCTCGTGTGGAAGCGTGGCCGAGCGGTTTAAGGCACTGGTCTTGAAAACCAGCGACGGGAAACTGTCCGTGAGTTCGAATCTCACCGCTTCCGCCAGGAAGTTCGCCCAGCCCCGTCCATTCCCGGAATGACGGGGTTTTTGTTTGTCCGCACGCGTGCACTCCGCACGTTCCGACGCGCTCCGCCGGATGCCGTTACAATCCCGCGCTCCGATTCGCGAAACGGGAACTCCACGTCATGAAGCCATTCATCGTCTCGTCGCTCGCCGCGCTGCTGGTTGCCGTCAGCACGCATGCAGCGGCCGACACCGCCTCCGGGAGCGACGCCCAAGCATCGTGCGCGATCGCCTATGTGACCGGCGTCGGCGGCTCACCGCGCGGCCTGAGCGAATACCTCGCGAGCCCGTCGCCCTACAACTACCTGAAGGACAACGACCTCCAGTGCAAGGTGGGCGACGACGGACGCACGTCGAACTGCACCGGCGTGACCTACCTCCGGAACGAACAGGTCAGCGTGTACGACGATTCCGATCCCGCCACGCTGACCGTCGTGGCGCGCGTGGAGCTCGACCACGGCCAGAAATACCCGGTGATCATCGTCGTGCAGCGCAAGGACGCGCGCTGCAAACAATGACGCAGCGCAGCGCGCGAACCCGTCCTTCGAAACGGCACGCGCGGTCGTGCCCAACCTCGCGCGGCACCTGAGCCACGGGCCCGGGCAGCAACCCATCGTTGCGTCGCACCGCGCCGGAAGCCTCCCGGCCGGCCGCTCGATCACCTAGAATTCGTTCAACACGGCGACACGAACGCCGCCGCGTATTCGATGCCGCACGCGCCACCCTTGCGTGCGGCACACGGAGATCGCCATGACCGACCTGTCGACCGCGACGGACCACGTCGATTACGAAGGCTTCGAGATCCATGTCGTGCCGGCCGCGATGCCCGGCAGCGACACGCGCTATACCTACACCGGCTACGTATGCCATCCGGGCGTGAATCCCGCGTTGCCCGGCCATGCGGTGCCGTTCCATGCGGACGGCGAGGAAAGCTTCGCGAGCATCGACGAGGCCGCCCACGAAGCCGTGCACATCGGCAAGAGCATCATCGACGGCACGCACCCCGACCTGTCGGTACTGTCGCTCGTGACGCACGGCTTCTGACGCGGCCGGCCCGCATCGCTTGCGATCGCGCGGGCGGCGAGCCGAGGTTGCCGCACGGCTGACCGCGCCGCTCCGTCGGACGATCGCGGCGTGCGGTGGTTTTCAATCTCGCAACACGCACGTGCCCGTGGACGCTGTCACATGTCGCGTCACATCGCGACGCACACGCACGACGCACGTTGCCCGACGCGGCGCCCGGCCTTCGTCATCAGCGATCGCAACGACCGGTTCCGCTCGCTATGCGTTTCTCCCCATATCGCCGCGCGTCGGTGCGTCTATCATTTTTTTATCGTCCCTCCTGGCCATCACCTCATGCGCCCCCTTCTCCATCCGCGGGTCGCCCGGCTGCGTGTTGCGACGCTGGCCGCCGTCGCCCTGCTTGCCGCGTGCACGATCACACCGCCTTCGTCGCTACGCTCGGTCCTGACGATTCCATCGGTCACACGCAGCGGCAGCCTCGACCAGTATCGCGTCGAGGTCGCCCATCGTGTCGCCGAGCGCAATCCGTCCGGCATGCTGCACGGCACACCGCAGGCCATGCTGCGTTCGCTCGTCGTCGTGGCCTTCACCGTCGATGGCAGCGGCCGCGTGATCAACGCATCCGTCTATCGCAGCAACGGCGACAGCGAAGCGGAAGCGCTCGCGCTCGCGTCGCTGCGCCGCTCGGCTCCGCTGCCGGCGCCGCCGTCGCGGCTGCTCGACGGCAACGGCCGGCTCGAACTGATGGAAGGCTGGCTCTTCAACGACGACGGCCACTTCCAGTTGCAGAGCACCGCCTCCGCGCAGGCGCAATCGATCGATTGACGCGCCGCCTCGGCCCCGATTGCCGGTGGGCTGCTGCGCTGGCTATAATTTTCCGCACTCGCGCGGCCATCCCGCCGCGCGTGCGTTCGCGCGCCCCACCCGGCAAGCGAGCCGACCACGCCGGCACCGGGCGGCGGCGACGTACCCGTCTCCATCGTCGACCGGCGGGTGACGTCCGCGCCCCGGCGCGCGTCCACGCCGCCACCGCGTCACCCGCATCATCCTCTGCTCGGCAGCGCCGGCAGGCAGTCGCCTGCCCGAGCGCACGCTCAGCCGACCGCCCCAACGACAAAACGGAGACATCCATGTCCGCATCCCCCCCGGCCGTTGCACACGCAACCGGTTCGGCTGGCGCCGTCAGCCACCGGCGCATCGTGTTCGCGAGCTTCATCGGCACCGCGATCGAGTTCTACGATTTCTACGTGTACGCGACGGCCGCCGCGCTCGTGATCGGCCCCGTGTTCTTCCCGCATGGCTCCGCGACCGCACAGGCGCTGTCCGCGTTCGTCACGTTCGGCATCGCATTCATCGCGCGCCCGATCGGCTCGTTCCTGTTCGGGCACTTCGGCGACCGTATCGGCCGCAAGTCGACGCTCGTCGCATCGCTGCTCGTGATGGGTGTATCCACCACCGCGATCGGCTTCGTGCCCGGCTACGACGCGATCGGCGCGCTCGCGCCGGTGCTGCTGTGCGTGCTGCGCTTCGGCCAGGGGATCGGCCTGGGCGGCGAATGGGGCGGCGCGGCACTGCTCGCGACCGAGCATGCGCCGCAGGGCAAGCGCGGCTGGTTCGGGATGTTCCCGCAACTGGGGCCGTCGGTCGGCTTCCTGATGTCGAACGGCCTGTTCTTCGCGCTCGCGCTGTCGCTGTCAGACGAGCAGTTCCGCAGCTGGGGCTGGCGCATTCCGTTCCTCGTCAGCGCGGTGCTCGTCGCGCTCGGCCTGTACGTGCGGCTCAAGATCACCGAAACGCCCGCGTTCCAGGCGGCCCTCGACCGCAACGAGCGCGTGCGCGTGCCGGTTGCGACGCTCGTCACGCAACACTGGCGGCCGACGCTGCTCGGCGCGCTCGCGATGGTCGTCTGCTACACGCTGTTCTACATCTCGACGGTGTTCTCGCTGTCGTACGGCGTGTCGGCGCTGCATATTCCGCGCCAGAGCTTCCTCGGCCTGCTGTGTTTCGCGGTCGTCTTCATGGGCCTCGCGACGCCGCTGTCCGCATGGGCGTCGGATCGCTTCGGGCGCAAGCCGGTGCTGGTCGCCGGCGCGATCGCGGCACTGCTGTCGGGGTTCGCGATGGAACCGCTGCTCGGCAGCGGCTCGATGCCGCTCGTCGCGCTGTTCCTGACGATCGAGCTGTTCCTGATGGGCGTGACGTTCGCGCCGATGGGCGCTCTGCTGCCGGAATTGTTCCCGACCAACGTCCGCTATACGGGCGCGGGCGTCGCGTACAACCTCGGCGGGATTCTCGGCGCGTCGATCGCACCGTATATCGCGCAACTGCTGGTTGCGCGCGGCGGGCTGTCGTGGGTCGGCGGCTATGTGTCGATTGCGGCGGCGATCAGCCTGATCGGCGTACTGCTGATGCGCGAAACGCGCGACGCGTCGCTCGTCTGACCCTTCGGGGCGACCCGGGTTGTACGGCGGCGAGCGCTCTCTATACTCGATTCTGGGCGCGCCGTCGCGCGCCCGGGGACCCCGCCCCGACAGGAGCCGCCGCCATGAATATCCGCCTCGGCAATGCCGATCTCATCCTGATCCTCGCGCTCGCGCTGGGAGGCGCGCTACTCCTCGCGCTGCGGTTCCGGCCGAAGACCTGGCGCGGCCTCGTGTTCGAGGCGCTGCTGGCGAATCTGGCGGCCATTGCCGCCGTCGTCACGGTCGAGGTGTTGCTGGCCTGAACGCGGCCGCCGCGCCGCGTCAGGCGGACAGCCGCGCGCGCAACGCGCCGTAGGCCGGGCAAACCGCATCGATCGCGTCCAGCGCCTCGTCGACGGTCGGCATCGCGCCCGGCTCGCCGATCGACAGCGCAGTCGGTGCGCCGCCGATGCCGCAATGGTGGCGCGACGTCGCGACGAAAATCATCACGGTCGGCCGCTGCAGCGCGTGCGCCATGTGCACGAACCCCGTATCGACGCCCACCACGAGCGCGGCCCGCCCGAGCGCCGCACCGAGCTCGCGCACCGTCATCGCCGGTAACACGATCGCGCCCGGCGCACGGGCGGCGATATCCCGCGCATCGTCGTGCTCGGCTGCCGATCCCCACGGCAGCAGCACGCGCACGCCGCGCGCCATCATCTCCGTGGCAAGGGCGGCCCAATGCTCGGCCGGCCACTTCTTGTCGGGATTGGACGTCGCATGGAACAGCAGCACGAACGGCTCGCCGTCGGTCACGGCGGCCGGCAGGCTCGCATCCTGCGGCGCGACCACGCCGTACGTGGCAGGCCCTTCGGGCACGTAGCCGAGCGCTTCGCCGGCACTCACGCGCATCCCGTGCCATGCATCGCAGTCGGGCCGCGGGCCGAAACGGTGCGAATACGCGAAGCGCGCGCCCGTTTCGCCGAGATCCTGCGTCTGGTAGCCGACGCGGCGCGCGGCACGCGCCAGCGACGCAATGATCGCGCTCTTGTAGACGCCGTGCAGATCGATGACCGCGTCGTACCGATGCGCACGCAACGCACCGATCGATGCCGAGATCGCCTTCAGGTCGCCGGCATTGCGCAGTTTCTTGAAGCGGCGCAGCGGCGCGCACAGGACGGCGCTCACGCCCGGATGCCAGCGTACGACCTCCGCGCACGATTCGTCCACGGCCCAGTCGACCGTCACGCCGGGGAAGGCGCGATGCAGGTCGGCGACGACGGGCAGCGTCTGGACGACGTCGCCGAGCGACGTCACTTTCACGATAAGGATGCGTTTCACGATTTGCGGGAATTCTCGACTGGCCATCTCGGCATGCTAACGACGGTTGCTATGTGCAGACATTACGCGCGCATTACATTTGCAACAAATTGCATCTCTTTTGTGAATTTTTGTCGCTCCACGCGGGCTTTTGTCGTCCCCGCTGGTATCCGGTTCTTTTTATAATCCATTCTTTGCCTCCCGGCCCGCCCCAATGCCGCGC